>JBBRDD010000044.1:0-28137 GCA_038204235.1 Desulfobulbales bacterium
GAATGGCGAGACCTTTGGTCTTTATGATCAGGGCCCTAAAGGTGTTGAGCTGCAGGTGGACGGTCGTTCGGTTATCGTGACCGATGACATGGAAAAAATTTATGCCGAAGTGGGTGACAGCATCGCCGTTTCGGGAATGACCACAACTTCCATTATGGGATCTTTCAGAACGCTGATTGACCATTACAATGCAAAGGAAGAAGAGCTGAATCTGATGATTACCGGCGGTCCGGACGGTGACCTCGGTGCGAACCAGATTCAATGTTATAAAGGAAAGATCTGTCTGATCGTCGACGGAGGTTCGATTCTCTTTGATCCGCAGGGACTTGATAAAAAAGAATTGATGAAACTGGCCTTTATGCGCAACTCTTCACCAAGAGCCAATTCTTTGCGGTTTCCTGTGGAAAAGTTAAGCAAAAACGGTTTTATGGTGCCGATAGAGGCCCATAACATCACCTTGCCTGATGGCACCATTGTTGAGGACGGAGCGCTGTTCCACCGAAATTTCCTTAGTAATCCGGAGCATCGAAAATATATCAGCGAGGCGAATATCCGGGCCTTTATCCCCTGTGGCGGTTTCAAGGATACAATCAATCAAGGGAATATCCGCCGGTTTCTGGAGCTCTTTGGCGAACTGCAGTTTATTGTCGAGGGGGCAAACGTCTTCTTCGACGACGCGGCCAGAAGATATATCGCTACCCAGACGAGTATCAAGCAGATAAAGGATTCCACCGCCAATAAAGGCGGTGTTTTCAGCAGCTCGATTGCTGAAGTGCTCACCGGCTTTCTTCTCCAGGAAGATTACGAAGATAAACTGCTCAATGATAGCGCGACACGCTGGGCACTGACCAAGGATGTTCTCCATATGGTCGATCGTTATGGTCGTATGGAAACCGGTTTGCTTCTGCGTCTGTACGATGCCGATCCGTCAGTACCGCTTTTTGAACTGTCGGAGTCTACCAGCGAGCAGATCTTTGCTCTTCAGGATCAGCTGGAACTCCGTCTTGCCGAGATCCTTGCCGACAGCGAACTGGTCTGGAAGGTTATGGTCCACTACATCCCCTCGGTGCTGTGTGAAAAGCTCGGAGCACAGCATATTATGGATATCCTGAACACAGAGCAGCTCCAGTCTTACCGGGATGCCATTATCACCAAGAAACTGGCGTCAATGGCCTTTTACCGCTTTGGAGAGCGCTGGGAGGAGTATCTTGGGGAGATCGACGCCGAGTTGCTGCCTTCACTGCATAAAATTTTTGCTGATTAATCGTAATCGTTCACCAGCACCGAATCTGTTATACCGGGATGACGGCCTACTTGCCGTCATCCTGTCTTTTTTTCATCTGTCGATATGCATCATCCGGGATGATGCGCAGCGGCATCAGATCACTTGCACCTCGTATTACCAAAGATGGATCAACCCGTACGCAGGCTCCGGCAAAGGAGCCCGCAACGGCAAAGGAACATACCTGAACATTCATCCGATCCACTTGCGGAAGACGGCATAAGCTCTGATAAATTCGTTGACGGCTGCCAAAACGACCCTCTGTTTTGCCAATAATATCATCTGTCTCTGTTATGACGATATTTTCCCCGGCACGGCCGACAATCGGTTTTGCCACGTAACCGCTTTTGCGTAACTCATCAGTCAGTTCGAATTGAGAGTTGAGCAGATACGGGTGATCTGGAAAGAGCATCCACATGACGGGCAGGATGGCCTTGTTGCTTGGAATAAGCGTCCAGAGGGGTTCGTGAACCATAACCTCGGGTCGTAATAGAACATCGACAAGCCGGGGTGAGGACGTTGAATTATAACGTATATCAGCGACATCGTGCTCTTCCATCTCCTTTCTCACCTGATCAAGGACTGTTTCCCAGGCCCACGTCTTCCACACCCGTTTTATCGGGATGCCTTCTGAGTCGACAATATTCCCGTTGCTCCAGTGAAGATTTGACAGTCCATGCAATATCTTTACGGTGATACCTGCCTCTTCCATCGCTGACTTCATGAAAAGAGCATGGTAAGTCTCCTCGTCGTCTTCATCTTGCATGATGTGCAGAATATCCTGAATCTTCCTTGCCTTCCACGCCTGAACCAGACAGCCATAAAGTTTCTCACCGGGACTGCGTCCTATCGTGCATCCGTAATGTACGGCCCATTCTGCCTGCAAACGACCAGCTTCGAGGTAACAGGAAGCTGAATCGGCATTGTATTCGTATGTTTTGAGGCCTCTTTCGGAGATGCTGAAATCGAATCGGCCGGTGATCATGGAGTTTTTTCGACTATCCCAGGAACTGCGAATCTTTGGCCAAAGAGCTGGAGGAAGGTTGAAATGTTGCAGTAATGTATCCTCCTGGAGGACAAACTCGGTGGCCCGCATGAAAAGATGATGCAGTTCGTTTGTTGCCCGATGGAGTTCTGCAAACGCTGTTTCAGAAAGACAAAAGTATTTGCGGGCGTTATCCGGATCACCGGTCAGCTTATGACCGGAGCTTGCCACATAAGCCGCTCCCGCCGGATTACTGGTGTCAATCCAGGGCGAATTGGCGTGCCCGGTATCGTCCACTTCATCCATAATCGGAGGAAATATCCCCATGTCGAGAGCGGTAATTTCTTCAGCAAATCTGTCATCATCGGTTTGCATAACCCAACCGAGAATAGAGGTATCTTCATGGTCCGGTTCAACCCAGTATCCCCCTTCTTTTGTTGTCCTGGTCTGCAGCTGCCGCGAAAAGGTCTGACCTTCAGGCCAGACGTTGTTGTCAGCGTTCTGCTCAGCGACCCGGATGTATGTATCATGCACCTCTGTCACAATGGCAACATGACCGGTGACGGCAAATTCGCCGGCTGCCTCCCAGATTAAAAGACATCCCGGCTCAGGTCGCCGCCGCCCGCCATTTTTGAAGGAATGAAGGGGAAGAAGGCTGTTATCGCTGTGTTTTTTGATATTACGAAGGCGGAAGATATCATAGGCCATGGAAACATCGTCAAAGGTACACTGCCGGTTAATATACAACCAGCGCCTGACGAACTCGACACATTGCCATTTGTACCCCATAAAGATGCCATCGACAAAGGATCGGTACGCCTTGCGATTGGGAAATTCCTTTTTATCTGCCGTGTCATAATCAGAAGAATATACCGGCACATCACCTGGCGCTTTGCCAAGCACGGTTCCAAATTTTGGGGTAGTCATATCAATCAAGAGAGTAGGGTATGGGTTGTCATTTTGTCAGGATGGTCTGTTGTTTCCATTATCTTTTCCTGCTGCAACCCGATCATTTGTCGCAACCTATCTTTTTTTTTGCGTTTTTTCCAGGCCTTTTCTGTTGATCCTTTTTCACTTTTCGCCTTTTGCGCACTGGTCTGGAAGGTGGTGGGGGCACTCCGACTTCGCTGAATAGAGAAAAAGAATGGAAATATAAAGAGTATGTGCAGGAATCAAAGTTGTTTGGCTTGTATCCCAGGTCGGAGCGAGACCTGTTTAATCCAGGCTGGGGTCCGCTTGCCGGCGCACAAAAAAGTGCGCCGGTTTGCTTTAAACCTGCCAGTTCATCAGAATTTGTATCGAATGGTTAAATATCCTACATTATTTTCGTAGTCGTGATCTGTATAGGCGCCACTTAAATATGTTCCCGAGGGATTGTAGATATATCCATCATATTGATTATCCTGGTATGTTAATTTTTCATACATATACCCCAAGGTTAAATCCATTGCCTCGGTCAGGGCATACGCCACTTTTGCTTCCAGAGTCGTAATGTTGTAATCCTCGTAGTTGTTAATCGGCAGCAGTGGTGAAAGGCCCAGGGTCGTGAAATCGCTCGTGCCGTCTGAGTTTTGATATTGCCATGACAGGTTTAGCTGCAGGCGATCTTGCATGAGCGGGATCTTGCTCGAAAGGCCTACGGTCCAGAAATCGGTGTCAATTGATTGATACCAGCGATACGAAGCAGGATTCCCGTCATCGATGGTCGGATCAGCGAATTGACCTGGGCTAAAGTTGTAATGATTGGAATCGGCTTGATACTTTTCGTAGCCGGCAAAACCGCTCAGGTTGAGTATTTTTGCTGCCCGCCACATGAAATCCACATAAAACTCATGGCCCTTGTCTGCTGTTCGGCCAAGTGTGACATCATGATAATCATTGTTTACATAGGTGTAAGCCAGGCCGAAATCAAAAGTGTCCAATGGGGAGAACTCGAAAGCAAACTTCAGCGCATTCTTCGACTTTGAGACAACGTCAAACCGTTGAACGAACTGAGTGATATACTCCGCATCGGTAATTGCCAGCCCGGCGAGATCGTGATTTTCATCCGTATCCCGATTCAGATAACTATACTCAATTTTTGCGGTGATAAAATCAAGGCTGGTATTCTTGAGCTTGAGGAAGACCAGATTATCGGTATTGCTGTCACCATCCGGTCTATTGTTGCGGTCCACATTTTCATAGGTATAGCCGCTATTTATCCTCGTGTGAAACGGTAATTTGTAATTCGCATCGAGACCCATCCGGTTTTTTGAATAGTCGTAGAGATGGCTCGCGTTCCCATCATCGTTATATTCAATAACCGTGGAATCATTTTCTTTGTCATAGTATTCATAATAGAGACGGGTATCCAGTTTTTGAACGGGATGCGAGGCAAAGGTAGTAGAAAATCTGGTTGTGGAAATGTCTCCATCGAAGGTTGTTTGGTTTAATCCCGCTGGTATTGCCGCACCAATCTCATCTACAGAAAAATCACTCGATAAATTGGTATAGCTGCCGTTAACCAGCAGGGTTGACATCAAGGGCAGTTGGCGCCAGATCATGTTCGCCGCGATTTTGGCATAATTATTATCCGCCGGCAGTGAATTGGTTTCGGTAAGGCCTGAAAATGGATTCTGCCAATCAAGAAAATTATTGTCATTCTGAAAAGTGGAGTACCAGCCTGAAAGCCTGAACGATAGCTGATCCGAGCGATATCCACCGTCAAGGGTGAAATTGTTCGTCTTATAGGTGACCGGTTCCGGCATTTCGACCACTCCCGCAAAACCACCTGACCCGAGAGGTTTCAGGCCATCTTTTTCCTCTCTATTTACCCCGAAGTTAAAATAAAACGGAGCAGCCAGGTTTACTTTGACATCGGCACCATACTTTTTGGTTTTAACCTCGTAGTCAAAAGAATTCCATGTATTCTGGCTGGCTGGAGTGGATGTATCGATGGTCAAATTGTCACTGCCGATTCCCGAATAAAAGGTCCGCGCCCCAAACGACAGGTTGTGGGGTATTTCGTCATAAAAAAAAGCATATTTGAATTTTTCATAACTGCCGCCGGTAATTTGATAAAACTGATCATCCAGGCCTACATTTTGCCCCTCGGCACCAAAAAAATATGAATCTCTGGAATAATCGAAGGTAAAATTACCAATAAATCCATCATCGAGATCTCGATATTCCATAAATTTTGCGCTCTCGTCATCGCTGTCTACGATCCGGCCGCCAAGTTCAACTGAGCCGCGCATATCCACATCCTCAGCCGCGAGACTCCAACTATCCATGGGGAGGACGAGCAGCGCTGAGGCGATAAGCAATAAATATTTATCTTTCATATTCCATCCTCCTATCGGGTTAAGGCGTTATTTTCAAACGTGTTGCTCCCATGAATCGCACCATGACAATTCAGGCAGGAGCGCCCGAAATACCGGTTGCTGGGACTTGGGCCGGTAAAAGCAGTTTTCGCATCATAGGGTGTCCCCGGATGACGCTGCCAATCATGGCAATCCTGGCATAGGTTTGGTACTTTTTCGGTCAACAATTTTTCATGTATGCTGCCATGGGTTGTGTGGCAAGTTAGGCAGTTTTCCGCAACCGGTGGATGTTCGTAGACGTAGGGTCCTCGTTTGTCGGCGTGGCATTTGTAACAGAGTTGCTGCGGATCATCAGCTTTCACCATTGCTTTGCTGAGATTGCCATGGGGGGCATGGCATGAAGAGCAGCTGACCTTACCCTCAATGATCGGGTGATGGGAACGCTTGTTGGCGGCAACTTTGATATCACGATGGCAACCAAAGCAGACTTCCGGCTCCTTGGGCTTTTGTGAACCGTTGGCAGTATGCAGGTCATGACAGGAATCACAGGACACGTCATTTCGATTATGGACGCCCAGATCCCAGAAATCCATATCCGGTGTTTTTCCGTGACAGGTGAGGCATCTTGCCGACTTTGCCAGAGGGTCGGTACTCTTGTCGAAGGTGAAGATGTCGACTCCTCGACCGCCGCCCTTTTCAACGTGCATTGCCCCGGCACCGTGGCAGGTTTCGCATGCATCCTGCGATTGAGGTCCTTTTATTGATGGTTTGAAATGGACTGATTTTGCGTAGCTGTCATATTGTGTTTCATGACAGTCTTTACAGGTTTCTGCGCCGATAAAACCCGTTTTTTCAATAGCCTGTTCAGCATCAGTCTTGGCACCAATTGCCAGCGTGCAGGAGAGCAAGAGCAGACTGAGCGGGAAAAAAAACAAGATAATGTGCTTTCTCTTCATAGTGCCTCCAGATTGTTTTTTTATTATCAGCAAGCCTGATCTCATAGCATGTCACGGTGCAGTCTTAACCAGGCGAAAACCGAGTGCGTGATGGCCAAAATCTGGTGAAAGGCCTACACGATGAGAGCTTCGTATCCCAAGAGGCCCGTTGCTCCACCCTCCACCGCGCATGACACGATATTCTCCTGATCCATTGTAGACCGGGTTGTTTTTCGGCAGTTTTGTATATGCCTCGCTGTTATAGACATCGTCACACCATTCCCACACATTTCCCAGCACATCGAAAAGTCCATAGCCGTTGGGCAGGAAGCTGCCTACCGGGGCTGAAACTGCGTAACCATCATCACAGGCAAAAGATGTCCACTTGGCCCACTGCTTTTTCGCCGTCATATCCGCCACGTTGGCATACTTGCATGCTTCATCGGGATCATTGCCCCAAAAGCGGCTCTGACTGGAGCCGGCGCGGGCGGCGTATTCCCATTCAGCCTCGGTCGGTAACCGATAGTTCTGGGCCGATTTTTTGGAAAGCCATTCAGCATAAGCGACAGCGTCTTCCCAGGTGACATTGACAACTGGCTGGTTTTCTTCCTGGAGAGAAGAACCTTGGGAAGAACCGCTATTATGTTCGGGGTTGAATTTTTTGTATTGAGCGTTGGTTATCTCCGTTTTGCCAATGGCAAAATCGGAAACACAGACCTCGTGAACAGGCCTCTCGTTAGGATCGCCATCGCCGACGGAATCACCCATCAGATAACAGCCGCCTGGTATAGAGTTAAATTCTATTCCTGTTGAGGGGTCTGTGTACGGTATTGCTGCGAGAGGGGGTACTGCATAGGCGTTTGTTGCATAGACAAAGAATACAAGAATAGATAACGTACCGGGCATTTTATAAGTCATCCTGTACCTCCTTGGTTAAATTGGACTACCTGGTTTCTCTACATCAACAGACAACTCTGCTATGAAGTCGCTGCATTGATAATTACCAAATTGTCTTTCTTTTGCTTCAGGGTACTATCACCCGGCAAGGGGTGCAGAAAACTTTATCTGTTTGTGTCGTTATATAGATTTTGTCAGCCGATACGTTGGCGAAGCAACATGTTTCAGGCAAGGGGAAAACGTATATCAAATAGGTTGATACATGACATGTATTATATGAATACAGCTTAGTCAAGCTGCTTCTGGAGCAATGGTACAATTTTTTTTACCAATGGGTTTCCCGCACTCGCAGATACCTCATCGAGGGGGGAGTGGTTTTCTCATCCAATACAAGAGCACCTGCCCGCGCGCGAAAAACTGATCGGTTTTTGTTGTTGTAGAAATTTTAGAGAATGATTGCAGGGGATGGCTGAGATAGGAAACACCGGTTATGTAAAAAGTCCGGCATAAACAGGGGCAGCATAAACATGACAGGTTTAAGTGTTTTATGAGTCAGGATTATGATTGTTACCCTCAAGTTTTCTGAGCTGATTCATAGCTTCATCCACTTTTACCTGTTCTCGCGACACTTTACGAAAAGATTCTTCAATCTCATTTTCAATTTCGCCACGCTGGTTTGTAATTTTTTCACGGGCAGCATCATCCTGAGAATCGGGAAGTGCTGCTAATTGTTCATGGACAGCAAGGAGCTTTTTCTCATTTTTCTGATGCTGTTCAATCGCCTTTGCCAGTCGTTTTTCCGCATCGTGCAGAGTGTCTAATGCTTGAGCAAGCTGCCCGGCAGCACCTTCCTCGGGTTCGGCGTCAAGATCGATATCTCGTGCGGCCATGACCAGCGCAACCGGCGGCAGTCTGGTTAGCACTCGTTCAAGGCTCAACCCGCTGGGGTCGGTGAGCATCGACTTTCTGATCCGAAATGGCAGAAAAACAAGATCGGCGCCGCTTGATTGAGCGATTACTGTTTCGGGCTGAATGTCCGGAACCAGCAGCGGTTGGGCCGAAATCCTGGCGTCATCCAGTTGCTGCTCGACAAGTGCTATATTTTCGGCCAGATCGGACGACTCACCGACGGCCAGGAGTCGGATGCTCGCCTGCGCCCAGAGGATGCTGCGGGTCATCAGATAGGCAAAAAGCAGCATGAGGCGGCTGCTGGCATCATTGTTCCACCAGACATCGATGATGCGTTCTTTTTTCTCCGGGTCAAGGAGATGTTCTGTGCGCAGGGGATCTCCATGGAAGACTACGAGGTTGTAGCCATTGTGAAAGGCCAGACGCAGGGTGCTGCCAAACTTCATGGTAGTCAGTCCCGGAAAGGACGTCATCGTTTCTCCATACCAGTTGCAGAGCACCGTGTTACCTTTGAGCGGTCCGATTCCGTAGCCTTGAAGCAGGGTTTCCGTTGTTTGGACGATATCTTGTCCGGAGACGATCAGAGGAAATATCTTTAATCCTGTTTCCCGTATACAGCTGTTGAGTTCCGCCAGAGCAATTTCTTTTTCTTTAGCGACCTGGAGTGCACTGCCTTCAAGTAAGGTGACCGCACTGATCAGCCCAGTGGTTCCGCCGATCCATTCAGCAAAACGCAGCAGGTGGGGTCGGCGTTCCTGGTCTTTGGTAAATACAAGGATATTGGGTCGCCAGTCCCGGTCGTGTTCCGGTTCCCCGAGAGTGCTCAACAGTTGCCGCCGGATGACCTGCATGGCATGGGATCGGCCGCTGCTTGCCCATCTGGCAGGTCCTGCTTTGCTTTTTACATACTGGTAGATGGCGGCCAGGATGGCTATGGCGATAAGGCCGTACTGCGGATCAAGGGCGAAAATCACGCCGACGCAGATTAAACAGCCCAGCAGACTGAGATATTTGTTGAACCACCGGAAACGGGGGCGAAAAGAAGGGCTCTCGCTGTGGGCTTCATACCAGGTGGCATAATTGAGCAGCCCATAAGAAATAAGAAAGAACATGGAGACGATGCCGGCCACCAGGTTTAACTGGCCGAGCAGAATCACGCCAACAGCAACAGCAGAGGTGAGCAGAACCGCCCGGCGCGGATTATTGGTTGCCCCGGAACCTTCGGCAAAGGGGGTAAGAATCGGAAAAATCTTATCCGCGGCCAGTGACTGCAAGATGCGGGGCCCGCCGAGAAAGGAGGCCATGGCCGAGGAAAGAGTGGCCGCGATAACCCCGGCATCGATCAGAAAATCATAGCGGGACACCAGTTTGATCGCCTGATAATCCTCAATCAGGACCCTGTTGGGCAGTACCCCGGCAAAGACAATAACCACAGCCAGATAGACCAGAATAGACAGACCCACGGCCATAAAAGTACCCAAAGGCAGACTTTTTCCCGGGTCGCGAAGGTCACCCGACATGCTCACTCCCTGGGTAAAACCGGTTACGGCCGGGAAAAAAATGGCAAAAAGTACCCAGAAGGGTTGCGGTACGCCGTCCTCCGGTGACCAGTTGGCCAGAAATGTCTGCTCCTGCCACTGGGGAATGCCGCCGATAAAAAACGACAGTAGAGCACCAGCAAGAAGAATCATGACCACGTATTGAAACTTCGTGGCCCAGTCGGCACCAAGCCAGGCGAGCGCAAAAATACCGGCGACCGCCAGCATGGCGATAAGCCGCGATGAAAGAAAAAAGTCCGGTCCGAGGATGGCGGAAAGTGCCTCGGCAAAACCGATGCAGTAAAAGGCCACGGACACCGATTGGGCAAGGTAGAGGACGATGCCGATCGCCCCGCCAAACTCCACTCCCAGCGTTCTGGAGATAAGGTAGTAGTCGCCGCCGCCTTTTACTTTGAGATTGGTGGCAATTGCCGCCAGGGATTGGCTGGTCAGGATGGTTATCACATTGGCGATGGCGATGATAAGCAGCGTCCGGCCAACTCCACCGCTGCCGGTTACGTAGCCGAGTCGTAAAAATAAAATAATGCCGAGGATAGTCAGGATGCTGGGGGTAAAGACCCCGGCAAAAGTACCGAGTTTGCCGGAAGACTTTTTTTCCTGTTGTGGTGTCGGATTCATCTGCTTCTTAAATTCAATAATGACTTAGAAATAAATCTCTTGTGTTTTTTACTAGAAAATTATTTCGTGAAGGAACTTATACCCCTCAAGGGGCTACTAAACAGAGCACCCGTCAAGCGAGTGCGGAAAAGAGTACCCCTCAAGGGGGTACTGAACAGAGTCCCGCACAAGCGTATTGGCGGGGTTAGTATGGGAGTAGTTACAATTTACCGAGAAGGGGATGCGAATGAAAGAAGAATATAATTATACCTTGACTGTGCCACTGCATGATCTGGCAGAAGCAGAGGAACTTCTTGCCGAAATTCAGGAAAATAACCCGCAGATGAGACTGAGCAGAAAACCGGACAGTAGAGGCAATGCCCGGTTTTATCTCTGTTTTCCTTACGCCGGCACGCGAACGGATCTGCGCTTTAAGGAGTGGTTTACCACCCGGAACAGTAAAAAATGGGATCTCTTCGGCCCCAATTACGGGGTCTGGGGCTTAGCCTGATTTCAGGCTGACCGGGACTGCAGAACTTTTTTAATCTGGTATCCTATTGTATCCAGGCGAATTGGTTTGGCGATATAACCGTCCATGCCGGCAGCCAGACATTTCTCCCGATCATCTTCAATCGCGTGGGCGGTCATTGCAATAATCGGTATGTGTCTGCCGGTAATTTTTTCGCGCCGGCGGATGGCTCTGGTTGCCTCATGACCATCCATTTCGGGCATCTGGATGTCCATCAGAATCAGATCAAGGGAAGTGTCCTCCGCACCTTCCAGGGCCTGGAGGCCGTTTTCGGCTATCGTCACCTTCCATCCCTCGCGTTGCAGTAGAGTAACAGCGAGGGTTCGGTTAATATATTCGTCCTCAACCAGGAGGATGTGGAGTGGTTTTCTGCCCGGTTTGTCTTTCGCAGCGGGTACAATGATCTCTTCTTTGGGATTTTGCTCGGCAGAATCAATCAGTCCGGGCGCAAATCGGATGGTAAAATAAAAGGTCGTTCCGATCTCCGGCTTGCTGTCGACACAAATTTTACCGCCCATCATTTCCACGAGTTCACCGGCGATGACCAGGCCGAGTCCTGTGCCTCGCTGGTTGGAGTTCTGGCTTGTACTGATTTGACTGAATGCCTTGAAGATATTGTTTATTTTTTCCTGGGGGATGCCTATGCCGGTATCCCGGATTTGAAAATGAAGATCGACAGGATCCGTCTGTTTACTGTCCTGTCTCAGGCCCCGGCCCTCCTGCAGGACGGTAAGCCCCACCTTTCCGGCGTTGGTGAACTTTATGCCGTTGCCAACCAGGTTGATCAGAATCTGGCTCAGTTTCCCGGCATCGCCGCGCAATATATCCGGAATGTTCTCATTGCAATCGACAGTCAGATCAATATTTTTTTTCGAGGCACTTACTGCCAGGATCTCCAGGGCTCCGGCGATGGTTTCCCGCAGGCTGAAGGGTGCCATGTTCAGCTCGAGCTTTCCGGCTTCTATTTTTGAAAAATCGAGGATGTCGTTGATAAGTTTTAGCAGCCTGTCGGCAGAGGAATGGATCATTTCCAGATAGGTACGTTTCTGGCCGGAAATATCCGAATGCAGGACCAGATCCGTCAAGCCGAGAATGCCGTTCATCGGCGTACGGATCTCATGGCTCATATTGGCCAGAAAAATGGACTTATTTTTCTCAACCCGCTCGGCCCGTTCCTTGGCTTGTTGCAACTCATCAACACCACGCTTGCGGTTTAAGGCATCGCCGATATGACGGGCGACAAAGGCCATGAGTTCCTTATCCTTTTCGGTATAGATAACTTCGCTGTAGCTCTGAATCGCCACAACGCCGGAGATATGACCGAAAAAAAACGGTGCTCCCAGCCAGGAATAGGGTTTTGCACCGACACATTCGATGCCCTGTTCACCGCAGATGAGCTCAAAATTTGTCGGGGTGAGCAGCAGTGGCTGCCGGGTTTTGAGTAAATAGCCGGTGATGGAACATTGCTTCTGGTCGAGTTTCCGTTCTGTTCCTTGAAAATGGGTGTCGATTTCATCGATAAAATAGGGGAATTTTATATATCTGCCATCCGGATGCTCCTCCACCAGGGCAATAAAAAAGTTGCGGGCGTAGAGTAAACGGCCTACTTTTTGATGAAGCTTTGCATACAAGTCATCGATATTTTTAGAATATTGGGCCTGTTCACTGATTTCATACAGGACTGTACGAAGCCGATCCGAGTACTCCAGTGCATGCATGGATTCCTGCAGTTGCCGGATGGTTGCCATGCTTTTCAGGCGTGAACCGATTACAGCTGCAAGCGTTTGCAGGGTGTCGAGAAAGTCCGCCGTGATGGTAACAGGAGCGGCACTGCCCAGATACAGCAGGCCGGAGAGTGCATGGTCGTCGAGGATAGGGACGAGCAGATGGCTTGCATTGTTTATCTCCGTGGCAAAAAGAGATGCCTGCGGCTGACTGACCAGTTGCACAGCAACGCCTGATTCTGTCAATTGCCTGATGATCGGGTGATTGCCGGCAATCGTTCCAGGAACATTGTTTTTCCTATTTGTTGTTTGATAGTAAGGCGTTGCGGGAAGGAAGCCGCTGGACTGACTGTCTGGAAAATATATTTCTACAAAAAAAGGTCCGAGTTTTGGGAAAATATTCGAATGCAGAAAAATCGACAATTGATCAACAGTATCGCTTGACCGCTGGCCGATAGTGAGTTCTTTGACAAGCTCGACAATAGCGAGAGTTGGAGCGGTGTAAAGGCTCTGGGTAATATCTTTCATGAAGGCACAGCATCACCGGTTAGTATTCCTACAAGACCGCCCCTGAATAATCAGGCAAAACAGGGGCTCGTTTTCATTGTTCTTGTTATTACAGATAAATCATATCAGAAAATAGTAAAGAGATGAAGGAAGCCCCGCCATTTTCCTGGAAATCTTTGATTTTATCCGAGGTCATCACTCTAACTCATTTAAACAGTTAGAAAATTGAGGAGCCTGTCACGGAGCCGTGCTGGTGCTTTTTCCGGTATTCCAAGGTAAGCAAGCAGCTTGAGATAGATTGTGCCCCCGTAAAAAAAGCACAATCTGTCAGTTATATCGGCGGTAATTATCTGACCGGTTCTGCTTTGACCGGATTGCTGAGGATGCCGATTTTTTCTATCTCCACCTCAACTCTATCCCCGTTTTGTAAAGGGCTTACTCCGTTCGGCGTGCCGGTGATAATGATGTCGCCGGCTTCAAGGGTGAAGTTTTTGCTGATAAAAGCAATAATATCGGGGATTTTAAAGATCATGTGCCGGGTATTGGAGTGCTGCACGACCCGGCCGTTAAGACGACATTCAATGTCAAGATTCTGCGGATCGCCGATATCTTCCGGGGTGACGATCCTCGGACCGATCGGGCCAAAGGTATCCAGTGATTTTCCCCGGTACCAGCCCGATTTATCGCCTTTTTGCAGGTTGCGCTGACTGATATCGTTGAAACAGGTAAAACCGAGGATGTGCTCCATGGCGCTGTCTGGCGACAGGTTTTTCACCCGGTCTTTGATGATTATCGCCAGCTCCGCTTCATGGTCGGTGCGGCAATCGGCAAAACCGTATTCGGCAAGAAATGCCGGCAGGATGATTGCTTCCCCGGGGCCTATCAGCACGTTTGGTGTTTTCGGAAAAAGAAGGGGTTCGGTGGGGATCTCGCCCGCCAGATCCTTTTTATCAACAGACTGGCTTTCTTTAATATGTTCCAGATAGTTCAAGCCCAGAGCGACAATTTTGCTTGGGTTGACCTGATAGTTGCCGCCACTTGACATGGGCAGTGTTATTTTCATCGGGATCTCCTTAATGATGATGAACTTTGTAACAAAGAATCATCGTGCATATTTGGCTATGGAGTACAGGTTTTTTTTCGACCATTCATGATCTTATAGGCGCAAAATTCACCACACATGGTACATGCTCCATGGGCGTCTGCAACATCAGCGGTTGCGCCGCGCCGTTTACGCGCCAGGGCCGGATCCAGGGCGAGTTCATATTGCTTCTCCCAATCCAGTGCTTGTCGTGCTTTGGAGATGGCGATATCCCGTTCGATCGCCCCGGGGATGCCTTTTACGATATCTGCGACATGACCTGCCAGTCTTGTGGCCATTACTCCATCGTGAACGTCCTGGGAGGTGGGGAGACAAAGGTGTTCACTGGGCGTGACATAGCAGAGGAAATCGGCACCGGCACTTGCCGCGATGGCACCACCTATGGCGCTGGTAATATGGTCGTAACCTGGGGCAATATCAGTAACCAGCGGGCCAAGCACATAAAAGGGTGCTCCGTGACAAATGCGTTTCTGGAGCTTTATATTTGCCTCGATCTGATTAAGCGGCACATGGCCGGGACCTTCGATCATCACCTGAATCCCCTGATCCCAGGCTCTCTGAGTGAGCTCGCCAAGGAGAAGCAGCTCGTGGATCTGGGCTCTGTCTGTGGCATCGGCGATACAACCGGGGCGAAAACCGTCTCCTAAGGAGAGGGTTGCGTCATAGGGTTTTACCAGTTCCAACAGGCGGTCATAATACTCATAGAGAGGATTTTCTGCCTCGTTGTGTGCCATCCAGGCGCAGGTGAAGGAGCCGCCTCGTGACACAACATCCAGCAACCGACCCTCCCGGTCCATAAATTCAAGCGTACGCAGAGTCACCCCGCAGTGGACGGTAATGAAATCAACCCCATCATCGAGGTGTTTTTTAATGCCGGCAAAGATGTCGTCGACAGTCATATCAACAATGGCTTTACCTTTTTTCATAACGGTGTCGCAGGCGGCCTGGTAAAGCGGAACGGAACCGATGCAGATATCTGTTTCGGCGATTATGGCTGCGCGAATTTCGTCAATCGGTCCCCCGGTGGAAAGGTCCATAAGAGCGTCGGCGCCAGCGTTAACAGCGACCCGTGCCTTTTCTAACTCGTTATCGATACTGGTGTCGTCTTTGCTCGTGCCGATATTGGCGTTGACCCTGGTTCTTATCCCCTCACCAACAGCAAGCGGTTTGCCGTTGTGGCGGACATTGTTATGACAGATAATGGCAGTTCCTCTGGCAATATTGTCTCGCAGGGTTTCAGGGGAGATGGAGGCTTCCCTTGCCGCTTCTTCCATTGTATCGGTTATCTTTCCTTCCCGGGCGTATTCCATCTGGGTTTTCATTGTCTGCAATTCCTCTTATTTTGACGAAAAAAAAGATCGCAGGAAGCGGTCTTTCAAGAGGAGCAGGCTGGCAGGCGCTCAATTGGTCCGTTCCCTACGCCGGTATTAACCGGATCAGGTTCAAAGGGTCACTCCGCTGTAGCGGAATTCTCAGTCCGTAGACTCCCCCAGGTTTTTATTCAATTATGCTTTGTGATTATCACTAAAGTTCAGCTATATGGGGATATGAGGTGCCCTTTTCACGGGACGCCATAAACCCATCCCTGGGGGCTTGACCGCAGCCATCCAGGCTGCGGAACACCCGTGCAAAGGGCACCTCATATCCCTCTGGACCTTCTAATCTGAACTTTAGTGATAATCACATTATGCTTTGAAAATTACCTTGTCTGTGCTGGGCCGTCAAGCGTTTAAGCCCGAGCTTAACCGGAATAGCTTGCGTCCTGTTTTCGGGATGCATACATAATTCCTTGAACCATTTTTTTATGAGAGAGTATTTCGTGTTTATCCAATCCAACACCAAAGGAGGAGAATTATTATGGTACTGACACCTTCCACCATGCAGGAATTGGGGATGAAAGCCCCGGATTTTACCCTTCCCGATCCCCAGGGAAAATCGTATTCACTTGCCGATTTGTCAATTGACCGAGGATTGCTGGTCATCTTCATGTGCAATCACTGTCCATACGTCATACATATCCGACCCAAACTGGTAGAGAAAATTCGTGCCTTCCAGAAGCAGGGAATAACCGTTGTGGCCATCAACAGCAACGATTTTAGTGCCTATCCGGATGATAATCCGAAAAATATGCAGCTTGACTCCCAAAAACACGGCTACACCTTTCCCTATCTGGTCGATGAACAGCAACAGGCTGCAAAAATCTACGGAGCGGCCTGTACGCCGGACTTTTTCCTCTTTGACGCGCAGCAAAAGCTGGTGTATCGGGGACAGTTTGACAGTGCGAGGCCAGGAAATGACCAACCGATCACCGGGGCAGATCTTTCTGCCGCCATTGACCAACTGATCGCCGGAGTTCCGGTAACTGTGGAACAGCGGCCCAGCATGGGTTGTAATATAAAATGGAAGGCGGGCAATGAGCCGGGTTATTTCAAATCAAAGTAAAATGGCGTCGTAAAACCTTAAATCGGCACGTACACCCGGACGTCAAGCAGCTTGAAACAATCGATCGCTTTCGGTATGCTGAAAAAAACCGTCGCAACCGCACTTTCACCTACCAATGGATCAATTGCAATGGATCATAAAACGGCGGGCAGCCTCCATGTCCGAACCAAAACCTGGATCGAAAATGACCGCAAGGAGCTCCTTTTTGGCAAAGGAAAAACCGAGATACTCGAGCTTATCGAGCAGGAAGGGTCCATTGCCAAGGCGGCGGAAAAAATGGGCATGAACTACAAAAAAGCCTGGACCCATATCAAAATCCTCCGTGAAAACATTGCCGATGAACTGGTTGTGGCGCAAAAAGGGGGAGGGGACACTGGCGGCACGGTTCTGACTCCAAAAGCAGGTGAGTTGATAAAAAAATATCGACAACTGCAGCAAGAAATAGAAATATTTGCCAATAAACGATTCAGGGAATTGTTTTTATAGAGAAGAACATTCCGTTTAATCGAATCTACCGCCCAACACAAAATATCTTTTCCTGTCGACGCATAACTGTCCCTGTCTGCACAGAAAAATAAATATGCAATAATTGCATATTTATTTTTCTCTTGGTATATTCCCCACCGATATTTCATTGAATACCGATTTTGCGTGCTAAGGTGACAACGCTGATTTCGGCCATTTGAGCTCAACTACCTTCACTATAATCAGGAGATAACTCTCATGAAGCAGATGTTGACGATGACGATCAATGGCAAGGATGTCGATTTTGATTCGGGAAAGACCGTCCTTGAGGTCTGTCAGGACCAGGGAATTCCCATTCCAACAATGTGCCATGATGCACGACTCAAGCCCTATGGCGGTTGCCGACTCTGCCTGGTCGAGGTAAAAGGCGCCCCCAAACCACTCACTTCCTGCACCACCCCTGCGGCAAGAGGTATGGTGGTGACCACCGAGAGCCCACGTCTTAGCAGACTGCGCAAGACGATCATTGAACTGCTTTTATCCAATCATCCCAATGACTGCATGTGTTGTGAGGCGGCGGGAAATTGCACTCTCCAGGAAATGGCCTATCAGTACAATGCCGATATGAAAAAATATCCCGGGGAACAATGGGCATTGCCGATCCGGGAAGATAATCCCTTTATCACTTTTGAAGCAAACAAATGTATTGTCTGCGGTCGTTGCACCCGAATCTGTAATGAAGTGGTGATGGCCGGGACCATAGAGATGACCGGGCGCGGTTTCAGCGCCATCCCCGATACCGCTTTTTCCAGGCCCCGGAGTCTGCAAAATTGCGAATTCTGTGGTCAGTGTGTCTCCGCCTGTCCAACCGGTGCCTTGACGGATCGAAAGAGCAGAGGCCTGGGTCGGTCTTCGGATGTGACAAAAGTCAAAACCACCTGCTCGTATTGTGGCACGGGCTGCAATTTTTTCCTCAAAGTCCGAGACGACAAGGTGATCGGCGTCGAGTCCGACTTCGATGCGCCGGTCAATAAGGGTAATCTCTGTATTAAAGGGCGGTATGGCTACGACTTTATTCATCACAAGGACCGGATTACAACCCCGCTGATCAAGGAAGGGGACGGCTATCGGGAAGCTTCCTGGGATGAGGCGCTTGAGCTGTGCGCCACTAAATTCAATCAACTCATTAAAGATTACGGCGCGGATACGGTCGGCGGTTTTTCGTCGTCGAGATGCACCAATGAAGAAAATTATCTCCTGGCTAAATGGGTCCGGACGGCGGTCGGCTCGAACAATGTCGATAACTGCGCCCGGGTCTGACACGCTCCTACCGTGGCCGGTCTGGCCACAAGCCTTGGCGCAGGTGCTGCAACCAATTCTCTCGACCAGATGCCTGGGATGGATGTCCTGTTTTTGTTTGGCTCCAATCCGACTGAAGCCCACCCCATTGTCTCGCTGTATCTGAAAGAGGCAATAAGCAATGGGGCCAAGCTGATCGTCAGCGATCCGCGGAAGACATGGATGGCAGAGAGAGCCGATGTCTGGATGAATTTAAAACCGGGCAGTAATATCGCCCTGTTAAACGGTCTGATCAACGTTATTATTGAAAAAGGCTGGGAAAATAAAGAGTTTATTGCCAAGCGGACGGAAGATTTCGATGAGTTGAAGACCAAAGTGGCCGAATATGATCTGGACCGGGTTGAAAAACTGACCGGGGTTGCGCGGGAAAAAATCATCGAGGCCGCCAGGACATATTCCCAAGCCGATAAAGCGATGATCGTCTATGGCCTGGGGGTTACAGAACATCGGACCGGAACGGAAAACGCCATGGCTATTGCCAATCTGGCCCTGGTTTGTGGGCAGATCGGCCGGCCATCCACCGGAATTATGGCGCTCAGGGGACAAAACAACGTCCAGGGCGCCTCCGATCTCGGTCCTCTGCCCGCCACCCTGCCGGGATATCAGTCGGTAACCGATGAGAAGGTCCGTGATAAGTTTGAAAAAGCCTGGGGCAGAAAGATTAAGAAGGAACCGGGGCTGAAGTCGATTGAGATGCTTGATGAATGCGTACGGGGTAAATTCAAAGCCATTTTCATCCTCGGTGAAGATCCGGCCCAGACCGATCCGGATTTGACCCATGTTCGAAAAGCTCTTGAATCAGTTGAGTTTTTAGTGGTTCAGGATATCTTTCATACCGAGACAACCCGCTTTGCCGATGTTATTTTGCCCGGGGCGAGTTTTGCCGAGAAAGACGGCACCTTCACCAACGGCGAAAGACGGATTCAGCGGGTGCGAAAAGCGGTTCCACCGGTTGCCGGTATGGCCGAATGGGAAGTTCTCTGCAGGCTCTCGACCCTGATGGGCTATCCCATGTCCTATGCCAATCCTGCGGCAATTATGGACGAGATCGCCTCCCTTGTGCCGATCTACGGTGGTATCAGCTATGACCGGCTTGAAGAAAGAGGCATTCAGTGGCCCTGTCCAACCAAAGACCATCCCGGGACAACCACTCTTTACACCGATCTCTTTGCCCGGGCCAATGGACTGGCTGCCTTTATGGCTCTTGATCATATTGGCTCAGGCGAAGTGGCGGACGACCAATTCCCACTGGTGCTTATAACCGGTCGAATCCGCGAACATTATAACAACGGTTCGATGACCAGAAGGTCCCATGGCATCGCCCAGATAGTGCCGGCGGAGCGGGTGGAGATAAGTTTCGAGGATGCCGAAGCGCTTGGGATACAGGACAGGAACTGGGTGACGGTATCGTCTCGAAGAGGTGCGGTGAAGGTTCGGGCGAAAGTCACCAAACGTTCCCAACAGGGCAATGTCTTTATGACCTTCCATCACCAGGACGCCCTGACCAATGTCCTGACCTCCGAACACCGGGATCCTATTTCGGGGACACCGGAGTATAAATCCTGTGCTGTTCGTATCGACAAGGTTGCGGCAGCGGAAACAGTCGCATCCTGATAACTTCAGAAACTGAGTGATTTTAAAAAAGGCCTTGATGCGTGAACAGCACCAAGGCCTTTTTTATTTTTCTACCCATAGGAAACATTGTCGGTAAAGGGTTATTTGTCATCCTTGCGGGATTTCATCGCGTTGGAACCGCGGGTGACGGTGGCGATACCTACGCCCAGTTTTTCGGCGATCTGGCGCTGCGGCACTCCCTGTTCCAGCATCTCAAAGATCTGCAGACGGTTTGCCACATCAAGCAGCTCACTGGCGGTAAGAAGGTGGCGTAAAGCCTCTTCCATCTCTTCCGCAGTCTTCTGGGCAAGCAAATGATTGACTAAATGAGAAATGTATTTTACTGTCGATTTCATGTACTAGTATACTAGTACGAACTGATAGGGAGTCAACTTTTTTCTCGTCGTGCCTGGTCTGATAGCGGGATCATGCACGACGTTAATTTTTGTTGTGGACGTCTGCGATTGTAATGTTTGAGGATTTACTGCAATACACCTTTTCCGGCATGACAAGCGGGGCGATCTATGCCCTCATTGCTCTCGGATTTTGTGTGGTCAATAACACCATGGGGATTGTCAACTTTGTCCAGGTTGACTTTGTCACCCTGGGCGGCATGCTGATGTACTCCTGTCTGTTTAGTGCCGGGCTTCCCGTTGTTCCGGGACTCCTGCTGGCTGTCGCGGGGGTCGCTGTTGTCGCCATGATCGTCGAACGATTCGGTTTGCGTCCGGCCAGGTCCGACAACCACCTGGTGCTGATCTTTCTCACCGTCGGCCTCTCCATCATTCTGCGCGGCATTATCAAACTGATCTGGGGAAAAAACCGGATGGCCTTACCGCCGCTGACTCCTGATCAACCAATTAATATTATGGGGGCAAGTGTATTGCCCCAGGCGCTGTGGATTCTGCTGCTCACTGTTATCGCCATCGCTCTGCTTACCTGGTTTTTCTACCGGACTTCTCTTGGCCTCTCCATGCGGGCAGTCGCCTCCAACCCTACCGCCGCGGCCGTTGTCGGTATTCCGGCAGGGCGGGTGCGTCTGACCAGTTATGCCATCGCCGGCGCTTTGGGTGGCCTTGCCGGTGTGCTCGTGACGCCGATTACCACCCTGAACTATGATGTTGGCGTTCTGCTCGGTCTGAAGGGGTTTGCCGCCGCGATCCTGGGTGGTTTTGGTTCTTTTCCGGGCGCAATCTTCGGCGGGCTGGGGCTGGGGCTGCTGGAATCCTTATCCGCCGGCTATATTTCCAGTGCCTACAAGGATGTCGTTGCTTTTGTTGTTTTACTGCTGGTGTTGTTTGTCAGACCGAAAGGATTACTCGGCAAATGATGGTGGTTTTACGAGTTTGTCAGAGTTAAAGAAGATTAAACTGGTTCCGATGCGCCACATGGGAACCAGCTGTTTCATACAGCACCCTTATTAATGAGATTTAAAGGACATGATGAATAAAGAACTAATGATGGGCAACGATGCAATCGCCCGGGGACTGCTTGAAGCGGGTTGTCAGGTTGCTGCAGCGTATCCGGGGACGCCGTCCACGGAAATTCTCCAAAGTGTAATTAACCGAAAGGACCAGGCGGTCAACCCGCTGCATATAGAATGGTCGGTCAATGAAAAAATCGCCTTTGAAGTTGCCCTGGCTGCCAGTTATACCGGCAAAAGGTCGGTTGCGGTAATGAAACAGGTTGGCCTCAATGTTGCCGCCGACCCCTTTATGCGAACAGCGTACCTTGGTGTAAAAGGTGGCATGCTGACTGTCGTGGCCGATGATCCCGGACCGCACAGTTCGCAAAACGAGCAGGATACCAGGCTGTTCTGTCTGCAGGGGCGCGTTCCGGTGCTCGATCCATCAAGCCCTGCGGAGGCCAAGGCGATGATCGGACCGGCTTATCAGCTTTCGGAAAAATATGAAATGAACATCGTGCTGCGTCCGACCACCCGTGTCTGCCACTCACGGCAAAGTGTCGCGTTGTCAGAACCGGTCAAACTTGACAGGGTTGCAGCTTTTGTACCGGACACCGGTCGCTGGTGTGCCACCCCGGCCTTTCTGCCCGGTCTGCACCGCAGTCTCAATGCTAAACTGGAGCAGATATCACAGGAACCGCACTGGCAGCCACGCCTGCTTGTCGGCGATGACAGCCAGCCACGGGCTGCCCTGGTTGCCTCCGGTATCGCCCATGCCAACCTTGTTGACCTGCTGGAGGAGTTAGGCTTAAGCGGGACCATCGATCTTTATCAGGTGCTGATGCCGTACCCGCTCAATCAACAATTTGTTGAGCATTTACAAAAGGATTACGATCGACTGCTGGTTGTCGAAGAAACCTATCCGGTCATCGAACTGCAGCTTGCCCATCCCGGCGCCTGTGGCAAACAGACCGGGGCGGTGCCGCGGGAGGGGGAACTGACCCCTGATGTACTCTACCTGGCCCTGGCTAATTTTCTCGGTCTTGAAACGCCGCAGATGCCTGTTGCACCGGGGAGGGGCCAACGTCCTTCACTTTGTCCCGGCTGTCCCCATCGCGCGGCCTTCTATTCGATTAAAAAGACCTTCCCGGACGGAATATTCCCGTCCGATATAGGCTGCTATACCCTGGGGATGAACCTTGATGCTGTCCATACCGTCCATTGCATGGGTGCCTGCATCAGCCAGGGTGCCGGTTTTCACCAGGCCTACAAACAGGATGGCGGTAAGGTGCCGACGGTGGTGGTTACTATCGGTGATTCGACTTTTTTTCATGCCGGGGTTCCCGCCCTTATTAACGCTGTCCTTCAGGATGCCCGTATCATTGTGGTGATACTCGACAATGCCACTGCGGCAATGACCGGCGGACAACCTGTCCCGCATATGGGGTGTACCGCCGACGGCAGAAAAACGAAAGCCATTGCCATTGAACCGCTGGTCAAAGCCACCGGCGTTGATTTTATCGAGAGCTGTGATCCGTATCAACATGAACGCTTTGAAGATTTACTGAAAAAAGCTGACGCCCATACCCGCAGCGAGGCCGGCGGCATCGCGGTGCTTATCTCCCGACATGGCTGTCTGATGGATCCGCAGGTGCGTAAAATGCAGGAAGCCCCGGCGGTAATCATCACCGAAGACTGCCTCGGCTGTGGTCAATGCGTTGAGGATTTTGAGTGTCCGGCGCTGTCGATGGACGAGGTAAGTGGCATCGCCCGGGTCGACTCCGACCGTTGCCACGGCTGCGGAACCTGTGTTCCGGTATGCCCGGCGCAGGCAATTGTCCGCAAGGAGGAGCTATGAAACAGCAGATAGTCGTCAGTGGTATCGGTGGGCAGGGGGTTCTTTTTCTGACCAGGGTCATCGCTCAGGTTGCCGTTGATCGAGGCATTCCTGTGCTCACTTCGGAAAGCCATGGCATGGCCCAGCGCGGCGGTACCGTCCTCTCCACCCTCAAGGTGGGGAATTTTGCCGCTCCGTTGATCCGAACCGGTCAGGCGGATGTGGCGTTGTTGCTCTGGGAAGCAAATCTTGCCGTCCATCGATCCCTGTTAAAAGAAGATGGCGCACTGCTTATCAATTCAGACAAAGAAGGGGACGGGGACCGCATTGATGGCTCCGGAATAGCACGCAAAATCGGTAATGCAGTACTTTCCAATCTGGTTCTGCTCGGTCGGGCGGTGAGTAAAAACGCGCTTTTTTGCAGTGAAGAGGAGTGTATCGCCGCTATTGGCAAACTCGCGCCCGCCAAATTTGTTGAGCAAAATCTCCAGGCTTTTCGTATAGGCGTAAAAAGCTCACAACAATGATGTCTGCACGCGACAAATGTATCTACTTCATCTCCCTGCATCGGACCGGGCTGACGGTAACCCTGCTGACGGCAGCCCTGCTGCTCTATCCGCTCTATGAGGACAATCCCTACACCTTGGGAGTGACGAACCTGATTGCCATCAATACTATTGTGGTTCTGGGACTCAATCTCTTTATCGGCTATACCGGACAGATCTCCCTCGGTCATGCGGCCTTTTTCGGCCTTGGTGCCTACGGTTCGGCGATCACCACGGTAACCTATGGGCTGTCTCCCTGGCCCGCGATGATCCTTGTTGCCTTGCTGGTTGGCTTTGTCGCCCTGGTGATCGGAGTGCCTATCCTGCGCTTATCCGGGCATTATCTGGCAATGGCCACCCTTGGTTTCAATTTCGTGGTGCATAGCATCCTTCTTGAGTGGGACGAACTGACCGGCGGGCCCAGCGGCTTTTCCGGGATCCCATATTTGAGTTTTGGTGATTTTTCTTTTGATGATGAAGTGCGCCTGCATTATCTGCTCTGGGGCTTTACCATGATGTGCCTGCTGCTCAGCCTCAACCTGGTGCGCAGCGGGGTTGGCCGGGGGCTAGCCGCATTGGCCGAAGATGAAACCGCCGCTGCCGCACTTGGTGTCAATACCCGCAACGCCAAGATTAAGGTGTTTGTCCTGTCGGCGGTAATGGCATCGATTGCCGGCAGCCTCTTTGCCCATTGTTATATTTTTATCAGTCCGGATTCTTTCGGAATTTTTACCTCAACGGACATGGTGATCATGGTGGTTGTCGGCGGGATGGGATCGATATGGGGATCACTGTTCGGGGCCGGAATCCTCACCTTGTTGCCCGAATTAATTGGTATATTTGAAACCTATAAGGATTTTGTCCATGGAGGAATTCTGGTGCTGGTGCTGATGTTTCTGCCCCAGGGACTGGTCACTGGTCTTGTCGATATGGTCAAGGTTCGACTGGCCCTGCGCCGGCGTGAGGTGCAATAATGCTGCAGCTCACGTCGGTATGCAAAAATTTTGGCGGCCTGCCGGCCTTAGGCCATGTCACATTTCAGGTGCCTCAAGGCCGGTTGACCGCACTTATCGGCCCGAATGGCGCGGGAAAATCAACGCTCATTAATTGTATAACCGGGGTACTGAGTGCCACCAGCGGCTCGGTGCTCTTTAAGGGCAAAGAGATTGCCGGGCTTCCAGCCTATGCGATCGGCCGACTGGGAATCAGCCGCACCTTTCAGAATTTGCGGCTTTTTCCCCGCCTGAGTGTCTTGGATAATGTGCTGACCGGCCTGACCTGCGAGGGAGGCCAATCCATGGTCATGGCCATGCTGCGGCTGCCGTATCTTCGCCATCGCGAACGTCAGTTAAAGCTGCGCGCGCTGGAAGCCCTGGATCGCTTCGGACTGAGCGACAAGAGCAGCTGGCCTGCCGGAGTTCTTGCCTATGGCGATAAAAAGAGGGTTGAACTGGCCAGGGCCACCGTTGGCCATCCTGATCTGTTGCTGCTGGATGAACCGGTGGCCGGTTTAAACGGGGAGGAAACCTTCGTTGTCGGCGAGCAGTTGAAACTCCTGCGCCGTGCAGGGCACACCCTGCTTCTGGTTGAGCATGATATGGATCTGGTGATGCGGATCGCCGATCAGGTCGTAGTCCTCGATAGCGGCCGGTGTATTGCCGCCGGAACCCCGGATGAAGTGCGGCGCAACCCGCTGGTGCTGGAAGCGTATCTTGGCCGGATGGAGGCTGTCGCCTGATGCTGAAAATTAACAATCTCTCCGCCCATTACGGTGCTGCCCAGGCCCTTTATGGCATCGACATGACCATCGGTGCCGGGGAAACCGTGGCACTTGTTGGCGCCAATGGTGCAGGAAAGAGCACCTTGCTTAAATGTCTGCTCGGACTGCAGAAACCAAGTGGTGGCACTCTTTTCTTAGACGAAAAAGATATCACCGGAACAAGTCCTGCCAGAATGGTCCAGCTGGGCGTTGCTCTCTCCCCGGAAGGGCGTGAAGTCTTTGGCAATCTTTCGGTCTTTGAAAATTTGCAGCTGGGCGCTATTCCCCTAAAACTTGGCAAAGCCGAAGAATCCCGGCGCATGGACGAGGTCTATGAACGCTTCCCGAAACTGAAAGCGAGAAAATATCAGCAAGCCGGGACACTGTCCGGAGGCGAACAGCAGATGCTCGCCATGGGCCGGGCGCTGATGGCGGGGCCGCATCTGCTGCTGCTTGATGAACCGAGTCTGGGACTGGCGCCGCGCATTATGGACGATATTTTTGCCATAATACGGCAGCTTGCCCGCGGCGGAACGACCATTTTGCTGGTGGAACAAAACGCCGCACGTGCTCTCTCAGCTTCCGACAAAGCCTATCTCCTGGCTAACGGTCGGATCGTCCAGCAGGGAAAAAGTGGACAGCTTTTGAATGATCCCATGCTGCGCGCAGCCTTTCTCGGTGCAGCAAGTGATGAAAACCCTGCCGCCAGTCGACTTGGCGCTGCAGGTCTGACCAATATTCGTTTGGAGAAACCCGCAATGCACACCCCTGATTTTATGCCCCCCTTTCACAATGAACAGGAACTTCAAGACCACCAGTTACGAGGTCTGCAATGGACAGTTGCCCATGCCTATGAAGGCTCTTCGCACTACCGTAAAAAGCTGGAAGTGGCAGGGGTAGCTCCCGGTGATATCAAAACCCTGGAGGACTTGGAAAAGCTCCCCTTTACCACCGCCGACGATCTGCGCACCGGATATCCTTTTCCCCTGCGCGCCGTACCCTTTGAACAGATTGTCCGTGTGCATGCCAGCTCGGGAACCACCGGGAAAAGAAAAGTACTCAGCTACACGCAAAAAGATCTGGACGACTGGATCAATATTTTTGCCCGGTGTTACCAGATGGCCGGGGTGACTCCGCTTGATCGGGTCCAGATCGCGGTCGGCTACGGGGTGTGGACGGCCGGTATGGGGTTTCAGCTCGGCTGTGAAAAGATCGGGGCCCTGGCGGTGCCGATCGGTCCCGGCAATATCGACATGCAGATCCAGTTTCTTCTTGATTTTCAGTCGACCGTGTTCTGTTCAACCGCCTCCATGGCGCTTCTGATGGCCGAGGAAATCCATCAGCGCGGCATCGCCGATAAAATCAACGTCAAAAAAATCATTTATGGCTCTGAGCGCTCCAGCCGTTCGATGCGCCGGAAGATCTCCGATCTGTTCGGCGGCGCAGAGCTGTTTGACATCACCGGTCTGACCGAGCTTTATGGCCCCGGCACCGGCATCGAATGTTCCGATCATGACTGCATCCATTACTGGACAGACTATTTTCTGCTGGAAATTCTCGATCCGGACACACTCAAACCGGTACCTAACGGGGAATGGGGGGAAATGGTGGTGACCAGTCTGTGCAAGGAAGGCGCGCCGCTTATCCGCTATCGCACCCGTGATATTACCCGCATAATTGCCGGTCCCTGCACCTGCGGCAGTATCATGCCGCGCCATTCGCGGATCAGAGGACGCTCCGATGACACGATCAAATTCCGCGGCGTCAATATCTATCCAAGCAGTATCGACACTATCCTCTCTGCCGTACCCGGCTTAGGTTCCGAGTACCAGATACTCATGCATAGAGACAGCGCCGAACGCGACCATATGAACTTAATTGTCGAACGTGCCGAAGGGGTAGACGGCAGCCGGACAGCCGAACTCATCCATGAGGTGGTCCACCAGATCAAAAAACAGATATTGGTCTCGGTCAATACGGAACTGGTTGATTACGGCACCTTGCCCCGTTCCGAGAAAAAAAGTAAGCGGGTATTTGATAAACGGATAACAGACGAGATCGTATAACATTCATTTTCTAGAGGAGGAGAGAAACATCAATGAAAAAATTACTAGCCACACTGACCCTTCTAACGCTGTTCGCCCCGGCGGCCTACGCTGCAGATACAATCAAGCTGGGCGCGTTCTTTGACCTCTCGGGCCGGGCTGCTTTTATCGGCACGCCCAGCAAGCTGGTGGCGGAAATGGTGGTGGAAAAAATTAACAATGAAGGCGGGATCAATGGCCAAAAGCTGGAGCTGATCCTTGCCGATACTGAAGGAAACCCGGCAAAAGCAGCGTCGATCGCCAAGAAGTTTATCCATAAAGACAACGTTGTCGCCATC
>JBBRDD010000045.1:0-27782 GCA_038204235.1 Desulfobulbales bacterium
ATATATACCATAATAATCAACATGTTACATTATTATTCAACATTTTTGACCATCTATGCTCTCATTTTCTTCGATTGTCGGTTATGATGGTATCTTTTTGATTTACTGTCATTTTTTAAGTTTTCTTCCAGTCACTATTTACAACAAATCCGCCTTGCAGCCGAACGTTCTGCTGATATCACGCGACAATTGCTAGCTTTTGCCCGCAAACAAATAGTAACCCCCAAAGTGATTGACCTGAACGATACAGTGGCCGGTATGCTGAAGATGTTGCTGCGGCTTATTGGTGAAAATATCAATCTTTCCTGGCAGCCAGGAAGCGGGTTGTGGCCAGTTAATATAGATCCAATGCAAATAGATCAAATTCTGGCTAACCTCTGTGTCAATTCCCGAGATGCAATTGAGGATGTAGGAAAGATTATTGTTGTGACCGCGAATTGTCTCCTTGATGAGACATACTGCAATAAAAACAATGAGTTAATTTCTGGGGGTTACGTACGAATTGACGTAATAGACAATGGCTGCGGTATTGATACTGAGACGTTGGCTCAAGTTTTTGAACCATTCTTTACCACCAAAGAGGTCGGTAAAGGAACCGGTCTTGGCTTGGCTACAGTGTATGGTATTGTTAAGCAGAACAACGGGTTCATAAATATTCATAGTGAACTCGGACAAGGAACGACATTTACCATTTACCTACCTCGATATGCGGGGCCGACAGAGAAAGAACGAATAGAACCCGCACCTGAACATATATTTTCTGGTAATGAGACGATATTGCTGGTAGAGGATGAACCAGCCCTATCAATGATGACTACGACAATTTTACAGCATCTTGGTTATACTGTTCTGGCAACAGGAACGACCGGTGAAGCCATTCATCTGGTTGATGAGCACTCTGGAGAGATTCATCTACTCCTGACTGATGTAATTATGCCCGAGATGAATGGTCGAAATCTTGCTGAAAAGCTTCTGATAAGCCGACCAGGTATGAAATGCTTGTTCATGTCAGGCTATACCTCAAGTGTCATTTCCGCTCATGGAGTGCTTGAAGATGGAGTTAATTTCATTCAGAAACCATTCACTAAAAAAGACCTGGCTGCAAAGATTCGTAATGTTCTGAGCGAGGCCTGATTTGGAAGTATATTAAAGTGGACCCCGCCGGTCGGCTCTGGTCAAGCGTATTGATGGCTACAGGGCAACCCTCTGACCTGACATAAACAATTTGACAGGAGAGGCTTTTCCGGAAATGATTCTGCCCCCTTCTGGTTTCATATTCTCAATACATTCCACGCGTCACCCGGCAATTTTGAGTAGTTTAGACGAAAAAGCAAAAGACTGGCGGCATAACTTAGTGAAACCAAAAGGTCATATATGAGACTTTGGTTATATATGACCTTTTACAAGGGGGATGTTTTCAGAGCTGATCGAAGAAGAGGGGCAAGCCGTCTATTTGCCGATATTAAGCTTGCGCATGCGGGCGCGTAAAGTGCTGCGGTCAAGGCCGAGGATTTCCGCTGCACTGTCTTTTCCGCTTATTTTCCATTTCGTCTGCTCCAGCACCTGCAGGATATGCTCCTTCTCTACAGTCTGCAGTGATTTTCGCCCGGCTCCAAGATTTTTGCATGGCTTCTTGAGTTCATCGGCGAGCCGCAGCTTTGCCTCAGACGAGTTGATCACTGCTCGTTCGAGGACGTTTTCGAGTTCCCGTATATTGCCCGGCCAGTGATACCCTTGCAGGGTCTTTATAACCCCGGCTGGAATGATGTTGATCTTTTTGCCGATACGCTTGGCAATCTTCTTGACGTAAAAATCGACCAGAATCGGAATATCCTCCAAGCGATCCCGGAGCGGCGGGACGGTAATCGGAAAAACATTCAGGCGATACCAGAGATCCTCGCGGAAGTTGCCCTTACGGACCTCTTCTTCCAGGTTGCGATTGGTCGCCGCAATGATCCGTGTATCAACCTTGATGGTTCGGCTGCTGCCCAGCCTTTCAAACTCTCCATCCTGAACTACCCGGAGCAGTTTCGCCTGTAATTCCAGGGGTAATTCTCCAATCTCATCGAGAAAAAGAGTCCCCCCATCGGCGACCTCAAATCGGCCGAGGTGCTTGGCCTGAGAGCCGGTAAAAGCGCCCTTCTCATGGCCGAACAGCTCGCTTTCGATAAGGTCTGCCGGCAGGGTGGCGCAATTCACCTTTATCAGTGCCCGCTTTCTGCGCAAGCTTGAGTTGTGCAGGGCCCGGGCCACCAGCTCCTTGCCGGTTCCCGTTTCCCCGAGAATAAGGACGGTCGTATTACTGCCGGCAATCTGTTCAATCTTGTAGTGCACCTGTTTAAGTGCATCACTTGTACCAAGAATATTTTCGTGGTTGTAGGTCAGTTTTATTTCGTCCTGCAGATAGGCTCTCTCCGCCTCCAGCTGGTCTTTGAGCTTTTTTATTTCGAGCAAGGCCGTTTCCGCCTCTTTTTGTGCCTCGATGAGATCGACCAATCGCTTTTCGACCAGCTGCTCAAGACCTCTTCGGTTAAATTCAAGGTTTGTTACATCGGCAATCGCCAAAAAGATAAGCTGGATTTGATCGTCATCATCACAGATCAATCTGGCATTAAAATGGAGTATCTTGTGGCCCAGGGTGGCAAATTTATGCTCCACCTCGAAATCATCATATGTCGAAGTTTCAGGAAGGATGTTTTCCAGTAACTCTCTCAGTCCGGGAATGTCCCATTGCCCGTTGTCGAGATCGTATATTATTACTCCTTCGACCTCACCAGCATCGACCTGAAAAGTCCGGTAGAAAGGATGATTGGCCCGCAGCACCTTCAAGTCCGCATCAAGCACTACGGCAGGTTCGTGGAAGGAGGTGAGAATTACGTCGAAAAGCAAGAAAAAAGACTGCGTAATCTGTTGGTTTTTTGGAGACTCTAATTCTCTTGTGCCACATATCGCAGGGGATGGATCATTCTTCATATGAAACTCTCCATCTTCAGTTTTCGGATCGATTTTATCGTCTGCATAGAGCCTGAGATAAAATGCATTTGTTTTTGCAGGCTTATGGACTATCAAAAAACCTAGAGCAATACACATAAAAAGTCAAGAACAAACGGGCGAAAAATACCACGCAACACCGAGTCATTAATGATCTTGATGTGATACATTCTTTTCACTTAACGTCCACTATAGTCCACCAGGCGAAATTATTCTATACCAGTTTTAGAGCTGATTTCTTGGAAACTGCTGTGCCTCTCGAAAAGGGATGGTTTAAATGACGAGGTCGAAACATAAATTTTAGAGGGGGCGCCCCCCTCCTCACACACAAATCTTCAAGAAGAGGCGACATCTATTCTGACACAGGGGGTTATCTGCGCCCGTATAGCCCGGTTAAGATCGTTTAATTCACCATAAAGATGGGTGGAGCTTTGAAGCTCCACAACCCCACCATCCTAAAAGACCACAAACTCTTGTCTGGAGTTGCTAAAACAGGTAGAATGAGATGCATTATCTTCTCTAGGAGACATAATGATGCGCAAGCGAATCATCACCCCAGTTCAGCAAGAAACCGCATCTCTTGACCAGGACTGGTTGAATATGGAGGGGCTCGCGGAGGTAGAAATCACCTCGGAGGATGCCGCTCATCCTATTGAGTCCGCGTTGCTGCCCGGTCGGGCCTCAGGGTGGCGTGCCGCAGGTCCCGGAAAGCAGACGATCCGGCTTCTTTTCGCCAATCCGCAACGGCTTAAGCGGATCAGGCTGAAATTCGTGGAGCCCCGCGCTGAGCGAACACAAGAGTACGTCTTGCGTTGGTCGCCGGATGGCGGGCAGTCGTACCGAGAAATCGTTCGACAGCAGTGGAACTTCAGTCCCCATGGCGCAACCAGCGAGACGGAAGACCTTCACGTCGAACTCCCGGCGGTCACTGTACTCGAATTGAGTATCATTCCGGACATAAGTGGGGGAAATGCGTTCGCTTCTTTGGCGCAGTTATGGCTTGCTTAATCGCGTCGACCCCAAGGAGATAGGCAATGAATCCCGATGATTTCAGAGTGAGCAGGCTTGGCGAGTGCCTCTACGACAACCCCATGCATGGCATCAGTTTCACCACCGACAGGGACGCGGTCCTCTACCATGGGATGCTTGAGGAGGTCAAACTGCTGCTTGACCGCGGGCAGATGCCGCCGGCCTTTGACATGGCTGGTCCCAGGGAAAAGATATTTTTTGATCCCAGCACCCTCTCCTGCGGCATTGTCACCTGCGGCGGCTTATGTCCGGGGCTCAATGACGTGATCCGGTCTCTGGTGTTAAGCCTGCACCATCATTACGGTGTCAAAAGGGTGCACGGGTTCCGGTACGGATTTGAGGGTCTGAATCCCGCCTATTGTCATACCCCCATCGAACTGAGCCCGGAGCTGGTCAAATCTATCCATCAGCAGGGGGGCAGTTTGCTGGGTTCTTCCCGGGGACCACAGGATATTTCCACCATGGTCGATACCCTGGTGCAACTGAACATAGGTATCTTCTTTACCATTGGCGGGGATGGTACTCTGCGAGGCGCTGCAGCCATTGCCGATGAAGTTAAGCGACGCGGGCTCAATATTGCCATCATCGCCATCCCCAAAACCATAGACAACGACATCTGCCATGTGGACCTCTCCTTTGGCTACGAAACCGCGGTTTCTGAATCCCGTCACTCCACATATACCGCCCATGTTGAGGCGGTGGGTGCCCGCAACGGGGTGGGTCTGGTCAAGCTGATGGGCAGGGAATCAGGCTTTATCGCGGCCTCGGCGGCCCTTGCCAACTCCGAGGTCAATTTCTGCTTGATCCCGGAGGTGGAGTTTACCCTGGAGGGCCTGCTCAGGGCCTTGGAGAAACGGCTGCGCCAGCGCGGTCACGCCGTGATTGTGGTGGGCGAGGGAGCCGGCCAGAATTTGTTAAGCGATGACCTGGGGGAAGATGCCTCCGGGAATCGTAAACTGGGTGATATCGGTCTGGTGCTCCGCGATGAAATCAAGGCGTATTTCAAGGCAATCAACATGGACCTGATTCTCAAATACATCGACCCAAGCTACATGATTCGCTCCACACCAGCCTCAGCCTATGATTCCGCTTTCTGCCTGCAACTTGGTCATTATGCGGTGCATGCCGGTATGGCCGGCTTTACCAATATGCTGGTCGGTCACTGGAATAACCGCTTTACCCATGTGCCCATCCCCATGGCGGTATTGCGTCGGAAAAAAGTGGACCCCACCGGACGGCTCTGGTCAAGCGTGTTGATGGCTACAGGGCAACCCTTTGACCTGACATAACCCCGTGGACAGGCGAGGCTTTTCTGGAAGTGATTCTGACCCCTTCTGCATTCGAGGGCTCATAGGACTTTTGTTATCAGAGAGTCCGGTTTTTATGCGATACTTTGTTCTGACTTCGATTTGGTCCTCTGACCGGCAGGGTGACCCGAAATGTGGTCATTTTATTTGGGATACTTTCCGCTTCAATTTTGCCGTTATGATTTTTTATAATACCGTAACTGATCGAGAGGCCCAGCCCGGTACCAGTGGCTTCAGACTTGGTCGAAAAAAATGGTTCAAAGATATGGTCTTTTCAACAGGACAAAAAAGGGCGCAAAGTAAGCAATCGACACATTTGTCGTGGTTGCATTTGGGTTTTCGTGTTTCTTCATCCCATTCCATAGCTTGGTGAGCACCGTCGCAACACGAGATTACACAGCGTTCACAACCGACACATTTATCTACATCAATTTCAGGGTAAACTTTATAAGTTCTATCGAGTTGTTCTGCAGGTATTATGTTTTTATTAGCAAGACCAACTAAATCGGATAAGTGTTCGATGTTGTGGTCATCCATATAGTGAAGCAATCCATCTTTCATATCTTCTACAACTCTATAACCATATTGCATGATTGCAGCTGGCTCATTACTAAGTTGTTATGTTGCGAGAATGATCGGATGCAGTGTGAGTTGGATCTGACAATATTTACCTTATAAATCTTCGTCTTCCTCTGGATAATATTTTTCAAGACAAGCCTCACAGAGGCCATGACTAAATTGAGCGGAAGAATGTGATTGTATAAACACTTCGAGTTGGTTCCAATATCCTTTATCATCACGAATTTTTTTGCAATGCATACAGATGGGTATAATACCGCTCAACACCTTGATATTTTCCATTGCTTGCTCAAGTTCCAGGATATAGCGGTCAGTTTTTCTCTCAGCTCGTATAAGACGAGCCATCGAGTTAACACGCGATACAAGTTCACGGTTTGAGACAGGGTCAGCAATAGCCTTTGCGGCAAGACTTCTGAGTAATTGGTTAATCGATCGAACCAGGATAATAGTTATACCTATGGCTGCGATTACGACGAGAAGGCCGACCAATAAGTTATTGCGCAATATCCTCACATCAAGTCCAGCAACTAAATCAAGAATTGAATGAACAGGAGTTTTGCAGAAAGATCTTTCCAGTAGAGCCAGGCCATAAGCTACACCTATGCGGTTATCCGCGACAAGTGTTGTCTCATTGCCCGGAGAAAATATCCATTGATCTTCGGATCCTTGGTGAAATCGTGAGTGGATATTTCGGAATTACCACAGATCATGTCCATATGTCCCTGATATTATTACCGCGGGTGATTTTTTATATCAAGCGGTTCCGGAATTATGGATACCGGGTAGAACACACCGAATGGTCATATTCAACCATTGGTTATATGTGACCTCTACTTGACAGCATGCAAAGCAGAGAGGATCTTGGATTCGGTAATTTTCTTTAGGCTGTGCGATAATGAAAAGCAGGGATTTCCTGTATAAGATCTGTTAACCTGATTAGCGCAATGAACTAGGCATTAAGTTTGCAAGTAGGTTTGCAAGTAGAAATGTCAGCAATAATGAGAAGCCTTTCGAGTCGTTTGGCATCATATGGTGTCATTAAGCTTACAGGTTCATTGACGAAATGAACCTTGATTAAAATCACGAGACCATGCAGGAACGAGTCGAGTCTCACGGCTTAAGCCTAACCGACCAGGTTACAACCTGATTTTTTCCACCAGGTGTACATTAATTATCACCTGACCATCTGGGAAACACTAAGAAAGGACAGAATTTGAGCCGCACTATTATTACCGGGTATTATGCACAAAAGGATGGAGCCCGAAAAGCCCTTGTCGCACTGGCACACAAAGGATTTAAGGCTGTCGCCCTGATCCACAAAGGTGCCAACGGAGTTACTCAAACAGTGGATCCGTTTTTACGGCGTCTGATCCTAAGGGTAGGTTTTGCGGCCATACTTTTCGGTGCATTCGGCACCGGTATCTGCTTTTGTCTGCAATGGCTGCAATTGCTTCAAACTTGGGATATCGCTCTTTTTGTGGGAGTTATCCTGATATGTGCCGTTGGCGGAGGACTGGCGGTTCTCACTCTGTTCCGACGTGAAAGATTTGGCGTCACACGCACCAATTTGAACAATCAGCTCCGCTGGCTCGTAGCTGGAGAATCCGTCCTTATTGTCAATGTGTCATCTGATTTGCTACCGGTGCCGATGGCGATATTGCGTGACAGCGGTGATACGTCTCCTGCGCTTTTCGTCCTGCATACCAAGCATGAGCGTCGTCTGGAGGCCCGGACGCAGAACCAAAAACTGTCCCATACTCAGATCCAGGAACACGCCAGGCGGCATGCCGCTGAACAACAGGTGGAGCAGCATCCTTCACCTAATACCGGATTGCTCAAACGTATCAAACAAACACGGCATTGGCTTCGTCAGGTATGCATCGATCTCAGTGCAGCGAGCCGTCTTGAACAAAAAGCCACCCCCGCAGCCGATTGGATCCTTGATAACGAATACATTCTTGAGGAAAATGTCCGCGATGTGCTGCTCAACCTTCCTCGAAAATTTTTCCAACAACTGCCGAGCCTGGCCTCCGATCCCTATCGGGGGTTACCGTGCATCTACGGTCTGGCCAAAAATCTTGTCAGCCATGTGGATTTGTATTTGGATCGGGACAATATTCTCGCCTTTCTCAATAGCCATCAAGCAGTGCGAACGCTGACCATCGGAGAGCTCTGGGCGATTCCTCAGATGCTGCGTATCGCTCTTATTGAAAGCATTCAGAGTCTGGCCGTCACTGCCCTGGCCGATCTTCGCGATCGGCAGTTGGCCGACTTCTGGGCGAACCGGCTAATCACCGCTAATCGTCGTGATTCCAACCAGCTCTTTGCCTTTCTCTCCGAGCTTACCTTGGCAGAGACCAATCCCAGCCCCTATTTCGGCGTGCAATTGATCGGCCTGCTCTATAATGTGGCGGCTGCATTGTCCCCGGTCCAGAACTGGCTCGAGCGGACGCTGAAAACTCCCTTTAATGATCTGAGCCAGCGTGAATTAAACCGCCAGACCAGGGATCAGTTAACATGTGGTAATGCCTTTACCAGTCTGCGTCAGCTGGCTCTTTTGGACTGGCGGGAGATCTTCGAAAAACTCAGCCGGGTTGAACAGATATTACGAACGGACCCATCCGGCATCTATCCCAACATGGATTTTGCCACCCGAGACCGCTGTCGAGGGGCGATTGAAGCAATAGCCCTTGATGCCGGGCGACCCGAGGAAGAAATTGTCGGGCAGGTCATTGGGCTGGCCAAACAAGCCGGGGAGGCAAGAACAGGGGCTGAACGTCGCAGTCACGTCGGTACCTGGTTGATCGGTGAAGGACGGGCTGAGCTGGCCCAACTTCTCTTCTTTAAAGAAGCATGCCGCTACCGTTTTTTGGCTTGGATCTTTGCCCATCACACCGCGGTCTATTTTCTCGGCATTGGTTTTTTCTTTACCTTATTCCTCTTTTTGGTCATCATTTTTGCGCTGCATCCGGGCGCAGGTACGGCTGGGCGGTCCCCCACCATCTTCTTCGGATTGATAGTGCTGCTGCTGATTCCGCTCAGCCAGCTGGCAATCGAAGTGGTACATTACCTGATCACTCGCATTCTGCCGCCCCGACCTTTAGCCAAAATGGATTTCGCCGATTCAGGGATTCCCGATAGTTTCCGCACCCTGGTGGTCATACCGATGATGCTGAGCGACAGCAAGACGGTTCAATCCGAGGTTGAGAAGCTGGAGATCCGCTATCTGGCCAATAAAGAAACAAATCTTTTGTTCAGCCTGTTTTCTGATTATATCGATGCCGCCTCCCTTTCCCTCGAGGACGACAGCCTCCTGCTCAGAGAAGTAAAAGAAAGTATTGAAGCCCTCAACCGCCGTCACGGCGGCGAGCGTTTCTTCCTCTTCCATCGCGAGCGTACCTGGAGCGAATCCGAACAAAAATTCATCGGCTGGGAACGTAAACGCGGTAAACTGGAGGAACTGAACCGTCTTATCGAAGGAACACGCCCCGAGAACGCACCGCCTCTCGTTTATGTGGGGAATCCGGACTACCTGACGAGCATACGTTTTGTCATCACTTTAGATAGTGACACGCAGTTACCCCACGCCACCGCCCGCAGGATGGTTGAAACCCTGGCCCACCCCCTTAATCAGCCGCGCTTCGACGAGACAGGACGCATCATTGCCGGTTCCTACACCATCATCCAGCCGCGGGTAAGCCCGACCCTGACCAGCACGAGTAGTTCGACTTTCAGTCGCCTTTTTGCCGACGCTGTCGGCATCGACCCCTATACCGAGGCTGTCTCCGATGTCTATCAAGATCTCAGTGGCGAGGGGTCGTACCAGGGCAAAGGCATCTACGATGTACGCGCTTTTAGCCGGATTCTGTCGGGACGATTCCCGGAAAACTGGATATTGAGCCATGACCTGATCGAAGGAGCCCATGTTCGGGTGGGACTGGCCAGCGATATAGAGCTTTTTGATGAATTTCCTCAGGGGTATCAGAGCTATGCCAAACGGGCCCATCGCTGGATTCGCGGGGACTGGCAGATCGCCGGATGGATTTTCCCCCGTGTGCCGCTGGCGGCTGGTGGCCGAGGTCCAAATCCACTCTCGCTTCTGAACCGCTGGAAGATTATCGACAATCTGCGCCGCAGCCTATTGCCGGCCACCAACATGGTTTTGCTCGTGGCATCCTGGTTCATTTCCCCACAGATGGGAGCGTGTTCCGCTCTGCTGATCGGCCTGCAACTTATCTTTCATCCTCTGGCTCAGCCCTTCACCATGGCCACCACCATAAAAGGATTGAAATATTTTGACCTCGGCAAGTTGGGTCACGACATTTTGCGGGCAATGACCGACGCGGCTCTGATGCCCCACCAGGCCGCGGTGACTCTCGATGCCATTGCCCGAGTCGGATACCGGCGGTTGATTTCACGGCGCCGGCTGCTGCAATGGACAGCCCAAGCGACCAGTTCGAGCAGGGATGGGCAAAGAAATGGCGCACGGCGGCAGTCTCTCTTTGTTGCCCGCTTGGCTTTGGCAAGTCTTTTTAGTATCATCGCGGCCTGGACTCTCTTTTTGCGTGCGCCGGAGAGCCTGCCGCTTGCCGCCCCCTGGCTGGCCCTCTGGTTTTTATCTCCACCGATTGGCTGGCTTCTCAACCGGCGGCCAGCCGAACAGAAAAGTGACAGCCCTCTTTCGGAGACGGACCGCCGCCTGCTCAGGCAGGTTGCCCGGCGGACCTGGCACTTTTTTTCAGCATTTGTCAGCGACAATACCTCGTGGCTGCCGCCGGACAATTACCAGGTAGCCCATCAGGATCGTCTGGCCATGCGAACCAGTCCGACCAATATCGGCCTGTATATGGTCAGTACCATGGGGGCCTATGATTGCGGTTACCTGACACTTGACCAGGTCTTGAGACGATTGGCCGGCACCATGACATCAATCGGCCGCCTCGAAAGGTATCAGGGACATTTACTCAATTGGTATGATATCCAGACCCTGGCTCCTTTAGAACCTCGTTATGTCTCAACGGTCGACAGCGGCAACCTCTTAGGCGCCCTATGGGCCTTGCGTCAGGGCCTCGACGAGCTGGTACACGATCCGCTTATTGACGGCAAGGCCTTTGCCGGCATGGTCGACACCGGCGAGGTGTTGAAGCAGGTTGTCACCCGGGAAGGGCCGAGCGATTTTAGTCACCAGACCCTTGACACACTTCTCACCGACTGGCATGCCCCCCCTTCCTCCCTGGTCGACCTGCTGCACCACGTCGACCGGATGACAATCGACGTCGAGCCTCTTGTTATCTCCGCGACGAACACCGCCTGGGCGAAAGAACTGGCAGACCAGGCAACCGCCTGGAAAACGACTGCGGATCGTTATCTTGCCTGGACCCTCATCCTTGCCGAAAAAACGGCTGCAGAACTCGCCCCGCTTGGTGAGTTTGCTGTATCAGCCATCTACCACGACCTGTCCCAAGCGCCATCGCTCACCCGGCTAGCGCAGGGTAAAATCGACTCGATCCTGCTTCTGCAGAACATTCGCCAAAACTCCCCGGAGACCTGCCCGACACTTACGATCTGGCTCGATCACCTGATAGAGGCCTTCGCCACCGCGCAATGGCTGGCAGGCGAAACCCTGGCGAGCGCCGAGCAATTGAAGACGGACATCTCCGCCCTGGCATCCGGGACAAACATGCGTTTTCTTTACGACGCCAAACGCAAGCTATTTGCTATCGGTTATAATGTTTCCACCAGCCGCCTTGACGCCTCCAGCTACGATCTTTTGGCCAGCGAATCGCGACTTGGCAGTTTCGTAGCTATCGCTCGGGGTGATGTCCCTCTGGAACACTGGTTTACCCTCAGCCGACCCTATGGTGCAACCGGTGTAGCCGGCCGAAAGCGAGTGTTGCTCAGCTGGACCGGCACCATGTTTGAATATCTGATGCCGCTTCTCTTTCAGCACTCCTACCCCAACTCACTCCTCGACAAGGCGGCAACAAATGCCGTGGCGATCCAGATCGCCTACGGGCGCACGCATGGGGTACCATGGGGTATTTCCGAGTCCGCCTTTGCCGATCTGGACCTGGACAAAACGTATCAATACAAGGCATTCGGCGTGCCGGCCCTCGCCTTGAAACGCGGCATGGAGGAACACCCGGTCGTCGCTCCTTATGCCTCTCTGCTGGCTCTGAATCTTGCACCCGATGCGGTCGTGCGGAATTTAGAAAAACTGAACAGTCTCAATTTGCTTGGCGATTACGGCTACTTTGAAGCAATGGATTTCAGTCGGCAGCCTCAGCGCGATCTTGCAAACAAGAACCTCAAACAAGGGATAACTATCGAGGCCTATATGGCCCATCACCAGGGCATGGCCTTCCTGTCTCTGACTAACTTCCTCCATAATAACCCGTTCCCACGTCGTTTCCATAGCGATCCAAGGGTCCGTGCCTTTGATGCGCTGCTCCAGGAACGCATCCCCACCCTGCCGCCAATTCATCTCATCTCAATTAGGCAGAGTGAACCGCAACTTCTGGCTGTCGACCTGGTGGCCCCGTCAGGGACTACCAGTACCACCCCCCACACCATTTTGCCCAGGACGCTTCTGCTCAGCAACGGCCGTTATGGGGTGATGGTCACCAACAGCGGCGGCGGCTACAGTCAGTGGGGCAGCCGCCAACTTACCCGCTGGCGATCCGATCCGACCTGCGACACCCAAGGAACGTTCTGCTATATCCATGAGGTCGATGCAGATCGTCTCTGGTCGACGACCTATCATCCGGTCGGCGGGAAAATCGATGGCTACCTGGTGGATTTTGCCCTTGATCGGGCGGTATTTAAACGAACTGTTAATGGAATCTCCAGCGAAACCCAGATCATAGTCTCACCGGAGGATGATGTGGAGATACGGCGGATCACCCTGGTCAACCACTCCAGTCAAGCCCGCCGGCTCAACCTTACCAGCTATGTCGAACTGGCCATGTCACCACATAATGCGGATCTTCAGCACCCGGCCTTCAATAAACTCTTTATCCAGACCGAGGCCCTGCCAAAACAGAAGGCACTGCTTGCCTGGCGGCGATCAAGGAGCGAAAACGACCCACCCCTCTATATAGCACACAGTCTGAGCTTGCAGGAGAATACCAACACAACTTCGGAAAGCAAGGGATGGCAGTTTGAAACCGACCGGGTTCGTTTCATCGGCCGCGGCCGGACGCCGGCAAACCCTATGGGAGCAAGGCAGGAGCTTGGCGGCAGCCAGGGCTTTGTTCTCGATCCGATTCTTAGCCTTCGACAAAGTATCAGCCTCGCGCCGGGCGGGCGAGTGCAGATCTGTCTCCTGCTCGCTGCCGGGCCAAGCCGGGACCACGTGTTATTGCTGCTTGATAAATACAACGACCCCCATGACACCGAGCGGGCCATGGAATTCGCCTGGCATTCGGCCCAGCAGCAGCAGCAAATGCTGCGTATCCAACCGGAAGACGCCCGCCGTTTCCAGCAACTGGCCAGTCATCTGCTGTTTCCCAATGCACTGATGCGGGCTTCTGCCAGACGACTTGCTGAAAATAACAAAGGTCAGGCCGGCTTGTGGCCGTATGGCATCTCCGGAGATTGGCCGATGATCCTTATCACCATCGGCGAAGCCAGGGAAATAAGTCTGGTCCGGCAGATGCTCCAGGCCCATACCTACCTCCGGATGCATGGTTTATCATTTGATCTGATAATCCTCAACGAAGAGGCGGGGAGTTATCAGCGACCGCTCCAGGAGAGGCTCGAACAGCTGGTGCAGAGCCACACTCTCTTGAATCAACCCGGGGCGATTTTTTTGAGGAGCCTGACGCAAATCCCGGAAGAAGACCAGAAACTCCTGAAAGCAGTATCTGCCGTTGTGCTGGTGGCTGCACGCGGCCCCCTTTCCCAGCAATTAGGAGTGCCGGTGGAAATTCCGCAACTTCTGGAAAAACTCCCAACAAAACGTGACCGCCCGGAACCATCAGCCCCGCTCCCCTTTATTGAGCTGAACTATTTCAACAGCCTCGGCGGCTTTACTCCGGACGGTCGGGAATACGCAATCTATCTCGGCCCCGGCACGAATACCCCGGCGCCCTGGGTCAACGTTATGGCCAACCCGACCTTTGGTACCATGGTCAGTGAGACCGGCTCCGGCTTCACCTGGTACGGCAATAGCCAGCGCAATCGCTTAACCGGCTGGTCGAATGATCCGGTGCTCGATCCTGCCACTGAAGTCCTTTATATCCGTGACGAAGAGAGCGGCGTCTACTGGTCGCCGACCGCAGCCCCGATCCGGGAACAGACCGCTTACAGGGCCCGGCATGGAGCTGGCTATACCGTCTTTGAGCATAACAGCCACGGTATAGAACAGGAGCTGACCGTCTTTGTTCCGGTGGACGAGAATGGTGGTACTCCCATCAAACTCCAGCGTCTGCGGCTCATCAACGCCTCTTCTTCCAAGCGGAAGCTGTCAATTACCTATTATGTCGAGTTGACGCTAGGCGAGAACCGCGAGACCTCCCAGATGCATATTGCAACCCACTGGGACAATGAGAACCAGGCTATGCTGGTCACAAACCGCTACCACCCCGAATACGGTGACCGGGTGGCCTTTGTGGCCATCACTCCTGAGCCCGATTCATACAGCGGTGACCGCACCGCCTTTATCGGTCGCAATAGTTCGTTGACACAACCCGCGGCTATGGAGTTGACCAAGCTTTCCGGGCGGGTCGGAGCCGGGCTGGATCCCTGCGCGGCACTCCGGGTTTCCCTGACCATGGCCCCGGGCGAGCAAAAGTATATCACCTGCATGCTGGGACAGGCAGAGTCGAGCGCAGAGGCCGGAAAACTGGTGCTCCGCTTTAGTGAAAATCATGCCGTGGAAGACGCCCTGCAGGAAACCAAATCCTGGTGGGATGCGCTGCTCGGCACCATTGAAGTACACACCCCAGAACTGTCTGCAGACCTCCTTGTCAACCGCTGGCTGCAATACCAGTCACTCAGCTGCCGCCTCTGGGGACGATCCGCCTTTTACCAGTCCGGCGGCGCTTTCGGCTTTCGCGATCAGTTACAGGATGTCATGGCCTTTCTCTACGTAAGACCCGAGATCGCCCGTGAGCAGATCCTGCGGGCGGCAAGTCGGCAGTTCGTTGAGGGTGATGTCCAGCATTGGTGGCATGAACCTGCCGGAGCCGGTATCCGCTCACGAATATCCGACGATCTGCTCTGGCTGCCCTATGTGGTCGCACAATATGTCCGCACTACCGGCGACAGCGATATTCTGCAGGTGGAGGTTGCTTTTCTGAAAGGCGACTTACTGGCGGATGACCAGCACGAGCAATTTTCTATCCCGGAGATCAGCCTGGAACGGGCCACCCTTTTTGAGCACTGCCGGCGGGCCGTCGATCGCGGCTTGACAATCGGCCCCCATGGCCTTCCTCTGATGGGAACCGGTGACTGGAATGATGGCCTGAACCTGGTCGGTGCAGGAGGAAAAGGAGAGAGTGTCTGGCTGGGCTGGTTTCTCTGCGATTGTCTGTTGGGAATGACTGAGCTGGCAACGCTTACCCACCAACCGGAGCTCAGCCGGGATTATCTTGTGAAAAGAGACACCCTGATTGAGCGAATCGAACGGGCCGGCTGGGATGGTAAGTGGTATCTGCGGGGCACCTTCGATAACGGCACTCCGTTTGGATCGAGCGCCAATACCGAGGCGATAATCGATTCCCTGCCCCAGTCATGGGCATGGTTGTCAGATGCCGCCAATCCAGAGCGCGCAGAAGAGGCCCTGGAGGCGGCTTGGCATTATCTCGTCCATGAGAACGAAGGGTTAGTATTGCTTTTTACCCCTCCCTTCGATCACTCGCAACCCTCGCCCGGCTATATTAAGGGATATCCCCCGGGAGTGCGCGAGAACGGTGGTCAGTACACCCACGCCGCCCTGTGGCTGGCCATGGCCACCGCCCGTAAAGGCGATGGAGAACGGGCGGTGAGACTGCTGCGACTGCTCAATCCGATCGAACACGCCCGCGACGCAAAGGCGGTCTGGGATTACGGAGTTGAACCCTATGTGGTCGCCGCCGACGTCTACCGGTTGCCCGGACGAATCGGTCAGGGCGGCTGGTCCTGGTATACCGGGGCGGCGGCATGGATGTACCGGGCCTGGATCGAAGAGGTCCTTGGACTCAAGGTGCGCGGAAATCTGCTGGAGATTGATCCGGTCATCCCGTCAAGCTGGCCACGTTTTAGCCTTAACTATCGGCATGGGGAGACAATCTATGCGATCGAGGTGGAAAATCCTTCCGGCTGTGAGCACGGCGTCATCTGGCTGGAGATGGACGGCAGGCGCATGACCGACAGAGTAATCGTGCTGGAGCGAGCATTGGTGAAACATCGGGTTATCGTCATGATGGGTGAGTCGTCAAAGACGGCGGAGGTCACCGAGACGGAGAAAAATTCGATACCGCACATCTCCAAAAAGACATTAATAGCCACAAAATAGATTAACGGCTTGATTTTAGCCCCGACAAACGGGATTCAGATTAATTTACAACATACATTATGGCAAGTATGCAAAGGATGAAAGTATATGTGGTTACATCCAGCAGGCAAACTCAAAATAACCGGCACATTGTTCATTGTGACTCTCGGATTCATGTTCCTCTGCTCATCTTCAACGGTGCTGGCGAAAGACAGGGTAGGCGATGATTTTCTTGCTGGGTATGTCGCTTCCATTCTTGAACGGGATCTGCGTTGGGAAAGAGACAGCTACATTTTGCACATCAAAAACGGGGTTGCCAAGATCACCTTGTTCGAAGATGACCCGGTACGCCAGGAAGAAGCAAACAAAAAACTGCTCTCAATCGATGGTCTACAGGACGTAAAGATTGTAGTGAAGTCTGCCACTGTTATCAATCCGGACAAAGTAGGCTCCTTTATGGGGATATCAAATGAGACTGAAACTTTTCCTCTAGGTGATCTGTTTCAGCCACTCATAGCCGACCCAAAGCAGCCGCAATTCCATGCCAGTTTCAACCGCTTCAAATCTATGGGCACGGAATATAACAGGGCTTCAGTCGGCCTCGGAGAGACATTCGGTCTGTACAGGTACCTTGGCACTAGAGAAGGAGATGGCCTGCAACTCAGTCTCGAAGCTGGTATCTTTGGCCAATTCAATCTGGACAAGCCATCGGCCGACCTCATCAACGCCGATTACACCATCGGTCTCCCTCTCACCTACCGTTATGGAATGAATTCTCTTCGTTTCCGCGTGTACCATCAAAGCTCACATTTAGGGGACGAAACTCTTCTGGGTGATAATCCTCCAGAACGGGTTAATCTTAGCTTCGAGGCTCTTGAACTCATCTACTCTATAGATTGGCGTGGTTTACGAGTGTATGGTGGCGGTGAATATCTTATCAACAAGAACCCGTCGGATCTTAAGCAGTTGAGCGGTCACTGGGGGCTGGAGTATCAAGGTAGCCAACCTGTTTTTTCAAGTTTCAGGCCGATTTTCGGGGTGGACATGAAGAGCCTGGAAGAGCACGACTGGGATATCGACACGAGCATCAAAGCCGGTTTTGAGTTCGGTTACCCCAACCCGGGACAACGCCGAATTCGCATCATGGCTGAGTGGTACAAAGGCTATGACCCATACGGCCAGTTTTACAACAACAAGGTTGAATACTATGGACTCGGCATCTCTCTGGGATTCTAGGAGCCTTTTGGATTACGACAATTATGCCAAGTGGAGGATATAAGATGAAGAAGTTTTTTGGGGGAACATTACTGCTGGCGTTGATGTTTTCATTCCCCCTGCCAACGAAGGCAGAGGTAAGCGTAAATATAGGTTTTTCGCTGCCGATGCCGCCGGCCATCGGTTTTCATGCACCGCCAAGGCTGGTGGTGCTGCCTAACACGGATATCTACGTTGACCCCGAAGCAGATGTGGACATCTTTTTCAATGACGGATGGTGGTGGCGTCCGTATCGGGGAGAATGGTACCGATCACGTGACTATAACTCAGGTTGGACTCACAATCGACGACCGCCCTCTTTTTATAATGCGGTACCCAGACATTGGAGAGATGATTATAGAGAGCACAAGTGGAAAGGACATCAATGGAACCCCGAGCGAAGAGATCACCGTGAAGTCCAGAAAAACTGGAACCACTGGAAAGAAGATAAGCATCGGGAGAAAAATAAGAATTGGGGCGTCCAGAAGGCACGGCAGAACCAGTACGAAGGACGACAATCCCCAAAAGAGGAGAGACGAAAAAACAACAAACCCGATCAGCATAACAGGAACGACAAACATAACAAAAACAAAAAACATGGAAATCACTAGGAGGCGGTAACTGTCTTACGCACACCCCTTGGACTAATGCAGCAGCGAAAAAATGAAAAGGGATGTATAGAGCTATGAAAATTCGGGCTGCTTAATACCGCGGCGATGACGACGTTCACAGCTGAGTAATGAGTGAGGAACAAACCATGGCATCTTTGGATTTCGAACAGGAAAAATACGCCTTCAGAAACTATTACGATAGCAACCGAAAGCATTTTCTCGCTGCCAAAAACATCTATATCCGCCTTATCAACGCATTGATCACTAAATCAGGCATAGATGAGGTGACGAAAATAGAAGGTCGGGTCAAGGATAAAGATGAGTGCATCAAAAAATTTCATCGCAAATACCGGAGCAGATTAGAAGCGGAGGAATTGCCGTACGAGATTAAGTTTTTTATCTCTGATCTGATCGGCATCCGCATCGTTTGTCTCTATGAAGACCAAATCACCTGGCTGTCGGAGATGCTGCAGCAGCACTTCAAAATTCTCAATATTACCAATAAAATTTCATCAGTGGAAAATACCGCAGAAGTTTTCGGTTACAAAGGTCTGCATCTGGATCTTGCCCTGAACGATGAGATGACCTCCTTGCCAAAATACTTGCCGTATGCGGATATTTCCTTTGAGGTGCAGATCAGATCTCTTATTCAGGACGCCTGGAGTGTGCTGGATCACAAGATCAAATACAAGAAATCAATTCCCATTGACCTGAAGCGCAGGATCAACATCCTCTCCGCGCTTTTTGAGCTTGCCGACCGGGAATTCAAGGAAATCCGTAACGCCACGATAGAGCTGATGCAGCAAGAAATTGTGGCGCCTATAATCGACCAACCCGAAGATGCGCTTATAACGGAAAAACAGGGGGCCCCACCCATCCCTACAAAAACTTTAAATGCCTTTAATTTCTTACGGATCGCCGGCCACTTTTTCAGAGATTTTGAGTTCGACGGCTTCAAGGTCGATAACTTTGTCAATGATATCCTGAAACTGCACAGTGGCTTTCAAAAGTCAGACTTCCATCAATCCTTGAACGAAAATCTCCAAATCGTTAAAGAGTTTCACGAACATTTCAGCAAAGAAAATCCTGATAAAATATTTAGTCCCTTCACTTCGATCAGGTATTGTCTCTATCTCTGGGACCGAGAAATTTTCGAGCGGATTTTATTCAAGAAAACAAGAGGAAGATTTATCGACTGGCTGAATGAATCGCAAAAAAAATCTGTTTGATGCTATCCGCCAAAAGCCTCCAGACGGGGGGCTCTCTGTCAGAGAGCCAGTTGTGAGTCCAGATTCTCCGGCAGCTGGGTGACAAAGCCTACGTGCAGGAGGTAATCGTTGTAGAGAAGAAAGGAAACGCGGACGACTTTTCCGACACCGGTAAATTGGATCTCTTTTTCTTTGTTTTTACAGGTAAAATCAAGAAAAAATGATCTCGTCAAGAGTTGCTTAACAATTGCTTTCTTGGTGCAGTGGATAGTAAAAGACGCCCCAGAACGGGAGATTACCTCCAGCTCACCGTTGAAGGTCATTGCGGTTTCATATCCATTCTTATCCAGCAAAATTGCCTTTACCTGACCATCTACCGGGTACCGGGCATGCGTATGGCTTTCCTGCTCCTTTCTTACTGAAATCAAATCGATCTTGCCGTACTTTCTACAGAAATTTAATAATTTTTCATACAATCCCGGATGCTTTTCCTCCCAGCTTTCAGCCTTTTTGCCATCCAGACAGCGAATCTGCACGGGGGTGGCAGTAACCGCCGTTGCGGAACAGAGAGCCATAGTCGCAAAAGTATATTCGCCAAGGATATCACCCTGCTCAAGTTGAGCCAGCACCTTGAACTGACTTTCTTTCTGGGGGAGAGCCACGGTGACGCTGCCTTTTTCGATAAAGAACAGCCGGTTGTTGAGCGAACCATATTTGAGCAGCATTCTTTTTGCCGGCAGGACGTACAGGGTCATGCTGTGGAAAAGACAGTTCCGCTCCTCGATGCTGAGTTGCTCATACAATTCGGGCCAGATGGCCAGATGGCTTTTGTCAATTGCCGCCGACATTTCTTTTTCTATCAATTCAGCGGCTTTGATCGCCTCGCTTATGGCCAGCGGAAGTGTTTCGATAAGTGCATCACGCAGCCGCTCCGCCCCCTCAAAATCCTCATCGGCCACTGCACATTTTATCTGAAAGAGAAATTCCTCGGCCGTTTCAGGTGCTTGTTGGGAGGATTTACGCTCAAATGAATCCGATGATGACATGGCTAACTCCTTTTCCTGATATTTCTCATTTTCAGATGAAAATATAGCTCTCTATTCATCATATATTTTTAGCCGGAAAATTTCAAATGTGAGAGGCGTTGGCAATTATTTCAAGGCAATCGATCACTGGAAAACCTGAAAATCTGGTATAAGAGCCGAGCTGTTGTCAGAGGGAGGCTCTGTCTATTTATAGAAATTTCCAGATGTTTTGCTGGTTACAAACAGTTTGACCTCCTTACTCATGGTGATAGCTTTGTTGGCGACCATTATCCAATACTATGGCTTTGCGAAGGGGACATCGTTTTTGCTCTCGGGAGTGGCTGGAGCTGTCACCGGTGCTATTTATCCCTGAGGGAAAAGCCAGTGCGTTAAAAGTGCTCGGAGTCATGCTTGGATTTGCCGGAGTGTTGGCAATTGGTGCCCCAAGCGGAGAGCAGCTGGCGGTCTCCAGCGTGACTGGAGTGTTCTATATGGTGATGGGATCTCTTGGTCTCGGCTCATCGTTTATTAATCCTCCTGAGGAGCAAAAGAATGAAGTGAGAAGTTGCGACTGCTACACTTACAACCTAAAACCCTGCTCCAAAAACGCGGCACCCGCTCCTCTAAGCTCTTGTAAGTCTATAGGGACAGGCGTTATCGGAATGATGGAGGCTTTAATTGGCAATGTTAACCATTTAAACAAAACTGCAAGCTTACCTTATGCCTGATGCTCTTCTGGTGGCAAGGAGGCTGGAGTAAGTGCAGGTTGTTTGGATCAACATCTCTTTATTTTTCATCTTTATCATCAAAGATATCTCCCAGAAACTGCGGTTCTTTCAAGGATACAATGGCTTTTGCTGACGGTGGTGCCCGAAATAGGTGCCCGGTTATCATACCTTTTGTCGTTCCAAAAGCAGCAAATGTCCACGCTCCAAGTAATCCTATGTAGTAGAGAATACTTGTCCACTCAAATAACGGCAATCCAGTGTGGTTTGCCAACTGCGCTATACCCGTTACGCAAGTACCAACTGGAAAGGTGAATGCCCAATAGGTAAGGGCAAATCTCATTTGTCTATAATGGGCTCGAATTGATAACAATATTGCCATGCAGGTCCAGAGCAACACAAATCCTAGAACCGGGACACTGTAAAGTACTGCAAACACCTCAAAACCGTAAGCTATTTCAGGAGGTACGGCACCCTTTGCAACGGTACCAAGTATACCTGCAGCAGTCATTGACTGTCCAAGCGGTCCCAGGACAATCCAGAGTGTAGGGACCCGGGAAGTACCTGACGTGCCATGATGAGCCAAGCGGCTCCAGATCATTGCTATAATAATCATCGCGGCTATCAGACTGAGGCCGAACATGGAGAAACAGAGGTAGAACATTGTTTCTCTCAGTACTCCTTCCGGGGTATACGGAACAAGCATAGCGCCTATGGCAGCCGATACCATGGGAGGAACAACCGGCATGAGCCAGCCACCAAAGGCAGAGTCCGGCCGTACCCTGAATTTGGTAAATAAGCGATAAGGAATGATAAGAGCCGAACCAAGCCCGGTTATGGTACCGACAAACCAGAGACCCCAGGCAATGTTCAGGGCGACTGGCTGGCCAAGCAGACTTCCTCCAATTAATAGCGTCCCCCCAGCTACTGTAAGCATAGCCATAGGTGGTGCTCCGTAGAACTGGGCCATCATAGGGTCTCTAAAGTGCTTTTTCCAAACGCTATGGCCAGTTACCAGCAGAACGAATGTCCAAGTCACCAGCCCAATCAGCATGATAGAGGCAAGGCACCAAATTACCAGGGCGAATGAGTGAAGGCTTTCCGATAATAGTGGCAAAGAGGCTGCGGCATTGGCAATAATGCCAGTCCCCATAACCGAAGCAAACCAGTTTGGGCCTAACTCATAATCATCGTTAGCTCCGGTGGCTGAATAAAGAAAACGTTTCCACCAAAACCCTTTTACACTTGTATTTTTAAAATCATCGCTCAATTTCACAAATCCTGTGTTAGGTCTAGGGTTTAAATAGACTTACCCTGTATTGCATCCATGACTATCAGAGTAATAATTCACAAAAGCGAATTTGAAGAGGTCTAATCCAATACTCTCAAATTATAGATTTTCCATGAGTCTTCTCTTGCTCATTCAGGCAGGATTTTTGTCTAGTACTTCTCTGACCTTAGCCACAAGATCGTTTATGGAAAACGGTTTCTGGATAAAATCGACACCTCGTCGAGCACCCCTTGATGGGCGATGACATTGGCTGTATAACCGGACATAAACAAGGGCTTAAGTTTGGGATAGAGAGATAACAGATTCCTGGTCAGGTCTCTACCATTCATCTCGGGCATGACGACATCGGTTAAGAGCAGGTGCAGTTCACCGGCATGTTCTCGGGCAAGATGGATAGCATCTGCCGGCGTCGCAACTGGCAGAACCTTATATCCATGGAGTTCAAGCATCTTCGTGGTCACGCTGAGAATCATCGGCTCATCTTCCACCAGCAAGAATTTGCAGCGCAATCCTTGCTGCCGCCTCTCCCTGGGCAAAACCCGTCACACATTTTCCTCCAACCATCCCGTGATTGATCATCCACTCCGAACGGCCGAAAACGGGGATTGCGGAATTCCTGAATACTGCATCGAGCTGTCTCGGTTCAATATTCCGACCTGTGCCGTCCTTCCAGTAGCTAACGAAGAATGCAAGCTGCTGAGGGTCAGCAGTTTGCCGTGTAGTGGAAAGCTCTGTATAGCTCATGTGGTCTGTCAGAACCGTCTGGATGTTGGGAGCTACCGAAAAAAGTGCGGCAAGCAGCTCCTGCGTATTGATTTTACCGGTTTCGGTGTGATCGCAGACAATATACAGTCGTTTAGCATTTCGACGGGCCCTGAAGGCGATTTTCAGGGTGTCAGAAAAATTACCGTATTCAACAACGCCGGTTACTTGGGGGCGTGCAGTATGTAGAGTGGGCTTGTAGTCATTGATGCCGCTGAAGACAACAGGGGTGTCCGGCAAAAGGGTCCGGGCATTTTCTGCCAGTAGATCTAATGCGTTATTATCCACGCAGATGATAACGTCAATATGAGCTTTGGCATATTTTTCAATATAGATTTTTGGTAGTATCTCCAGATACTCCTTCGTCTTCAGCCGCTTTGTATCCATGTATTCATAAAAGAAATTTACATTCTGGTAAGGGGTGAAAACTGAACTAATACCTTTTTGGACATTATCCGACCATTCGGCTCGGTGATAGGAAAAGAGCACCAGCACGTTTTTGGGTAGGCTGAAAAGCGATGTGTCCAGGGAGGGTGAGAAAGCTTGGCTTGCAGCGAATGTGCAATGGAATAAACCGAGAATAATTACGGTCAGGATGAGCGATATTATTCTTGGCACAGCATATCTCAGAAAAAGATCACCGATAAGGGAACAGATAATGTTCATAGGGCGGGCAGATCTTCCATTTCGAGTCGTTATGGTATACTCCCGATCGGCGAATGCTGCGACATTACTTTTTCGAGCTAATAGCTTATTAATAATGACCTTTTATGTCAATGGAATATGCCATCTCAAACAGGTAATGCGGTTTCCTATAAAAAAAGCGCTCTAATAAGAGCGCTTTTTTGTATCATTTTTAGGAGTTAAGAGTCGGATAATCGGTAAAGCCTTTTTCACCGGTTGTGTAGAAGGTCGGTTCGTCCCATGCTGCTATTGCAACTTTGGCGGCAAATCGTTCAACAAGATCCGGATTGGAAATATAGAGTTTGCCAAAAGCAACCAGATCCGCCAATTTTTCATCTATAATCCGATTGCCTTTTTCTCTGTCAAAGGCCGTATTTATCATAAGCGTGCCATTATACATCGGTCTATAATGCTTCGCTATGTGAGGCTCGGCTCCCGGTACATCAGTGACATCTGTAAATGGCTCTGAAAGATGGAGGTAAGCCAATTCGTAATCATTCAGTTTCTTTACGATATAATCAAAGGTCGGGATAGTCTCTTCATCAAGCGTCATACCAAAGATGCCATGAAGCGACGGATTAAGCCTTATCCCAATGCGGTGTTCAGGCACATATTTTTTCACTTCTTCCAGTACTTCAAATAAAAGCCTTGCCCTGTTCTCAATTGAACCTCCATAGGCATCCGTCCTCACGTTTGACGTTCTGCTGATAAACTGATGCAGTAGATAGCCGTTGGATGAATGGATCTCTACCCCGTCAAAATGTGCAGCCATGGCATTTTTAGCCGCATTACCATAATCTCTGATTGTCTCTTTTATGTCTTCGATCGTCATCTCCTTAGCGGCAACCGTATCTTTAAAGCCCAGCGGCGTATAGGACTGTGCATTCGGATTAAACGCTGAAGCAGAAAGTGGGAGTTCACCGTTGTGAAAATCAGGATGGGACATACGTCCGACATGCCAAAGCTGAATAAATATCTTCCCACCTTTTGCATGAACAGCATCCGTCACTTTTTTCCACCCTTCTACCTGTTCATCAGAGTGAATACCAGGGGTGTTAATGTATCCTACTGCCCGCTTTGAGATCTGGGAGCCTTCGGATATAATAAGGCCTGCAGAGGCTCTCTGCGCATAGTATTCAGCAATGAGATCCGTTGCCGCATTTCCTGGGTTATCGGCCCTGCTGCGTGTCATTGGTGCCATAACTACTCTGTTTTTGAGGAGAATATCATTCATTGCATATTTTGTCAGCAGTGCCTGTCCGTTTTCCATAGTTTTAAATCCTTATCTTTGTGTAGTAAGTATTATTTTATTGCGTTAAGTCTTGATGCCATCCGGTCCCATAGTAATAAATACAAACTGAAACGGCAGCGGCAGTAGTACAATAAGCGCCGCATGGCTTCCGATTGCCGAAGCCTCTCTGAAGATATCAGCAATTTGTACAGCAACAAAGATGAGCATCAATACCATTATTGGCAATGCTCCATAACGAGTAGCATGGAGTTAAAAGTGGGGGCACCCATTAAAGCTATGTCCAGCTTCCCTTAAAGGATATTCTGTATTTTAGCTTTGAGATTATTTTTTCAGGTCAGGAAAATATTTCTTTTCAAAAGGCCAAGAAGAGCTATGTATGTTGCAACACTGAGAAGTGGTCGCGCAGATACATCGCCTTGGGACGTGAATTACTGCGTAATCCGTACTGGCCGCCTGGCGCAGCCAAAATCTCATGCGACTCCAGGCAACTTTGATGTTTTTGATATGTCATCACCCATTATTCATTTATCCAGAGGGAATTCCATGCGTGAAAAAGTCTATTATATAGCCGCAAATGATAACGAATCAGATGAAATCCTTTGCGCCAAACTGAGGGATTTACTTGTCGGCGAAAACCTGCTCGACTGCATTGCTGACCGGGATATCACCGCCGTAAAAACCCATTTTGGGGAATCTCAAAAACTTGGATACGTGCGCCCCCTTTATCTAAACATGCTCGGAGAAAGCATTAAAGAGCGCGGCGGCGTGCCTTTCCTCACCGAAACGTCAACACTTTATAAAGGAAATCGCAGTGACGCCATCAGTCATATCAGCCACGCTCAAAGTCAAGGATTCGATTATGCCTCGACCGGAATGCCGATCATCATGGCCGATGGCCTCTTTGGTGATCAAGACCATGTCGTGCCAATAAAGAGCAAGATCTATAACGACGTACACATCGCCGCACTTTTCGCTAAGTGCAATGCTCTGGTAGTGGTGTCCCATTTTACCGGCCACATAGCCGCCGGTTTCGGCGCAACACTGAAGAACCTCGGCATGGGCTGTGCCAGTCGTAAAGGAAAGCTGAGACAACATTCCACCGCTAAGCCGGAAATTAATGCGCAGGAATGCACCGGCTGCGGTACCTGCGTCGAATGGTGTCCGCAAGAGGCCATAAGCTTAAACGATGAGGTGGCGCTGATCGATAGTGAAAAATGTATCGGATGCGGGGAATGTCTGGCCATGTGCCGCTTTAACGCCGTGGAATACAACTGGGAAGCGACGTATGAAGATCTACAAAAAAAAGTGGTCGAACATGCCATGGGCATATGTTCTCTTTTTCCCGAGAAAAGCCTCTTTGTCAATGTCCTGACGAGAATATCCAAAGATTGCGACTGCATGGGTCATACTTTTGAAAAAATTATACCTGATATCGGTATTCTTGTATCCCGGGATCCTGTCGCTTTGGATGCCGCCTCTCTGGCACTGATAGAGGAAAAGACGGGAAAATCGTTTGCCCAGCTGGCGCATGACATTCCTTATAGGTTCCAGCTCGACTACGCCAACGAATTGGGATTTGGTAGTCAGGAGTACGAGCTGATCACGTTCTGCTGCTGAAACTCAATCATTGTTATGAGACAATCCATTTGAAATCGTTTATAAAAATTACTTTTAAAATACTTGAGGGTACACAATGTCAATCTCTAGGACTTGTTATGATTTTAACTCGGCTATCGTCAGAAAACCTTCACAATCCGTGGTCAACGGCCTTCGGGCTGAAGACCGAGGGAACCCGGATTACGAAGGCGTAAAATCAGAACACCAGGCCTATATCTGTGCCCTGGAGGCAGCAGGCATGGCGGTCACGGTGTTACCCGCTCTCGAGGCGTATCCCGATTCAGTTTTTGTTGAAGACCCAGCCTTGGTATTCAGTGAAGGGGCTATTTTATTACGGCCAGGCAGTGATTCACGCCGAGGAGAGACACAAGAAATCGCTCCTGTGTTGCACAATTTATTCGACAGGGTACTTGAGTTACCCCCAACAGGGTATGCCGATGGTGGGGATATCCTGGTAACCCCTGGGGCAATCAAAATCGGTCTTTCTGCCCGGACTGACCTGGCCGGGGCAAATAACCTCATTGACCAGCTCAAAAAACTTGGCCTTAAAGGTGAGATAGTCAATACCCCCAAAGGCGTGTTGCATTTCAAAACAGCCTGTTCACTGCTAGATGAGGAAACGATTTTAGTAACCCGCCATATGTCCGAATCAGGTATTTTTGCAGGATTTCGCCACATGATTCTGCCAGCGGGGGAAGAACCTGCGGCAAATGCAGTACGGATTAATGGCAATGTTCTGATCAGTGCCAGATATAAGGGCACAATCGACATGTTGGCTCAAGCAGGTTATTCCGTTGTCCCTGTTAAAACAGAAGAGATTGAAAAAATAGATGCGGGGCTTTCCTGTATGTCTCTGCGGTGGTTCGCCACTCACTCATTTTCATTTTGAAACGGCCTTACTGCATGGCAAAAACTCATTTTAACACCGATTTTCGCGTCGGCTTTAACCGACACAAATGCTAACGTAATC
>JBBRDD010000046.1:0-26831 GCA_038204235.1 Desulfobulbales bacterium
TTGCAAAACATTGCAGGTAAATTCCCTGCTTTTGATATAAACAATAAAGCACGATACAACTCGATTTCTTTATTGAACTGCTTTTTGAGTCAGGGCAAAAATAATTCCCAGTCCACTTTCTGTCAACATGTTCCATGACTCAAGTCCAGAAAAAATCGACAAACCTGTCTGCACTGATGTCTGCTTGTTGTTCACCATGTTTTCTGGTATACATGTCGTGTTAGTATCTTACAGATTATTTTCCCGTTTTTTTACTGGAAAAAATCTATCTCAAGGTATTTCCCCCCTCAAAAGGGTACTGAAAAAAATCCCGGCTTATTTGCTGTTACCCGGGATGCGCTGATGTTCGGCCAATTTTGGCTCTTTCGATAAACATTCACTTTTTATGATTGGTATTTTTGATTCAGGCGTCGGCGGAATGACCGTTGCCCAGGCCGTTGAACAGCTCCTGCCCGATTACCCCCTGCTCTATCTGGGGGATATTGCCCGCACCCCGTACGGTACCAAAAGTGCACGAACAATTATTGACTACTCAGTTGAGAACACCCGATTTCTTGTGCAAAACGGGGCCAAAATTATTGTCATAGCCTGCAACTCAGCTTCCAGTGTGGCAACCGATAGACTCCGCCGGGAGTTCAACATTCCTATCATCGAGGTCATTACCCCTGCCATTGAACAGGCACTGTCCAAAAGTCGGACCGGCAGGATCGGTATTATCGGCACACGGGCCACTATACGCAGCGGCGTCTATGAAGACAAAATTCACCAGCAATATCCAGGTTATAAGGTTTTTTCCAAGGCCTGCCCTCTGCTCGTCCCCTTAGTTGAAGAAGGCTGGACAGGCAAGCAAGAAACCAAAATGATTCTCCGCCGGTATCTGCATGACTTGAAAAATCAACAGATCGATACCCTGATACTCGGCTGCACCCATTATCCTCTTCTTAAACCCCTGATACAGGCCAGAATCGGCAAGAAGGTCACGCTCATCGATTCCTCGGCGGCGACCGCCCACTTTCTTAAAAGCTATATAGAGCGCGACAAAGCATTCGAAACTACCGGCAACCACGATCCCAGCCAAAACAGGTTTTTCGTCACCGACCTGACGGAAACCGCAGCACAGATTGCAAGCAAAATATTTGGCCGGACGATTCAACTCCTTCCCATTTAGTCCAATTATGTATGCGATTGATGAAAAATCTATTTAAAACACTCCTGATCGCCTCCTGTCTGCTTCTGTCGATTATAGTTGTGGACAGCGGCTCATGCGGCACCGAATATCCGGAAGATATTGCACATCGTTTACAGGCTCGCTACGACAAGATTGCCAGCCTCTCTTTCAATTTTATCCAGAACACCAGTGGTGAGATGACCGGACGACCACGCCGGGGTTCGGGCAAAGCGGCTTTTGTCAAACTGGGTGGTAAAAGTTATATGCGCTGGGATTATACCAGTCCGGATAAACAGGTGTTGACCAACGACGGCGAAACTTTCTCCATGTACTTTGCCAAGCTGCACCAGATGATCGTCTCTCCGGCCAATACACTGGATGCAGATCTCACCTATTCTTTTTTTACCGGGAAAGGCGTCCTGAAGAGGGACTTTTTTATTCGCCCGGCCGAGGAAGAATTCCAGTCGGAAAACAGTGCGGCAATTAAGGTGATTAAACTCATCCCGAAAACTGCCCAGTCTCAGGTTCAGGACATCCATCTGTGGGTGACCCCCGACTCACTCATCCGCCGGATAAATATCCGCGATCAGTTCGGCACCGTCACTGTTTTGAATTTTACTGATATCACTGTTGATAGCCTGGTTGGGAAGCCCCCCAAGGAACTGCTGTCATTTTTTTCCTTCACGCCACCTGAAGGAACGGAAATTATCAGGCAATAAAGTGGGACCAGATACCTCCCCCCCATTCAAGCTCGCGCTTATTGCCATGCCGTGGTCGATTTTCAACCGACCGTCCATTCAACTTGGCGCCCTGAAGGCGTACCTGGAGCGAGAATCGTCGTATCAACTGGACAATTATCACCCTTATCTGGATCTTGCGCAAACGATCTCCCCGAACATCTACAGCCAGATAGCCCTCTCCGGCTGGGCCGGGGAAGCTCTTTTTGCACCACTGCTTTTCCCCGAAAAAAGACCCGATGCCCGAAAACTGTTCCGCCGGTGCCTGACCGGAAAGCTAAAACCCCTGCCCGATTTTGACGAGCTGGTAACAGCTGTTGAACAAAGCTGCACCAGGCTGCTGACAACCATCCCCTGGCACCGATATAATCTTGTCGGTTTTTCCCTCTGCTTCAGTCAACTGTTTGCCTCGCTCTATATGGCTGGAAAAATGAAAGAAAAATGGCCGGAAGTACCCATTGTTTTCGGTGGTTCATCCTGTTCAGGTGATATCGGCAGGTCTCTGATCGATCATTTTCCGCAAATAGACTACCTGGTCGATGGCGAAGGAGAACGGCAACTCCTTGAACTTTGTCATTTCCTTACCGGACACAGCGAAACCCTGCCCGAAAAAATTCGCAGCCGGCGGCCTGTTCCTGCAACTGAAGGAGATAAGCCTGTTCAACCTTTAGAAATGAACGATCTCCCTTTTCCGGACTACAGCCATTACTTTAAGGAGATGCACCAACATTTTTCCGACCGGCCATTTATTCCCCTGTTACCAATAGAATTTTCGCGGGGCTGCTGGTGGAACAAATGCACATTTTGCAACCTCAATCTCCAGTGGCAGAAGTATCGCAGCAAACAGAGCGACAGGATGATAGCAGAAACGCTCCACCTCGCCGAAACCCATGCATGCCTGCATTTCGCTTTTACCGATAATGCCCTGCCGCCACAGGAAGCAGATCGTTTTTTCCGAAAACTCGCCCCCAGGAAACTGGATTTTGACTTTTTTGCCGAGATTCGCACAATTACCGAACCGGAGAAACTGAACCTGTACAGTCAGACCGGTCTAAAAACCGTCCAGGTGGGAATCGAAGCCTTATCCACATCTCTGCTGGCAAAAATGGCCAAGGGAACGACGACCATCGACAACATCGCCGTCATGAAAATGTGCAGCGCCTCGGCAATCCGCCTGGAGGGCAACCTGATCACCGACTTTCCCGGCACAACGGAAGAGGAAATTGCCGAAACGCTGCATAATCTCGATTTTGTCATGCCTTTTCTTCCCCTGCAGACAGCCTCTTTTTTTCTTGGCTATGGCTCGCCCATTCACAACAGCTGCACTTCAGCCAATGCATTCTCCATAAAAAAAATTATCCCTCATGCCAAAAACCGCAGCCTCTTCCCTGAAGACTATCTCCGCTCAATGACCATGCTGATAAACAGCTATCGAGGCGATAAAAACATCCAGCACAAACAGTGGAAGCCGGTAAAACAGAAAATCCAGGCCTGGCAGAATTTTCATAAGCGCAGATCGACAAACCGGCAGCATCCTCTCAGTTACCGTGATGGCGGGACATTTCTTATCATCCGTCAGGAGCAGCTGTCAGACAGTCCGCTCCTGCACCGCCTGCTGGGGACATCAAGAAAGATTTATCTCTGTTGCGAACAACCGGTGAAAATAAAAAGGCTTCTGGCAGAATTTCCCCGAGTCGCTGAGCGGACCCTACGAAATTTTATTAATGAAATGTGTGATAAACGTCTTATGTTTCAAGAAAACGACCACGCTCTGTCACTGGCAGTACAAAATACCGGCGAGGGCCGGAGATAAAATTCGCCATGCTGCCCTCTCCGGAACAGTGACGAAGACTTGTCAAGCTGTCCAGCTATGCTATAATCTGTTTCGATTCTACGCTGGCGTGCCATCTGAAATTGGAATTTCCAGGAATGTATCAACTATCAGGCATCAGTTATGTAACTGACCACAACCGTAAACCGCATTTTTTCTTTTTCTATAATGGGTAGACATGACAGAAACAGACAATGAAAGTTTTGAAGAACTCTTCAAGGCCGAAAAAACAACCAAAATACGACACTTAACGCCGGGGCAAAAAATCAAAGCGACCATCGTCGGTATAAACGACGAGACGACTTTTCTTGATGTCGGCGGCAAGAGCGAAGGAGTGCTCAATAGCTCCGAGCTCAGAGACAACGAAGGTAATTTCAAGCACCAGCTCGGCGACAAACTGGATGTTTATTTTCTGCAGACAAAATCGTCCGAGCAGCTTTTCACTACCTCCATCGGCTCCGGTTCCTCCGCTGCCCACCTTGAAGAAGCCTTTCGCAGCGGTATTCCCGTGGAAGGATTCGTTAAAGCTGAGATCAAAGGCGGCTTTGAAATCACCCTTGGCGGCAATGTGCGAGGTTTCTGCCCCTTTTCCCAGATGGGACTGCGGCGAGTTGAAGATGCGGCCAAAGAGTATCTGGAGACCCATATGAAATTCCAGATTACCCGGTTTGAGGAAAACGGCCGCAATATTGTCCTTTCGGCGCGGGCGATCCAGGAAGCGGAACGGGCAGAACTGCGTGAAAAATTACAGCAGACCCTTGAGGAAGGCCAGACAATTGAAGGGGTGGTCAGCTCCATCAGAGAATTCGGTGCCTTTGTCGATATCGGCGGCGTGGATGGCCTTATTCCCATCTCGGAAATCGGCTGGAGCCGGGTCGAAAAGGTCGATGAATATTTTACCGTCGGCCAGAAAGTCCAGGCAGTGATCAAAAAACTCGACTGGGACAAGGATAGAATTTCTCTCAGCTACAAGGAAACCCAGGCCGACCCATGGAACGAGGTGACGACTCTTTTCCCGGAAGGCACAACTCATATGGGAACCGTCGCCAGGCTCGCACAATTCGGGGCCTTTGTGACTCTCGCCCCAGGCATCGACGGCCTGATTCATATCTCCAAGCTGGGCGGCGGCCGGCGAATCAATCATCCTCGTGAAGTGCTGGAAGAAGGGCAGAATATCGATGTGACAGTTGACGGAATAGACCTTGCTGAAAAAAGAATCAGCCTGGTGCCGGCTGATTATGTCTCACCTGAGGCGGAACAGGACAAGGAGCGAGACGAATACAAGTCTTTTAAGACCAAGGAAAAAAAGACCAGACCCGCAGCCGAAATGGGCAGTTTAGGCGCCCTGCTCAAAGCGAAAATGGCCGAGAAAAAGAAATAACCTTTTTTGATAGGCGCCACCGGGTCATTTCGGTTGGCGCCCGGCAATCTCATACCACGGTCTTCTTCATCTCCAAAAACCTGAAATTGCCTATGGTTAAGTAAAAAGCTTCACGCATGATTAAGGAGCTTTAGCTGTAATGGGTGTGGATCAAGATAGTGCTGGTTGGCCAGATAATCCTGCTTGAATTTTTTGGTGAAAAACTTCATGAGCGTCAGTGGAACAATCAATGGAGTCATTCCCTGATGGTATTGATCAATTACTTCAAGCACCTCCTGTTTTTCCAGGGGAGACAGGTCGTTTTTAAAATAACCGAAAACATGCGTCAACACATTAGTGTGCTTCCTGTTAGTACTCTTTTTGGTTAGAGCACTCATCAGCAGTGCTTCATACCGATCAAATAACTCGTCAATGGATACATCTTTGGACTTTGCCACCAGACGGCCCATTTCCCGGTATTCTTTTTCACTATGAGAGAGAAGCAGCAGCTTATGGGTCGTATGAAAATCGACCAGTCCACCTCTTTTTTTAGCCGTAGCGACCAGTTCCCGCCATCTTCTGTGCACGAAAATGCGCTGAATAAAATTTTCCCGCAGTACCGGATCGTTGAGCCGCCCGTCTTCTTCAACCGGCAGATGGGGGAAATATTCCATAAACAACCTGGCAAAGATACCAATACCGGTAGTATTGGCCATCCCTGCTTCGGAATATACCTTCACCCTTGCCATGCCGCTGCTCGGTGACATGCGCTTGAAAACAAAACCGTCAAGGTTTTCCCCGGCAAGCGCCTCCAGCCGAAGAGAGGCCCATTTCTTCATCTGATCGGTATGATCTATGCCACTTTTGCGAGTTACCAATCTGGGGTCTGCAGGATTACCGACAAGTCGCATGGCTTCCCGGGGAATGGTGAGACCGCACTCAACCTCCGGACAGACAGGTACATATTCCACATATCGTCCCAGAGTATCAGTCAGGAATCGGTCATGTTGATGCCCTCCGTCATACCTGACATGATTGCCAAGCAGGCAGGAACTCACTCCAAGTCTTATCTTGTCATCCATCTCTCTCCCCCTTTTATGTCTTCCAATTAATTTTTAAATGTACACAATTAAACAAAGGAACTTGACATCCATCCTGCACTCAGCAATATTACAAAATTGGAATTGGCCCTATACTTTTGCTTGTTTCTATTTTTGGATGAGGAAGACGGCAGCAATGAATACCAATAAGTCATTATAATGATTTCTCTATACAAAAGAAGAAGTCGCTTTTTGTATATCGCCGTTCTCTTTCTAATGGTATTTGCTGCCATCGCGTATTTCTATATTCAAAGAGAAGACGCCCTCGACCATAAACACTTCAAGACTCATGCAGCTATTCTGGCCGATGACATATGGGCACTTAACCAAAATGGAGCCGAGGCCTATCTGCAGCTTGCCGTCAAAGCTGATTTTTACAAATCCCTCTCCATATCCATCCCCGGAACCGAAACTTTCATTTCGGCTACCTGCCCTCCATTATCAGGTCTATCACTCTTCCTTTATAAGATAAGGCTGATCGGCGTAAAAAAACTCTCCGCAGAGATCAATCACGGTGACCAGGTTATCGGCATTCTTAAGGGAGAACAGTACGTACGGGTTATTTTTCCCCTTATAAATATCCTCATTTTTCTTCTGCTGCTGCTCCTGACTGTAACTTTCATCAGCCATCTCTTTGCCATTAGAAAATTCCTCAAGCAGGAGATCAGGGAGCGGACGAGACATCTGCTGCAAAGCGAACGACGCTTTCACGATCTTGTCAATTTGCTCCCGGAAATAGTTGTCGAAACAAATCTTGCCGGAGATATTACCTACGCCAACGAGGTAGCCAAAAAGCAGTTACAACTTACAATCAAACGAAGTCGTTGTGCAAACTTTTTCCAGTTTATCCAGAAAAACGAAAGAGAAGTTGCCAGGCAGAATTTCCAGAAGACCCTGCAGGGTGAACCATCCAAATTGACTGAATTCACTGCAATGGATGGAAATAAGAGAACATTCCCCATCCTCATCCGTTCAACACCAATTGACAACGGAATCGAGGTTTCCGGTGTCCGGATGATTGTTATCGATATTACTGAACGTCGCCAGATGGAAGAACAGCTGCACCGGGATCAGAAGATGAAAGCCATCGGCCTCATGGCCGGCGGAGTCGCCCATGATCTGAACAATATCCTTTCCGGTATCATCACCTATCCTGAACTGCTGCTCCTTGATCTGGACCAGCAGAGCAGTCTGCGACATCCTCTCGAGGCAATTCGACAATCCGGACTCGATGCCTCGTACGTTGTTTCCGATTTGCTCACCGTCGCCAGAGGCATCGCCGCCAACAAAGAAATCATCGCCCCCAATGTATTGATTCAGTCCTATCTCAACTCCGCTGACTTCCGGCAACTTCAGACAAGATATCCGCACATCGGCATAAATACCTCACTGTCTTCGGATTTGCGCAATATCTCCTGCTCGCCTATCCATATCCGAAAATGTCTGATGAATCTCATCACCAACGGTGCAGAAGCCATACACGGAAAGGGAACCCTCTCGATTGCCACCGACAACCATACCGTTCCTTTTCCATTGGCAAAGAACCGATACAATGTATCTACAGAACATTTCTCCAGAATAAGCATCCATGATACCGGATCGGGAATCGCTCCTGAGGACATTGGGCGTATTTTCGAACCATTTTACACCAAAAAAGTTATGGGCAGGAGCGGCACCGGACTCGGCCTGGCTGTTGTCTGGAACACTATGCATGACCACGGCGGCACAGTCAACGTCGTCAGTGACGAGCGAGGGACGACTTTTGAACTCTTGTTTCCGAGTATAGAGGCCGATCTTGCTCCACAGCCGGACCGGAAGGACTGGAAAAACTATCAAGGACGTGAAGAAACTATCCTGGTCGTTGACGACGAACCACGTCAACGCGAGATTGCCGGGCAACTGCTGAAATCTTTAAACTATACGGTACAGACTGTCGCATCAGGAGAAGAGGCGATCGAATATGCCAAACACCACGCACCTGACCTCCTGGTCCTCGATATGCTCATGCCGCCGGGACAAAACGGGCGGATGACTTTCGAACAGATCCTGAGAATACATCCTCAGCAAAAAGCAATCATCGCCAGCGGTTTTGCCGACGACGATGATGTAAAAGCCACTCTGGCAATGGGTGCGAAAGCCTTTATCCAGAAGCCTTACACCTTGGATCAGATTGGCTCTATCATCCATCGCACTCTATACTGTTAATTTTATTATGTTTTAATTAACATTCCTTCGCCCCATGAGGTTTCCATGGCACTAAAAAAACTGCGCGTTTCCTGTATTTTGATCCTCCTGATTGCTGCATTCGTACCGACGGGGGCATGGACAAAAGACTCTATTGGCTGGATGGAAGCGGTTGCACCGCCGTTTTTTATTCACGAGGGAAAATTTAAAGGCCAAGGCTACGAAGACCTGATAACCGACATCCTGATAAAAAAATTGCCGGCATATGAACATACCCATATGATCGCCAATATTTCCAGACATTACCAGCAATGGAAACAAGGGGAAAAGGTCTGTGCCCTGGCAATGTACAAAACGCCGGAGCGTATGGAATTTGCCTATTTCTCCATCCCGAGCGTCATCACCCTGCCTACCGTCCTGATCATCAATAAAGAGAAGTTCAACATTTTCGGGGGTAGCAAAACCGTGAGTCTCACAGATATTCTGAAGAGCCATAAATATGTGGTCGGCCGATCCAAAAACCGTTCGTATGGAATCGAATTCGATACGACCTTAAATAAATACGGCGACAACAAGAATGTTTTTGTCTACGAAGGTCCGGAACTCACCTTAAATCTTTTTAAAATGCTGTTGGCCGGACGAATCGACGCACTGTCAGGACTGCCGGAGGAGGCTATGTATCTGGCGGAGACAATGGGTATCCGAGACCGGATCATGACGCTGAACATCACCGAGAACCAGGTCAATAACGATGCATCACTCACCTACGTTGCCTGTTCTAAAAACGAATGGGGTAAAAAAACGATACAAGATATCAACGCCGTGCTCCGTGAGCAGCGTCCTACCGAACGGTATCGAGCCGCCTATGAGCGATGGCTTGATCCAAGCAGCATAGCGGGGTACCAAAAACTCTACAAGGAAGCTTTCCTTACAGTTACAGAGTAATGGGAACAACCAGCGCTCGATTATGCCAGAGAGAGCAGATAAGATCGGAGGTTTTTTGAGGTATGGGTCAGATCGAGCTTGCTGCGCAGACGCTTACGATGGAAGTCGACCCCGCTCACTGACAGGTTTAACACATCGGCTATCTCCTTGCTTGATTTACCACTGCGAACCATATTGGCCACCTCTATCTCTTGAGGGGTAAGCGACATATTCAGTGCAGCCAGACTGTGCAGAAATGGAGAGACGATGTCTCGTAAATTGGTATCGACCACCTCAAGTAAAGTCCGCTGTTTTTCTGTCAAATGGCCCTGGAGCAATTTCTCCAGATAGGGGAGAACAAGGCGATCGACATTAGCATAGATCGTCTCTTCAATTCGGGTTTTATCTTCTTCCCGCTGACGCAACAGAACCCTCAGGGCAATATTAGTTTCTTCGAGACGTTCGCTTTGCCGCATCAGCTCCGCTTCTTTCGCCTGCAAGGCTTCCTGCACCTCCATGATGGGGGTGATGTTTTCGTGGGTGACAATAACCCGGTGTACATTATGGTCACGATAGGGAACCACCCGCACTGCATACCACCGCTTCTGATCAGGTGAATGACAGGGATACTGGGTCAAAAACTCATCCAGTTTTCCTGCCAGCACTTTACGGATCCCCACGGCAACCCGATCGGCATCGTCCTCGGGATGTTCGGTCGCGGTTTCACAGATTGCCAGATAGTTGATTCCGACACTTTCAAAGGATTCGCGCATCCCGTTTTTCCGACCATATTCCTGCCAGGTTCGGTTGGTTTCGATGATATTTCCCTGCTCATCCAATATTGCCACATGGGCTGACATCGAGTCGATTACCACTTTATACAGATTCTGGTCCAGCATCACTTCCCTCCTTGACTCTGGTAGTTTTTACTATAACTGTAGTATTGATTATCCCCTCTTGTGTCAACATCAATAGTAACTACTCTGTGAAGTGAAAAGTACAACAGATATACGTACTGATATGAATAAATGAATGAAATACAGGAGCATTTACTTTTTACAAAAGCGATTTTATCCCGGGAGAAATCATATAATGGATCTCAGTAAATATTTCCAGGAACATACAGGAACCGGAGTTCTGGCAACAGCAGACGATACCGGCAAAGTAAACACTGCTATCTACGCGCGTCCCCACGTCTTTGACAACCAAATCGTCGCCTTTATCATGCGGGACAGGCTCTCCAGACAAAATCTATTAAAAAACGGCTCGGCCAATTATCTGTTTATTGAATCAGGAGTTGCTTACAAAGGGGTGCGGCTGGGCTTAAAAATGATAGACGAATCGGCAGATCCTGAATTAATTGCCTCGCTCTCCCAAAGAATTCTGGCTGGAAAAGAGTACAGCGCCGATGAAGCAAGATTTGTAGTACGTTTTGCAGTCGAAAAAGGGCTTGCGCTGGTTGGTGGCAATGAGGTTATATTTGAATAGACTGCCGTACCGGGGTACAAGGAACGGCCCCCCCCCCCCCCGCACAGCACGGGGACTGAAAAGAGCACCCGTCCAGCGAGTATTAAAAAGAACCCCGCAAGCCTTTTTGGCGGGGTCAGCCACTCATACTGATCTCTTTTAACTCATTAAGGTTACCTTGTATGAAAATTGTTTTGCAATCCCCTCTTGATATGCATCTGCATCTGCGAGAAGACACAATGCTACAGACTGTTGCACCATACACCTGCAGCACTTTTGCCGGAGCAGTGATAATGCCCAATCTCGTTTCCCCCGTCGATTCGCTGGAAAAGGTCCGACGATATAAGGAAGAGATTATAAAAGCGGGTAAGTCAGCTACCTTTGCCGCCTATATGACACTCTTTTTCAGAAAATACACGAGAGCTGAGCTCGCCGAAGCCAAAAACGAAATCATTGGCATAAAACTCTACCCGGCGGGCATTACCACCCGGAGCGAAAGTGGCGTTTCCGACTTCGACGAGATCGACGAGACCCTCAGCTTGATGGAGGAAATGGAGATTCCGCTCCTGGTGCATGGCGAATCAAATGGATTTGTTCTCGATAGGGAAACGGAATTTCTCAGCATGTATCAACGATTGGCAGAATCCTTTCCCAAGCTGCATATTGTCATGGAACATATTACCACCGCCGCAGCAGTCGATTTTATCGACCGGTATCCAAACGTCTCGGCCACGGTTACCCTGCACCACCTGCTGATTACCTTAGACGATGTGATCGGCGGCCTTTTGGAACCCGACCTCTTCTGCAAGCCGATCGCCAAAAGACCTGAGGATCGTCAGCGCCTGCGTGAAGCGGTGTTCTCCGGTCACGACCGAATCATGTTCGGCTCAGATTCCGCTCCCCATCCCCGGCATAAAAAAGAATGTTGCGGCTGTGCTGCAGGTATCTTTTCAGCACCCGTTGCCCTGCCCATGCTGGCAGAACTCTTCGAAGAGGCCGGCCGACTGGACCTGCTGCAACATTTCACCAGCGACATCGCCTGCAGGCGCTATGGTTTACAACCACCAGACAAAACAGTAACCCTGGAAAAAAAATCATGGACCGTCCCTCTGCTCTGCGGCTCAGTCAAGCCTTTCGGGGCCGGACGTCAGTTGCGCTGGTCAGTTAGAGAGGGAGTGTAGCCGCTCTGCTGCCACTGAAAGTGCAGCGCGTCGTGACGGCAGGAATCCAGACACTCGCCACAGTTCCAGCAATAGTCGGAGGATCCTTCACCACTATTGGGCAGAAGTCCCATTGGACAGCTATTTGCACACAGCCCGCAATGGGTACAATTCGCCGGCTCGACATGTACCCGCAGACTCCTTTTCCTGCCCAGGAAAGCGAGCAGGCCGCCGAGAGGACAGAAAGTCCGGCAAAAAAAACGGCGGGTTAGCAGTTCCAGTAAAAGAATCAGCAGCAGTATCCCTCCTTCTAAGGCCAAAGTTCGGAAAAACACCACCATCATTATTTCTCGACCGACCAGCCCCGGTGGAGAAAGGAAAACAAAGAGCGGTGCGCCAAGCACCATACTGAAAATAATTTCAGCAATTAAGGTAAACCAGAGAACTCTTTTAGCGACCAGGAGGCGGTTTTTGAGAAATTTCTTTCGTCCGGCAAATTTCCTCAATCTGTCAAAAAGCTCAAGAATAAACGACACCGGGCAGATCCAGGAACAAAAAACCCTGCCGAGAAAAAATGCAATCAAAACCGGGATCGCCATGCCGATCAGCGACGGCAGATAGAGCGACTTGGTAAGCAGCAGACTTTCCAATCCTTCCAGGGGTGAAACAAACCACAGGCTGCCGAAGCCGAAAGACTGGTACCAGCCCTGAATAAAATTAAAATGCCCAAAGTAATTCAAGAAAGGGTTAAGCAAAATAAGCAGGAACGCAATACTGAGCATGGTGAATCGCCATCGTCCATAGACCATTTTTCGACTTTTATTAAGGTCTTTTTCAATGAAATTCTTTTCCCCCGCCGCCGTTTGCATCAGCTCACCTTTTCCCTGGCATAAAGCGGTTCGATATTAATCGCCTTTCGATCATCTCTAACGGTCACAGGGCAAGCATTGGTGCAGATGCCACAGCCCGTGCAGGCGGAAGCATCGATTATCGGCCGCAATTGATCAAGACGAATAGCTTTTTCCGCATAAGGGCACTTATCGTAACAGGTTCGGCAGAGTATCGTGCCAAGCCAAGCAACACAATGAAACCGATTGACGACTGCAAGGCCCATCCGGGTATCCTGCTGCCGAATGCGCTGCAGGCTCCCGGTCGGACAGACATCGACACATTTCATGCAGAGATAACAGGGAATTTTTTTCGCTTCAACGAGAGGAGTTCCGGCATGTATTCCAGCCCGGATATCAAGCATGAGAATCGAGCGATACGGACAGACTTCCACACAACGTCCGCAGCGGATACATCTGGCGGTAAAAATTTCTTCGGGTACAGCGCCCGGTGGCCGTAACCTGTTGGTTGCAACCGGCGACTGCAATAATTTTGCGCCAGCCGGTCCGGGTGCAAGTGACAGGCTGGTGAGGCCAGTCCCAAGCAGCTTGAGAAATGTGCGGCGATGCACTATGTGATTCCTGATGGCTTGCGAAAACCGAACGGCCTGGCTGCTTTTTCCCCTTGGATATTACGCTCAGCCTCGTCTTCGGCATTGAGATAGGTCAGCCCGACATGGAGGACGTTTTGGTCCTTGCTGATACGATCGATAATTTTTTCCATCTCTTCGGAGGATTCAGTTTCCAGTACGGCGACAATATTGCCTTTTTCGTCCGCACCGTGAACTTCGACCTGGCAGAGGGTGGCGAGAAATCGTAAGACGTCGTTTTTTTCGGTTGGCAGGCTGGCGATAACAACACCACTAATCGGCATAACCACTCCTCGGCATGGATTCATTAGGGGTGCAGCAGGCGATATTCCACCTGCTGCAACCAGCTTACTCAGACAATATACGGCTCCAATGGCTTCGGCCCCGAGGCCCGTGTCACTTGAACCGCGCATATTTTGAACTCCGGCTCTTTCGAACCCGGATCAATACCATCCTTGGTAACCTTGTTGATCATCCGATCAGGATGCTGGTCATGCCAGTAAACAAAAACCATGCCTTCAACCGGACCGGCGTATACCTTGGCCGGCAGCAGATTGACGCCGCGTCGTGACTTTATCTCCACCATGTCCCCCGGCTTGATGCCCAGCCGCGCTGCATCTTTCGGATTCACCTCGACATAGGCATAAGGGTTGGCGCGAAGCAGTTCGGGAATACGGCCGGTCATCGACATGGTATGCCAGTGGTCTATGATCCGACCGGTAGAAAGGTAGAAGGGATATTCCGCGTCCGGCATCTCTTCCGGATCAGCCTGCTCACGCAGCCAGATCCACAGGGTACGGTCAGGATGGGCGGCGCCATAAAACTGATAGGGAAGATCGCTCCTGGATTCGGTGGTGGCCATCGGATCCCGACCTTTTACGAATTTTTTCACAGTACCGCCGGTCAGGGCATACTCCTCGGTCGGCGCCGGCCATTGCACACCATCAGCCATTTTTTCGAGCACGGCATAGGTCGCACCACGCAGATCGTTGTCTCTGCCGGCCGTCAATTTCTGGGTGTATTCATCCCAGATGGCTTTGGGAAGTTCATACCCTTCTGTCAATCCTTCAAACGGCTTAATACACTGGGCAATGACCGGATCGTTCATTTTCTCAGCCAGTCTGCGTGCCCATTCCCGAACGATCCAGACTTCCGCTCTGGCTTCCCCCGGCGACTCGACAGCCTTTCTGGTCAATTGAGATCGACGTTCGGTACAGCCATAGACCCCGGTTTTCTCGAAATGAAACGATGCCGGTAATACCAGGTTGGCTTTCTGGGTAGTGAGAGTTGGAAAAATATCAGTGCAGACAATAAACACATCGTCTCTATCCATTCCTTTATTGTAGAGAGTACAGTTCGGCAGACTCTGCACAGGACTGGTACAGTTAATCCAGATTGCCTTAATCTTTCCTTCGTTTATGGCAGTAAACATGGCCATGGTATGCAGACCCGGCTCTGCCGGTATACGGCCCTCGGGAACGCCCCAGGCCGCCTCAACCTGCCGGCGCAGCTTCTCATTTTCCACCGGTCGATGACCGGGGAGAATATGACAGAGACCGCCACCCTCGCGAACACCGCCGCAGGCATTAGGTTGGCCGGTGAGGGACAGACTGTCGGCCCCGTCTTTTAATAACTGCCCGGTGATAATATGCAGGTTATGCACCAGGTTATTGGCCCAGACCCCACGCTTGCGCTGATTAAGCCCCATGGTCCAGAGGCTGACGGTTCCTTTAGACTTGGCAAACCAGCGGGCTATCGTCCTGATATCATCGGCTTTAAAGGTTCCGCCGCATGTTTTTGCGGCCATTTCAGGGGTGTATTTAGCAACCTGCGCCCTGAATTCCTCCAGGGTTGTCAACTCAGCTTGTCCTCTGCGAAACGTCGCATAATTCTTGATAAACTCTTCATCGTAGAGTTTTTCTTCCATGATGACATTGGCCATGGCATTGAGAAGGGCCAGATCCGTTCCCGGCTTGAACTGCAGATGCATATCGGCAATTCGCGAAGTCTGGGAAATTCTCGGATCAATGTTTATGACCTTGACGGTGTCCGGATTATCGAGCTTTCGGCGCATAATTCGCCGAAAAAGTACCGGATGGGCCTCAGCGGTATTGGAGCCGATTATAAAGAAACAATGGGCTTTTTCAAAATCGGCATAGCCGCCGATAGGCTCATCGGCACCAAAAGAAGTAAGATACCCCGCGGCAGCACTGGCCATGCAGAGTCTGGGGTTACCTTCAACATTGTTTGACTGTAATCCGCCGCGCATAATTTTCTGGAATAAATAGGTCTCTTCAGTCAGCGACTGCCCAGAGCCATAATATGCCACGGCATTTCCCCCACCTGCCTTATGCGCGCTGGCAAATTGGTCGGCCGCTATATCCAACGCCTTATCCCAGGATATTTCCTTGAAGGCATCGCTCTTTTTTTCGCGGTACAGTGGTTTTGTCAAACGGTCCGGATGACGCATGCATTTCCAGAAATAGGTACCTTTCATACAGACATAACCGAAATTGGTCCGTGACTCTGCCACCCCGCGCAACCCCATCGGTACGCCGTCTTTAACACCCAGTTCAACCCGGCAGCCAACTCCGCACAGGCGACAACTGCCGCGATGCCAGACAACGCCCTCATCGGCCCGGGCAAGATTGATTTTGTCGATCGGCAGACTCATGCTCACATAGGACGCAGCCGAAAGTGCAGCCGCCTTTTTTATAAAATCACGCCTTGTTTGTGTCATTGCAATCTCCTCCTTCTCAGTCGGTTCAACTGGTTGCCTTCTTTTTCACCTTAAATGAATGGGGAATATGACACTCCCAGCATGGTTTATCTTTAGGACATTTTTCCAGCATGTCGAGATGACAGGTAGCACAGGTTTCCCGGTTCGGTGTCACCATAAAATCTCCATAGGTACCGTGACACTGATAACATTTGACCATTGCAAGGCCATGTACCGAGGTATACCACTCCTTTTCAATCTTGGGGGTTGCGTCCCGGTGGCAATCAGCACAGGCGACCAGCATCTCCTGTCCAGACAGTTCCGGATGCACATCTTTCTTCTTGTCACCTGCCATCACTGATACGGACAACAAAACTATCCCCAGTATGACCAGTGCAAAACCTGCATAGTGTATTCCTCTCTGATTTTTCACCATACACCTCCTTGAAAGGTTCCAGTACCAATCTCCATTTCCGCGACGCCGCTACACCTCTGCCTAGCATACTAACTTCGCAACTCTATCCCAGCAAGATATTTATGCGATATGACGAAGTCCCCCTCACCCGCCACTTGCTGGGCACAACTTCCCCATCGCGGCTTTGCGCCGGGCTATTGATCTGGTCAATCATAATACGTATTGTTTTAACAATGACAGCCCGGCATGGTGGTTGCGCCACAGCGAGGAGTCAAGCGCCGGGATTCCTTTCTGTACCATTCTTACGGGTGTTTTTTACATTCCGCCTTCGAAGAGGGACAAAGTACCTTTAAAAATGTATCTTCGCGTAAAAAAGGGGAAAGAACCGGCACAGAACTCAAAGGAGAAAGACTATGACAACATTTGACCAAGTAAAAGCCGCGGTACTGAATCTGGGGGAGACGGAACAGAAACGATTGATTATGGAGGTTCTGACGGAAATAATGCCCAAAGTCTGCAGGGATGAAGAATGCCTCAGCCAGATAAGAAACTTTGTCAATCAGGAAACAGTCAAGGAGTATAGGGAACAACACATGGACGGCATATAAGCTTGCCTGGAAAGGGTAATGCAGGCCCGATTTTCCGGGCCAGAGTCATGACGAAGGCGTCAACCAGGTCAGACACCGTCAATTGAAGATATCTGACCGATCGGATGTCACCTTTACCTGGCATCAAGCAATAGATTCTGCCGCCTGGCCTCAAAAAGAATGACGGCGGCGGCAGCAGAACTGTTGAGCGAGTCAAGAGTGCCCACCATCGGAATTGAGAGGAGTACATCGCACTCTTTTTTCACCAGTGGTCGGATACCTTTGCCTTCGCTGCCCACCACCAGACAGGCGGGCATAGAAAGATCCGTCTGATAAAGAGATTGGGCATCCGCATCCTTGACTGCCCCAAATATCCAGAACCCAGCCTCTTTCAGCACCTTTAACGCATTCACCAGATTGGTAACCTGACAGATATCGATATGCGACATAGCCCCGGCGGACGATTTTGCCGCGGTCCCCCCAAGTGGTGCAGAACGTTCCCGGGTCACTATAACACCGACAGCACCGGAAGCCAGAGTGGAACGGATTATTGCCCCGAGGTTATGCGGATCCTGAAGAGAATCACAGACCATCAAACGGACGTTTTCTCCGGCGTCGATACGGATCTTCAATTTTGCTACCAGATCATCTAAAGCGATAAGAGGGGTCTGGCTCATTCGGGCAACTATCCCCTGATGACGAACCTGTGCACTCTCTTCTCCGGTCAAACGTAACGAATCGACAAAGGTAATCTTAACATTGTGCTGACGGGCAAGATCGATGATCTCTTCAATTTTCGAGCCTCGCTTATCTTTTTGCAAGATGATTTCCGTGAAACGGTCCGGTTCTTTGGCCAATCCTTCAAAAACAGGATGGATTCCCCAAAGGAGATCCTCACTTAATCGAATGCTTTTTTCTGTGGCCTGTTTTTGCGCACCGCCCTGTCTTTTCATGTGAACACTCTCTTACTGATGGGTTTACCGGATGGCAGCCTGTGCGCTCTGGCCCTCTCTGCCAAAATAATTGACGCCAGAAGATGTGCTGCTTCGTCAATATTTTCATTGATGATCAGATATTCGTATTCCGAAGCAGCACGCATCTCGACTGCGGCATTTCTCAGTCGCAGCTGAATTATTTCCTCACTCTCGGTCCCCCGACCACGCAGTCTTCTTTCAAGTTCAGTGAGGTTGGGCGGCGAGATAAAAATATGTGTTGCCTCAAGTTGTTTTTTCCAACGGAGGATTGCCGCTCCCTGCACATCGACATCAAGGATAACGTCCAGCCCTTCTTCAAGCTGTGCACCGATGGCTCCTATGCTTGTGCCATAGAGATTATCATGCACATCAGCATATTCAAGAAACAGCCCTTGATCGATCATACTCAGGAATTCGACCCGAGTAACAAAGTGATAATCGATTCCATCCTGCTCGCCGGGTCTGGGACTTCGAGTAGTGTGAGAGATGGAAAAAACCAGGCCGGAAATCTCGGCCATTACCCGTTTGAGTAAAGTAGTCTTGCCCGCACCGGATGGTGCGGAAACTACAAACAGTCTTCCGACGGTCATATCTGCTCCACGGCTGCTGAGGTTTTGTGCTGTTCAAAATATTCGGACAGATTCTGGCCGGGCTGCAGAGCCTGCATCCTCTGGCTGATGGTATCAGGTTGGACCGAAGAAAGAATAATATGGTTTGATTCCATGACCAGAATCGATCTCGTCCTTCTTCCCTCAGTCACGTCAATAAGCCTGCCATCCGTTTTCGCAGCCTCTTTCAGTTTACGCGCGGGAGAAGAGCCGGTATTAATAACGGCGATAATCTTTTCCACTATTACCGTATTACCAAACCCTACGTTGAGTAAATGCATCACGCACCATAAAGTCATTTTTTTTTACTTAACCATCCCAATTCTAAGGCTTTTGGGGGTTTATCGAATTTTTCTCTCTTAATCAGTAACCACTCTTTGGTCGCCGAACCAGTATCCGGCTCATTCGATATTTTGTACCTGCTCGCGCATTTTTTCCAACTCACTCTTTAAATCGACGGTGAGATGTGCCACAGCAGCATCATTTATCTTCGAGGCGAGGGTATTGACCTCCCGGAGAAATTCCTGAATCAGAAAATCAAGTTTTCTGCCGATACCGCTTTGCTCGGTAAGAAAAAGAGTAAACTGGCTGATATGGCAGCGCAACCGCACAATTTCTTCGGTGACATCTGTTTTATCTGCCATAACTGCGACTTCCTGGGCAAGACGTGCCGGATCAAGCTGAACATTCGCTAACAATTTATCAAGTCTCTCCTGGAGGTTCTTCTGTCTTTGTTCCAGCAATTCAGGAATGTTTTTTTCGATGTTCTCAATCGTTTTTTCAAAAAACTGTAACCGCCCAGTGAGATCTTCTGCCAGTGTATTCCCTTCCTGACACCTCATCGTATCGCAACTTTGCAAAGCTGTTGCAACAACCTTTTCCACCATCTCCCAGACTATAGCTAAATCTTCGTCCTGTTGCTCTCGTATCAATACCTCAGGGTAGGCGGCTAATATCTGCGGAGTGATTTCGCTAACCAGACCAAGTTCCTCCGACAGGGCGAGCAAGGCATCCCGATATCCTCCGGCCAGGGCCATATTTACTTTAACTTCCTGTAGATCTGAAAAATCTCCACTCACCGACAGCATCAGGTCAACTCTGCCGCGCAGGTGAGTCTCAGAGACCATTTTACGTATTTTTTCTTCCAGAGGGGTGTAACCTCGGGGCAGTTTCATTTTCAGATCAAGATACCTGTTATTGACACAGCGGATTTCAGCAGTCCAGACTCTGCCATTTTTTTCCAGCTCACCCCGGCCAAAACCGGTCATACTCTTTATAGTCATACTCTCGATCCTTTATGCAAACCCTATAAACAACAAAACGATGTAGAGGGAGTCCCTCTACATCGTTTTGTAAACGATCACCGCAATAAAATACTCAAGGTAGCTATTTTTTTGCTAACGCTGCATTCAACTTTTTAACAATAACTTCACTGACATCAACTGAAGGATCAAAGTAAACAACACCGTTTTTTCCATCCATTATTGCAGTATAGCCGTTATCCTTACCAAACTTATTAACGACTTCCTCAAGAGCTTTAAGAATCGGTTCAAGCTCCTTATCCTGCAATTTTTTCATTTCAAAACGAGCATCTTCAGTTTTGGCCTGAAGTTCCCGACCATTTTTCTGAAACTCACGAACCTTTTCAGCTTTTTTCTCTTCACTCCAGGCGGAGCTTTTTTTCTTTATCTCGGCCTGTAACGCTTTGAGCGCTTCTTCCTCCCCTTTGAAAGAGGACTGTAGTTGCTTCATTTTGGTATCAAAGCGACCCTTTGCAGCTTTTCCCGCATCACATTCAATAATGATTTTCTGAACGTTCATAATACCAATCTTCAGATCAGCAGAAAAACAACTGTTTGCAGTAAAACAAGCAAATACAAAAATCAAACCTGCCAACAGGTTTCTTTGAGATGCCATTATTGTCTCCGAAATATTGAATAAAAACGTCAAATAATTACTGAACTACGACGAAATCGTCACGTCTGTCTTGAGACCAGGACATTTCATCATTACCCTGCAGCAACAATCTCTCTTCGCCATAGCTTACTGTGGTAAGTTTGGCCTCGTCCACACCTAAATTCATCAGGTATTTTTTGGCGTTCAATGCGCGTCGTTCGCCAAGAGCCATATTGTATTCATTGGTACCACGAGGATCGGTGTTTCCCTCAATTCTAACTTCATAGCCCTTCGAATTCGTATTGATAAATTCAGCGTTCACCTGGATACGGGCGACCTGATCCTTGCGGATATCAGAAGAATCAAAATCAAAATAGACCGGAAGCATTCCTTCAGTCGTACGGCCTTCACCGATTCCGAGAGACTTTGAATCAAGCGACTCTTCGGTACCCATTGCATCACCTTTTTTTTCTGTCTGCAATGCTTGATCGGTCTGTTTTTTCGAACCACAACCGGACAGGGCCATAACAGAAACACACAACAACACGGGCAACATTACTTTTACTTTACCAACCATGGCAAGAACCTCCAAAAGATCCTTAATTAAATTTTCAACCCTACTCCAGTTAACATCAACACCAATTGCCGTGAGAGTTTGCTCTCACTTCCATTGAATAAGCGAACAAGCATACAAACATATACAAGAAAATCAACTGATTTTTTTGTTCACAAGGGGGGGATCTAACAAAAAATAACCACCCGCAGATTCAACTGTCCCAGAAGAATGAATAAAACCGAGCCGGTGTTGATGGACATTATCTGAACCTGATCAGCTATCTGTTGTTAATTTTAGCTTGCCGAAGGCAAATTTACGCTAGTGATTATTATATATTCAGATTATAAAGCAACTGTGCTTACCTTGATAAATGGCAATCTCACAATACATTCTGAGATATGCTCTTTCCTGTGCCTCTTGCAGCAGGGAAGATCGGCAAGGCATCCATAGCAGAAAATCTACGGTCCCATCTCCTAGGCGGAGGTGATAACTATATGGAGAATTGAATGGCCAAAGTAAATATCAGCCCAAACAGAACAACAGACAAAACTATCCGGACCATTGATCGAAAACGAGAGCAAGAACGCCGGAAAATGTTTTTGAATGCAAAAGATCACGCTCCGGAATTCGCTGCAAAACTTGTTCAACGCCTGATCGACAGGGAAATTGTTGAAACGACATCGGTCTCGGCACTGCGGGAAGCTTTTGAAAATCAGCTCAACAAGCTTGGCTATATTGAGGAGTTCGAACTGCAGATGAAGATAGCCCCTGTTCGAACCATCGCACAGGATCCGAATGTTGTCAGCCTGTATTTCACTCAATATATAGTTGAAGACCTCATTGAACATCCGGCTATTCAGGATATCTTTGGTGATGATCTTGACATATATCGCGCAGTAGATTCAGTCTTCAGGGTTCTCAGACAATAGATGGAACACCCGTCAGACTTCCCCGCTCTTCTTTTTGCTGACGGGGACGACAATATAAGAGAATTCACTGAGCTGGATATGGTCGGGATGAGTAATGGCCATTTCACCCGTCCTGCTCTTGAGGATTTGATTCCTTTGCCTGAGGGCAGTGATATTTTCACCCTGCCGGGTCGTCTCTCTGTTGGCTGGGACCCCAGATCGGAAGAACCTGCACTACTCGCCGAAAATCCTTTTGCCGAAGGTAAACCGGCCCTGGCGGTTGCAGCTTTCATGGCACCTGCCCATACAGCCATCTTATCCAGCAGTTATCAAACGCAACCCGGAGCCCCGACACTGCCTCTTTTTGCCTATACCGCTGTCGGGTGGCATGAGGGTAGATTCTGGGTAACCGGATTTCGCAGTGACCCTGACAAACGCCAGGATGCAGACCAATACCAGCAGGCGGATGTCAGGCGGCACACCAAAAAGAAACTTCGTTTACATAAAGATAACAGACTGATACAGCACCTGGGCAAATGTTGTCTGACCTATGGCTGCCCGGCTGCCCGAAATTATTTTCTTGATCGCTGGGAAGCTCCCTTACCGACCTCACCGGACTGCAATGCTCGCTGCCTTGGTTGTATTTCACTGCAGGCCTCCGGGTGTTGCCCTTCAACGCAGGACCGCATCACTTTTGTACCAAGTGCAGGAGAAATTAGTCAAATTGCCATCCCACACCTCGAATCAGCTGAAAACCCGATTGTCAGTTTTGGTCAAGGCTGCGAAGGAGAACCACTGCTGCAGGCAGACGTCATTGAACAGGCGATCAGGCGTATTCGCAGTAAAACCTCCAGAGGCACCATCAACCTCAACTCAAACTCCAGCCTGCCTGCAGCTGTTAAACGACTCGTCCAGGCCGGATTGGACAGTCTGCGGGTAAGCCTTAATTCGACCCAGGAGATATACTACAATCGATATTACCGACCGAAAAATTACCGCTTCTCCGACGTCACTCAATCAATCGATATCATGAAGGAAAGTGGTCGTTTTGTGTCGCTTAATTATTTCATCCTTCCTGGTTTTACCGACTCCGTACAGGAGTACGAATCACTGTGCACACTTATCCGGCACCATCATCCCGATTTCATCCAGCTTCGCAATCTGAATATGGACCCTGAATGGTATATAAAAAGCCTCGCTCTGCCTCAAAACACCAGATCTTTTGGCATTCGCCAATGGTTTGATTGCTTGCAGAAGGAGTTTCCGACACTCGGTTTTGGCTATTTCAATCCGCAGGTTAACCCAGATACGCGCACACCATAAAGCACTAATTCCGACTCAAATTGATTGTTTGCCAGTTTATTTTGCACCAAGCTCTCAGCTTTCTACTACCACACAAAGGAAATGTTATGAATGTTTCTTCTTGGTTTTCTTTTTATGATGGGATATAATGCTGTTTAATAACGTTTATCAACACCTACATTAAGGAATACATTATGGAACAGTTGCCAAATATGCGGTTAACCACTCAACGTCAAATCATTTTAGAAGAGTTGAACAAGGTTACCTCTCACCCAACCGCCAACGAAGTATATGACATGGTGCGCAGACGCCTGCCTCGTATCGGCCTCGGAACCGTATATAGAAATCTTGAACTCATGGCCGATGTCGGCGTTATTCTCAAGCTAGAAGTGGGTGGCACCCAAAAACGTTTCGACGCTACGGTGGAACCTCACTATCATGTTCGCTGCTCTTCCTGCGGCAAGGTAGATGATATTGATATTGCGGTTCAGGAGCAGATAAATCAGGTGGCCGAAAAAGCAAGCAATTACAAAATACTTGGCCATCACATCGAATTTAGTGGAATATGCTTAAGTTGCATGGGAAAAAGCCAGGAGACAGACATCAATTAACGGCCTGCCCAACCGGAGTGGCTCTGATTGCATAAGGTGTGCACAAGTACCAAAAAAGAGGGGCAACAGTTAATATACGCTGTTACCCCTCTTTTTTTAGCCACCCACAAATTTAGAGTATCTCAGCTAAAAACAACCTTACTGAAACGGCGTTTCCCCACCTTGATAAGTATTTCCCCTCTCGGCTCAACCGCCATATCGACATCGGTCATCTTTTCCCCATCAATTGACACGGCACTCTGTTTAATCATTCGTCTCCCCTCTGAGGTTGATGTAACCAGACCGGCATCAACCAGGAGTTGCGGCAAAGATACGGGCACCGTGGCGCTATGTTTCACTTCAGGCACATCATCAGGAATCCCGCCTTTTTTGAATATTTTTTCAAAATTTTCCTCCGCCGCCTGGGCGGCCTCGGCATCGTGAAAACGTGCAGTAAGCTCTCGAGCCAGTTGTTTCTTCACTTCTTTCGGATGGAGTACATTTGCCGCAACCTTAGCCTTTAACTCGTCAATTTCTTGATTACTTAAATCGCTGAGCAGGGCAAAATACCTGAACATTAAATCATCGGATACGGAAAGAACCTTACCATAAATATTATCAGCCGATTCAGTAATACCGATATAATTACCCAGGGATTTACTCATCTTATTGACGCCATCCAATCCTTCAAGAAGTGGCATAGTGATAACAACCTGTGGTTCCTGCTCATGGGCCCTTTGCAAATCCCTGCCCATCAACAGATTAAACAGCTGGTCAGTCCCACCCAGTTCAACATCCGCCTGCATAGCAACGGAATCGTATCCCTGAATGAGCGGATACAGAAATTCGTGTATTGAAATGGGCTTACCCGACTCAAACCTGTTATGAAAATCATCCCGCTCAAGCATACGGGCAACAGTCAACTGAGATGCCAGCTTTATCATATCAATGGACGTGAGCTTGCCAAGCCAGGTACTGTTAAAAACCACCCTGGTTTTTTCCGGATCGAGGATTTTAAACACCTGCTCTTTATACGATTCGGCATTTTCAGCAACCTGCTCCACCGTTAGCGCTTTCCTGGTCTCAGATTTTCCGGTGGGGTCGCCGATCATGCCGGTAAAATCGCCTATCAGAAAATAGATATCATGACCTAAATCCTGGAAATGTTTGAGTTTCTGTAGTAAAACGGTATGACCGAGATGGAGATCTGGAGCGGTAGGATCAAAACCGGCTTTTATCTTGAGGGGAGTACCTGTTTCCTCAGATTTTTTCAGTTTTTTGATAAGTTCCTCGCGGGAAATGCAGTCTACGACTCCCCGTTCTATCAACTCCAGCTGCTCTTCAATCGATGCCATCTCTTCCTGAACCTTTTAATTGTATTTGGTCGTTGTGGCTAAATTACTTAGCGTATTCTACAGCCCTGGTCTCACGAATAACAGTCACCCGTATCTGCCCGGGATAGGTTAATTTGCTCTCAATCGACCGGGCAATATCCTGGCTTAAAAGGGCGGCGTCTTCGTCTTTTATCTTGCCGGAATCAACAATTATCCGCAAATCCCGTCCGGCCTGGATAGCATAGGATTTTTCAACCCCGTTGAACCCGTTGGCAATGGCTTCAAGATCCTCAAGGCGCTTCACGTAGCTCTGCAGCATCTCCTTCCTCGCCCCGGGACGAGCCCCGGAGAGCGCATCAGCCGACTGCACCAGAATGTCGATTACACTTATCGGCGGCTGTTCCTCGTGGTGCGCGCCAATAGCATACACAACCTGCTCAGGCTCCCCGTATTTTTTGGCAAGGTCACGACCGATAATAGCGTGGGATCCCTCCACTTCATGATCAACGGCCTTGCCTATATCATGCAGCAGTCCAGCACGTTTGGCCATTTTCACATCAACGCCGAGTTCGGAGGCCATAATACCGCAAAGAAACGCCACTTCCAGTGAATGCTGCAGGACATTTTGCCCGTAACTGGTCCGGTATTTTAAACGGCCGAGCAGATTTATCAGTTCGACATGCACGCCATGCGCCCCGACATCAAAAGTGGCCTGCTCTCCGGCCTCACGCATAGTGACTTCCAGTTCCTTGGTCATTTTTTCGACCACTTCCTCTATGCGACCGGGATGAATCCTGCCGTCACTGATAAGCTGCAGCAGTGACAATCGGGCGACTTCACGCCGTACCGGATTGAATCCAGACAAGATCACCGCCTCCGGAGTATCGTCAATAATGATATCTATCCCGGTAGCAGCTTCAATGGCCCTTATATTCCGCCCTTCCCGACCGATGATCCGTCCCTTCATTTCGTCGCTTGGCAGTGGAACCATGGACACGGTTCTGTCGGCAACATAGTCACCAGCATACCGAGAGATGGCCAATGCCAGTATATTCTTGCCTTTTCGATCCGCCTCCATCTTCATCTCGTTCTCTATCCTGACGAGCTTTTTAGCAGCTTCCATTCTCGCTTCGCTTTCCATCGAATCCACCAGCATTTTCTTGGCTTCTTCCTGACTAATTCCAGCGAGCTGGGCCAGCTCATAGCGTTTCTCACTAACCAAGGTATCTATTTCTTTATGCTTCTCCTGCCATTCAACTTCCTGTTGTTTTAGCAGCCGTTCGCTATTGTAGAGTTCCGTCTGTTTCCGATCGAAACTGTCCCACTCTCGCTTCAGGCTGTCTCTTTTGCGTTTAAGTTGCTGCTGCTCCTCTTTAAATTCAGATCGTTCAGTCTTAAGTTCTGCCTCCAGAGCCTGTTTAATTTGATATGCTGCCTCTTTACTCTGCAGAAGTGCTTCTTTTTTAAGCTGCTCAGCCTCAACTATGGCATTTTCAATAATCTGATTGCTTTGAATTTTTATGTTTTTTTCGTG
>JBBRDD010000047.1:0-26727 GCA_038204235.1 Desulfobulbales bacterium
TGGCATCGAACTGCAATAACTGCAAGCAACAGATTATAATCGGGCTGTACGTTTAATTAAAGGGAAGATGATGCAAGGGACATTCTATGTGGTTGGAGTAGGACCGGGAGATCCGCAGTTGATGACTTTGAAAGCGGCAAAGATCCTGGAAAACTGTGCTGTCTGGTTTGTGCCCTCCGCCTTTGAAAACGGTGGCAGCATGGCCCTGAAAATCGCCTCCGGTGCAGTCAGCAGCGAAGGGAAAACTATTCTCAGTCATCGCTTCCCGATGAAACAGATACCGCGGGGAGAATCTCCCGATCCGGAAGTAAAAAGTGCCTGGCAAGAGGCGGCAAAAACCATTATGGCGGCACTGTCCGACGGCCACGATGTCGTTTTTCCAACACTCGGTGATCCGGCAATATATTCTACCGGATTCTATGTGTGCGAGACCCTGCAGGAGTACGGTTCGCCGTTTCCGGTTGAAATTGTCCCCGGCGTTTCCGCGATTGGTGCCTCTTCTGCCGCGGCCGGCGTACCGCTTTGTCTCGGTGATGAACGACTGGTGGTTATTCCCGCCACTTTCCCCAATGACCGTATCCGGGACTTGCTTCAGCTCAGCGATGTTGTCGTTTTTATGAAAGTTTACAAAGTAATGGAGCGGTTGGTGGGGTTGCTCGAAGAGCTCGATCTTATCGACAATGCGGTTCTGGTTGAACGCTGTAGTCTTGGAGATCAGAAAATATGGACCGATATCCGGGAGGCTGTTGGTCAGGATATCCATTATTTTTCAACAATGGTGGTGCGAAAATCACAATCAAGCACAGGAGAGGTTTTTCCTGTGCTTTAGGTTTTTATCGAAGCAGGGCTTTTTCTTCGTGATACCCAGATCGGGCCGTCGCGTTTGGCATGAGGACAGCTCCTTTGGCCATGAAGGTTCCCGGACTGGTCACCGAATTGCAGCCGGTCTGGCTGCCATCTGCCAGGATTGCCCCGAGTTTGCGTCGGTTGGTGTCGATCCGCTCGCCTTGAAAGAAAACAGTGATGGTACCGGGTAAAAACTTGAGATTGGCCAGTTTTGTTCCTGCGCCCAGGTTGACATCATTGCCGAGGATCGAGTCACCGAGATAGGCAAAATGGCCGGCTTTAGCGTCATTTAACATAATGGAATGTTTAATTTCAGTGGCGTGCCCGAGAACACATCTTTTCCCGGCCAGACAATATCCCCGGAGGTAGGCTCCCTGCCGGACTTCACTCATGTCACCGATAATTGCCGGGGATTTGATCATTGCCCCTGTTTCAATGAGGACTCCTTGGCCCAGGGCGATCTGTTTACCCAGCAAAACGGCTCCGGCCATAATTACCGAGGCTCCTTCTAAAACCATCCCTGCCCGCTTGACCTGCAATTCCCCCTTAGTGGTGGCGCCGTAGGTGATTTCCAGATCATTGAAATCCAGGGTCTGGCCTTTATGAATAACAATATGCTCGGTGAGCGGGATACCGTTTCTGATGTACACATTGTCATATTTCGGATATGTGTAGGTGTCCATATAGTTCTTCAGATCATGCAGCGGCTGCCAGAGGTAGGCCTCCGGCTCAAAAAGTCGCTGATCGGGGAAATCGGCTATATCAAAAAAAGATTTGATCGTAAGCATTATATTCTCTCAATGATTATGGATGGATCGAAGTATCCGGCCTTGCATTTATCACTATGAGTAAAATAGTGTAAGAGATCAAGGAAAAACCGGGCAATGTGGCAATTAGGGGGTGAAACCTGTTCTTGACTTAATTAAACCGGATGTTTAGTATTTCCGAGGCCCTTGTGACAGCGTTTTTTTTTGACGGCTATCTTGTTGAAAAAAGGCATAAATATAGTATTTTAAGATGATCGGTATATATGACGATAATCTCAATTTAGAGTTCTCGTTTAGAGTTATGCAGGAGGAATGAGTGGAATTTAATGATTCATTGAGCATTGGAATGGACGATTTTTCAAACAATGAAGAGATGGATATCCCTGAAGTACTGCCCATGATGGCGGTGCGGGATGTCGTTGTCTTCAACTATATGATTATCCCCCTTTTTGTTGGTCGTCCGGGTTCCGTCGAAGCCGTAAATGAGGCTCTTGGGACAAATAAATTGCTGATGCTTGTCACTCAGAAAGATGCCACCAAGGACAATCCGAAGGTAGAAGATCTTTATGAGGTGGGCATGGTCTGTGTGGTCATGCGGACCCTGAAGCTGCCCGATGGTCGTCTCAAGGTCCTGGTGCAGGCCATGTCCAAGGCAAGGATAAAAGAATTTGTGCGAACTGAACCGTCCTATCAGGTGTCGGTGGAAGTTATCGAAGACGTCGAAGCCGAAGAGGTTACTGTTGAGGTAGAGGCATTGATGCGGGCGGTCCGGGAGCAGACCGAGAAGATAATGTCGCTGCGCGGCATTCTTTCTGCTGATCTCATGATGATCATCAACAACATCGAAGATCCGGGCCGGCTTGCCGACCTCGTCGGTTCAAATCTGCGCCTGAAAATTTCCGAATCGCAGAAAATACTTGAGGAGAGCGATCCCGTTGAGCGGCTGCGACTGGTGAGTCTGCTGCTGACCAAAGAGCTCGAAGTTTCGACCGTGCAGGCCAAGATTCAAAACGATGCTAAAGAGGAAATGAGCAAGTCACAGCGCGAATATTTTCTGCGGGAACAGATGCACGCGCTGCAAAAAGAATTGGGCGATACCGACGAGCGGTCGCAGGAAATTGATGAACTCGAACGGAAAATCAAGAAAACCAAAATGCCCAAGAGTATCCGTAAGGAGGCGAAAAAGCAGTTGAGCCGGATGGATATGATGCATCCGGATTCCTCCGAGGCAACGATTATTCGCACCTACATCGACTGGATTCTTGATATCCCATGGAAAAAAAGTACCAAAGACATGCTCGATCTGGCCAAGGCCAAAATCATCCTCGACGAGGATCACCACGGCCTTGACAAGGTGAAAGAGCGTATTCTGGAATATCTGGCGGTGCGTAAATTGAATCAGACGACCAAAGGACCCATTCTCTGTTTTGTCGGCCCTCCCGGGGTTGGCAAGACCTCGCTGGGGAAATCTGTCGCCCGGGCCATGGGCCGCAAGTTCCACCGCATTTCCCTGGGCGGGATGCGTGATGAGGCGGAGATCCGCGGGCATCGTCGAACCTATATTGGTGCCATGCCGGGCCGCATTGTCCAGGGGCTGAAAACAGTCGCTACCAATAATCCGGTGTTCATGATGGACGAAATTGATAAACTTGGCTCCGATTATCGTGGCGATCCTTCCTCGGCACTGCTTGAAGTTCTTGATCCGGAACAGAATTTCGAATTTTCTGATCATTATATGAATCTGCCCATCGATCTGTCGAAGGTGATGTTTATCACCACCGCCAATATGAGCGATACTATCCCTGGACCGCTGCTCGACAGGATGGAGGTTATTCGTCTGTCCGGCTATACCCAGGAAGAAAAAGTTGTTATCGCCAGACGATATCTCCTGCCCAGACAGATTAAACAAAATGGTCTCAAGGCACGGCAGCTCAGAATAGATGACGAAACCCTGCAATATATTGTCACCCATTACACCTATGAGGCGGGTCTTAGAAATCTTGAGCGGGAAATAGGCAAAGTATGCCGGAAAATCGCCCGTAAGGTGGCTGAAGGCGGCAAAGGACCCTATACGGTTTCGAACCGCAATCTTGATCGATACCTGGGCCCGCCGAAAAACATACCCGAGTCCGAGCTGGAAAAACTGGAACAGCCTGGTCTGGTGACAGGCCTTGCCTGGACCGAGGTTGGCGGGGAAATCCTGCAGATCGAGGTGAACATCATGCCGGGTAAAGGAAAACTGCAGATGACCGGACAATTGGGCGATGTCATGAAAGAGTCCGCCCAGGCGGCTTTGACTTATTGCCGAAGCCGATCAGAAGAACTCAAGGTTGCCGAAGACTATTTTGACAAGATAGATCTGCACCTCCATGTTCCGGCCGGTGCTATCCCCAAAGACGGTCCTTCAGCCGGCATCACCATGGCGACTGCACTGTACTCGGCGATAACCGGCAGAACCGTGATCAGTAATCTGGCAATGACCGGTGAAGTAACCCTGCGTGGTCGTGTGCTGCCCATTGGCGGCCTTAAAGAAAAGGCCCTGGCTGCGCTTCGTGCCGATATTACCAAGGTGATTATCCCCGCGCAGAATGAGAAAGATCTTCAGGAAATACCGATAGATATAAGAAACAAAATGGAGTTTTTCCCGGTCAAGGATATGGATGAGGTCGTCAAGATTGCGTTTCCAAAAATTGCTGCAGGCAAGACCGTAAAAGTCAGTGCCAAACTGAGCGGGAGCAGTGACGGCGCCTGATCTGGAACATAGCTCGACACCTGTTAGCCCAAAAAGGAGAGGGGGCCTCTGGGTCACTCTCCTGATTTTTCTGGCCTTGATACTGAGTGGCGGCTGGTATACGAGCTATGTTTTATCCCCCGGTCCGGAAAGCTCTAACGAAACGGCGATCGTCTCTATTCCACGGGGCACCTCTGTTCGTGGAATAAGTGAAATTCTTGCCCGGGAAGGCATCATCAATCCCGATATCAGATTTCTTCTGCTGGCAAAATTGTCCGGTTATGGCAGCAGGCTCCAGGCCGGTGAATTCAGGTTGCGCACTGGAATAAGACCCCTGGAGGTGCTGCGGGAACTGGCATCCGCCAGATCGATCGAATATCCTATTACTATTCCGGAAGGCCTTCGCGCAGCTGAAATAGCCCAGATTTTTGGCGATTACGGCTGGTGCAATCCGAAAAGTTTTCTCAATCTTGTTTACGATAAGGCGTTTCTGGCAAAATTAGGATTTACTCACCTTGATAGCCTCGAAGGATATCTTTTCCCGGATACCTACCACTTCACCAGAGATATAACGGGGGCTGAGAAAATCATTCCCATCATGGTTAAGCGGTTCAACATGGTCTGGAGTGAAGTGACTGCTGGGGTTTCCGAGCCGATCGATCTGGAAAAAACAGTTATCCTCGCCTCAATTGTCGAAAAAGAAACCGGAACACCTGAAGAAAGACCATTGATTGCTGCGGTATTTCAGAACCGGCTCAAAATTGGCATGCGCCTGCAGTCTGATCCCACCGTCATTTACGGCACAAAGAAATTTTCAGCTTCCATATCCAAGAGCGATCTGCTCACCGACACCCCCTATAATACCTACACGATTCCCGGGCTTCCTGTCGGCCCGATCTGCAGTCCGGGCAAGGATGCACTGCTGGCTGTTTTACATCCCACCCCCACCGATACGCTTTATTTTGTCTCGAAAAATGATGGTACCCACCACTTTTCAAAATCTCTCATTGAGCATAATCGTGCCGTAGAAAAATATCAGAGGAAAAATTCTGATAAAAAAGGTAAGTAGATAAAGACGCTGCGCGTAGTCGGGGCAAAACTGGTTGAGTCCACAAGATAGACATTAGTACCTTAGAAATTCTTTTCTTGTTTTTTCGGAAAGAATTTCGTGAAGGTACTTACCCCCCTTGTGGGGGTTAGACGGGAGAAAACGGTGAAAATTGCCCTGGTGCAGATTAATCCGGTTATTGGTGATTTTACAAAAAATTGCGGGAAAATAAAATCCTGGTCGGAAAAAGCCAAGGCTTGTGGCTGCGAGCTGGTAATTTTCCCTGAACTCGCAGTGTCCGGCTATCCTCCGCAGGATCTTCTTGAGAGAAAATCATTTCTCGTCGCCCATGAAGCGGCTGTGTCACGTTTATTGGGTGAGCTGCCCGATCTTGATGTCATGTTTGGCTGTTTTGAACGGCGGGAAGGACAACAAGGGAAGAGCCTTTACAATTCTGCAGTCGTTGCCCGAAGAGGTGAAATCATCTTTCGGGCACGAAAGCAGCTGCTGCCGTCCTATGATGTCTTTGATGAGACCCGTTATTTTGAACCGGGTCCGCCGTCAGAATTATATACACTCAAAAATTTGCAATTCGGAGTCACCGTCTGCGAAGACATCTGGAGTGAAGAGGTGAAGGAGTATGACACTGATCCCGTAACTGAGATTTTGTCTCTTGCGGCAAAGAACCGGGATAAGGTTCATGCAATCATCAATATTTCCGCCTCTCCTTTCCAACGCGATAAAGAACGCATCAGAAAGCATATTTTTCAAAAGATCTGTCGTCGCTCCGGTATTCCTTTTCTCTACTGTAACCAGATTGGCGGACAGGATTCTCTGCTTTTTGACGGGCGTAGTCTGGTCATGGATAAGAGAGGTACGGTAGTCGCCCAGGCCCTGGGCTTTGCCGAGGATTTGATCGTCATTGACAGTCGGACCTGGCAGGGCGATATCCATGGAACGCCTCAGGACTCCGAACAGGCGGCGGTATTCCAGGGGCTGGTCATGGGGGTACGTGATTATGTCCAGAAATGTCATTTTTCTTCCGTGGTGCTTGGGCTGTCCGGTGGGATAGATTCGGCACTTACCGCAGCAATTGCAGTCGATGCCCTGGGACCGGAGAATGTGCTAGGTGTAGCTCTGCCTTCCCCTTACAGTTCGCAGGATTCCCTTGATGACGCCAAAAAACTCGCCGAAAACCTAGGCTGTCGGTTCGAGGTCTTGCCGATATCTGGACTCTTCGACAGTTTTCGGCAAAGTCTCAATCCATTTTTTGCAGGACTGGATGAAGATATAACCGAGCAGAATCTGCAGGCCCGTATACGGGGCAATCTGCTGATGGCTTTGTCGAATAAATTTGGTCACATACTCTTGACAACCGGCAATAAGAGCGAGATGGCCGTCGGCTATTGCACCCTGTATGGCGATATGAGCGGAGGGCTGGCGGTGATATCCGATGTGCCGAAACAGCTGGTTTATGAATTGGCCGCGTACTTCAATCGAGCAAGAGAAATCATTCCGGCACGAATCATTTCCAAAGCACCGACGGCTGAACTGAAACCGGACCAGACCGATCAGGACGATCTGCCGCCCTACGCAATTCTTGACAAGATTCTCGAGCTGCATCTCGAAGAGGGAAAAGGTGCGCGTGAAATTATCGCTCTTGGTTTTGAAGAACAGACAGTTCGCGATATCCTGCGGCGGGTTCGGGTCAATGAATACAAAAGAAAACAGGCCCCGATTGGACTGAAGGTGACCACCAAGGCCTTTGGTTTTGGACGCAGATATCCCAATGTGCAAAACTTCGAGGAATAACTTTTAATGGCATTGCAAATTGAAAGATAGTCGCTTCTCCTTACAATCCATCCTTAAATTTCTCGTTCTCGGGGGATTTCTCTGTGCACTGATCTGGCTCATTGTTCAGGAACAACTGATTGAGCGCCCTGAGAAACTCTATGTGACCACTTCCGGTAGTGTCGACATGTGTCTCAGTTGTCATAAGGACGAAAAACTCGATCCGGCTCACGATGTTTCAGTTATAGGCTGTTCTCCCTGTCATCTTGGCAATCCTCTGGCGGTAACCAAAGAAAAAGGGCACGAAGGGATGGTGCTCAATCCAGGCGATCTTCGCCATGTGGAAAAAACCTGTTCCGTTGAGGGATGCCATCCTACGGATGTGCATAAGGTGAAGAACTCGCTAATGGCAACGAATCGGGGGATTATCGGCACTCTCCTCTATTATTGGGGGGAAACGGACAGCCAGAGCACCGAACTCACGGTAGAAGAACTCCTGAAAACAGGCAAAAATTCTCTGGCTCTCGATTATTACCGAAAACTATGTGCCACCTGTCACCTCTGGAAACAAAAAAACGATATGCCCGGGGTTCCGCAATTTTTTAACGAGAAGGGTGGGGGATGCTCGGCATGCCACTACGAGGTCCCCGGACAAACCGGTATGGCAGAAGTCTTAGTCTCGGACTACAAACAGATTGCCCGGCCACCCGATAAAAAAATTCATCCCCTCATCACTCGCAAGGTACATAGCGTCAATTGTGTCCGGTGTCATAATCGTTCCGGCCGAATTGGCATCTCGTATATGGGAATTTTCGAATCCGAAGGTTATGGCGCGCCCTATGAAGAAGGACATTTAAATTCCAAGCAGTTGCCGGGGGCCAGATTTTACCTGGAGATTGCCGACGACGTGCATCATAAGAAGGGGATGGAGTGCATCGACTGTCATACCCGCAACGAGATTATGGGCGACGGTACGAGTTACGCCCACTATGAAGATCAGGTGGAAATATCCTGCGAGGTCTGTCACTCGGATAAGCCTGGAACCACAAGAAAAAATAATATGCTTACCAATATTGACACCGAGGATGGCAAGGTCGTGCTGGTGGGCAAAGTTGACGATAAGCTGCATCCCGTCAAGACGGCAAAAAAAGGGGTGTGTGATTTTGCCGCCCATAAACGGGTGACCTGTGAGGCATGCCATTCCACCTGGGTAGCCCAGTGTTATGGCTGCCATGCCAAGCGCGATGCAGGACATACTCATCTGGATAAATTAAGTCTGGAAAAAACCGCAGGATTATGGGAGGAGGGCCGTTCCTATATCCGCTACGAACGGCCGATGCTCGGTGTCTGGCAGGATGAGATTGTTGTGGTTACTCCCGGCTGCCAGGATATCGTCACGGTGGTGGATAAAAATGGCGAGATAGACAAGAGCTTTGACCGGTTTACCATGGCGGCGATCAATCCCCACACCACCCAGGCGAAAGGCCGAGACTGTATTGACTGTCATGCATCGACGAAGACCGTTGGGCTGGGGGAAGGAAAAATCTTTCTGCGTGACGGGGAGCTGGCCTTTGAGGGTGTAGATAAAGGAATTACGACAAGTGCCGGTAAAACTGTTCCTTTTGATGCGTATGTAACTTTGGACGGCACGCCGCTGCAGCATAGTTCCCGATCTACTCTGCGGCCTTTTAACAAGGGGGAACTCCGGTCGGTCCTGCGGGTCGGGCTCTGTGTCGGCTGTCATAATCGGTACGACGATCCGGCATGGAAAAATTATACCAGTGACACTGTCTGCCGTCGTCCGGAAGTGACCTCCGGGGTACGGGATGAAGATTTTCCCAAGATCAATGGAGAAAAGAAATCGGAATAATAAGCGGTAACACCGTCGGATTAAAGACCCATCAATTAAAAGCCCTGGAACGACTTGCGCAGAAAAGGGTCCAGCGGGATAAGATTATCAATCCGGAGATGGCCCGGACACTCTGCCAACTTTCTGCCGAACTTAACCGACAGCTTGGTCTGCTCGTGCATCGGTCCGGGAAGATTGAATCTGTTGTGGTCGGCGATTATTCCCAGATTATGCTGCCGCAGCTTGGTAATGTCCGGGCATCCGGCGGCAGGCTGCGCGGCCTGCGACTGATTCACACCCATCTGGCCGGGGAGGATATCAGTGATGAAGATCTGATGGATCTGCTCTTTTTACGGCTGGATCTGCTGTCCGTCATCAAGGTCGATGCCGAGGGGTTGCCGGAAAAAATGTACTCGGCCCATCTGCTGCCTACTGTCCACGAAGGAAAAAACTGGACTTTTCTCAAGCCGGTTCATCCCGCTAATCAGACTGAATCGTTTGAGGAATTAATTGGTGCAATAGAGGGTGAGTTTGGCCTGAGTCGTAAAACAAGTCTGGTTGATAGCGGAGAGGATCGCGCGATTCTGGTCAGCGTGACTACTGATCCAAAGAGGCAGGCAGAAGAATCGCTTGCCGAGCTGGTCGAACTGGTTCGGTCCGATAATATTGTTATTTTAGATACGGTGCTGCAACGTAAAAACAAAGCCAACCCCCGGCTAATTATCGGCAAGGGCAAACTGGCCGAGATCATGATCAGGGCCCTGCAGCTCGACGCCAATCTCCTGATCTTCAACCAGGAGCTGAACCCTTCACAGATACGGTCCATCACCAATTTCAGCGACCTGCGGGTTATTGACCGAACCCAGCTCATCCTCGATATCTTCGCCCACCGGGCAATGAGCCGGGAAGGTAAACTTCAGGTGGAGATGGCGCAGTTGAAATATATGCTTCCCCGGTTGTCGTCTCGAGACGATGCTCTGTCACGGCTGACCGGCGGAATCGGCGCGCGTGGGCCGGGCGAAACCAAGCTGGAGATTGATCGACGAAGGATTAATGACCGCCTGGCCCGTTTGACCCGCGAATTGAAGCAGGTGAGCGCGGAGAGATACCGGCGCAGGGCTCAGCGAAGAAAAAAAGAGCTGCCGGTTTTATCGCTGGTCGGCTATACCAATGCCGGCAAATCGACCCTTCTGAACACCTTGACCCACAGCGATATCGTCGCCGAAGACAAGCTTTTTGCGACCCTTGACCCGACCAGCCGGCGACTGCGCTTTCCTACTGAGATGGAAGTCATTATCACCGATACGGTGGGCTTTATCAGAAATCTGCCGGCAGACCTCCTTCTGGCGTTTATGGCAACTTTGGAGGAATTACAGGAGGCGGATCTTCTTGTCCACGTCGTTGATGTGTCCAATCCCGGCTTTCGCGAGCAGATGGCAGTGGTCGAACAATTACTCAGGGATCTAGAGCTTGACGAAATACCGGTTCTTACCCTTTATAACAAGATCGATCAGGTTGAAGATAAAGAGGCAATACAACAGCAACTCGGCAGGGACGCCATTGTCGTCAGCGCGCTGCAACCGGAAACTCTTACTGAGTTTCTTATCCAGGCAGAACGCATGATCGGCAAGGTTCTGGACTAAAATCTAGGGTAGCAGATAGAACCCCAGTTCTTTTTCGTAGGCCCGGTCTTCGACAAATTCGGCGCCGATACGGTTTCCAGTGACGGTTTTGATAATAACTTTCTTGAAGAGAACTGTTTCTTTTCGATTGTCGAGAGTGAAGACCAGGGACCCCAGCTGACCTACCTGCATATAGTGGATACCCCGTACTTCAAAACATACCCCATTGAGGGAAAGGTTCATGATTTTGATCTTTCCGCCGCCAATTGCCGGTGGACTCAAATCGTAGGTTCCTTCGAGTTCGGTAGTTTTGCGAAAGCTACGGCGAAATTCCAGGTGAACCTTAAAGACATGGCCACATTTGCATTTAACTTTTATGAGATGCAGACGATGTCGAAACTGTGCAGCGGAGATGGCCCGGGCAGCATCGCATGCCGGGCATACGATCATTGCCTCACCATCGGTTTTCACAAAAGATTTTGGGGTCTCTGGCGGATTCGGCATGATATATTATACAATTCCTCTCATTTATTGCAAACAGCGAACTATAAAGAGTAAACGCCCCATATTCGAAAATATGAGAGGATGTAGATGCTATCAGTACGGTACTCCCTGGTCAGATAGCTCTTTTGCGAAGGAGTCAATCGTAAATAATTGCCGTATATTTTTCCAGGATTTCTTCCGTTTCTTTATCAAGTTCACTAGCCACTTCATGGATCTGGTATTCCTGGCCGCAGACAGTACAACGCATGCGCACTCTACGACACATGCGATGTACTTCAAGTTTTCCGGAGCATTTTTTACATTTCATATGCTGTTCCCGATACGTGGAGAGTAAATCGGGACTCTTTTTAACTGAGTAGTTGTTCTCGGGTGAAAACTGATTCGAGCGTATAGCCCGCTTTTGCCAGAGCCTCAGTCCCGCCTTCCTGCCGCTCAACGATCGTTGCAATAAGACCCACCTTGAATCCGGCCGCTTCAACTCTTTCAATCACTTTAAGCAGTGTTCCACCGGTAGTGACCACATCTTCAAGCAGGGCGACAGTGCAACCTTCGGCCATATTTTTCAAGCCTTCAATATAATTGCCGGTTCCGTGTCCCTTGGCTTCTTTGCGGACAATGAAGGCAGGAATCGGTTTCTCAGCGAGAAAACTGGCGATCGACACAGCGGTAACCAGAGGATCGGCACCAAGCGTCATACCGCCAACCGCCTGGATGGGAGTGGGTGATTTTTGCAACAGACTAAAGAGTAATTTGCCACATAGATATGCCCCTTCTGCGGAAAGGGTTGTCTGTTTGCCGTCAATATAGAAATCGGAGGTTTTGCCCGAGGTAAGGGTAAAGGAACCTTTTCTGTATGATTTTTCGAGGAGGATTTCTTTTAGTCGTTGTCTGTCGTTCATGGGAATACACGCTATAAGATGGATAAAATTATAATAAATTGCTGTTGTTAATAACCGTCGTTAATAAAATTGAAGTCGATACTACCTTTTTTTTCCCCATGTTTAAAGAAAAAACTGGTAAGCTTTTTTAAAGCAATGGTAGGCTGTCCCACTCATTCTTTTTCGGGTGGTCAGTAGACATAAAATATTTACCATATCTACGGAATGATTTTTGCTATTTAAAAGATGAAGATGTGTCTTTCTCGGTAATCTCTTGAACACCTATAATTCGAGATGGATACATAATAAGTTTTATAAAGAAATATGAATATTAATAGGAGAAAATATGTGCGGTATTGTTGGATATTGCGGTCCCCGGCGAGTTGTGCCGGTGGTTTTGGAAGGCCTGAGGCGACTTGAATATCGAGGATACGATTCGGCTGGTATTGTTTACCTGGAAAATGACAAACTCATCAAGCATCGCGCAGCAGGAAAATTGTCGAACCTTGAAGCCATTATCGGGGACGCGATTATAGCCCCATCCCATATCGGTCTTGGCCATACCCGCTGGGCAACCCACGGGGCGCCGACTACCGAGAATGCTCATCCGCACAGTGACTGTACCGGTGATCTCGTCGTCATCCACAACGGTATCATCGAAAATTACCATTCACTGCGTGAAGAGTTGAAAGCGAAAGGGCATGTGTTTTCCTCTGAAACCGATACCGAGGTTCTTGCGCATCTGATTGAAGATAATCTCGATGGTGATCTGGTTGTCGCCGTAAAAAAAGCGATCAGCCTGGTCGAAGGCTCCTACGCAATAGGAGTACTCTGGGCCGGCATGCCGGACACGCTTATTGCCGTACGTAATCAGAGTCCTTTGGTGCTGGGTGTCAGTGAGAAGGATGGCAATTTTATGGCTTCTGATATCCCGGCGCTGTTGCCCTACACCAGGCAGGTAATATTTTTAGACGATATGGAACTGGCGATTCTGACAGCCGACAGTCACCAGATCTTTTCGCTTGTTACCGGCAAGTCCTTGCAGAAAGAGATTCAAACGATCGACTGGAACGCGGCGATGGCCGAAAAAGCCGGATACAGACATTTCATGCTCAAAGAGATCTTCGAGCAGCCCCAGGCAATCACCAATACGGTGAGCGGTAGAATCAACCTGGAGACGGGGGTGGTCGATCTGCCGGAGATTAAGCTCTCTCAGGCCGATCTGGTAAATATTGACCGCATCTTTCTGGTCGCCTGCGGAACTTCATGGCATGCTGCTCTTGTGGCCAAATACTGGATTGAGAAATATGCCCACATTTCGGTAGAAGTGGATATTGCTTCAGAGTTTCGTTACCGGCATCTGCTGGTCAATGAGCGGGTACTGACGGTCGCTATCTCCCAATCCGGAGAAACGGCCGATACCCTTGCCGGTATACGCAAGGCGAAAAATTTGGGTGCAAAAATCATTACCATCTGCAACGTAGTTGGATCGACAATGACCCGTGAGTCCGATGGAACAATTTATACCCATGCCGGACCGGAAATTGGTGTTGCTTCGACCAAGGCCTTTATTTCCCAGCTTGCGGCTCTGTTTCTTTTCACCTTGTATCTTGGTCAGAAAAAAAAGAGTGTCAGTCTGGAGGAAAGTGCCGAACTTGGCCGGGAATTAATAAATGTCGCAGGAGTCATCGATGACGAATTGCCCAGAATTCAAGCAGAGGTGCAGACACTGATTGAGAACTACTACAACAGCCGCGACTTCTTGTTTGTGGGAAGAGGACTGAACTATCCCATTGCCCTTGAAGGGGCGTTGAAACTCAAGGAAATTTCCTATATCCATGCTGAAGGCTATGCGTCGGGGGAATTGAAACATGGGCCGATTGCCTTAATAGATAAGGAGATGCCGGTGCTGGCGCTGGTGCCTCAGGATGAAGTCTACCAGAAATCAATTTCTAATGTAGAAGAGATCAAAGCCCGCCAGGGTCGAATTATTCTCATCGGTACCGAAGGGGACAGCCATCTGCAGACCATTACCGATGATGTGATTTATCTCCCGAAGGTCCATGATGCGATGAATCCGATTCTTTATACCATCCCGGCCCAGCTTCTTGCCTACGAAATAGCTTCAAGACGTGGTTGCGATGTCGATCAGCCACGAAATCTGGCGAAAAGTGTCACGGTGGAATAGGGTAAGAGACTTGAGTAAGAGCTATTTGTCGGAGAGTAATAAAGTATCATACTGAACGAACGCTCAGATTTGAATCAAATTTAAATACTGGATTTATGTAAAGGGGTAGCCGTGAGGTCACCCCTTTTTTTTATGCGATGATTGGACGATGTGACTTTTGGCTAAATACGGGCCAATAACTCCATCTTCTTCGAATTAAAATCTTGCTCGGTTATAGCGCCGGCGTCTCGCAATTTTGCCAGCTGTTCAATGAGATTAATTATCTCATTACTGGATGCAGGTGTTGGATTATTGCTTAGGGTTTGATTGTTATCAGTACCAGATGCTGTATTGACAACAGGTCCGTTCACCGCAGGTTCAGCAAAATTAGTTTGTACCGGTGGTGCGCCTGTACCTGGACCGGAAATAATGGGCAATTGATTTACTGACACCGTGCCAAATTGGCTGGAAAAGGTCAGCGAGGTATTGCCTCCTTGCTGCTGACTGACGCCGCCAATATTGTGGTTAAGTGTATCGTAAACGGTCACTTGGCCGTTCTGTTCCACTGCCAATTTTCCAGGAAAAACAGCGTAGCGAATGTTATTTTGGGCGCCACTGCTAAACGGGATGCCGCACTGACTTGGCCACCACTGATTACTGCCCGGAGTTCCCGCCGGTATGGTGGGAAAGATCTGCATAGTGGCGAGTGCTCTGGAAAGTTCTGAGCATAGGTTATCTACGGTCATCTTAAGTCCGTGATTAAACATATCGCCGACCATGGTCATGCCTCCACGCATCCATTGACCGGATCCACCCAACTCTGGGCAATTAAATTGGGCCATGCTGCCGCCACCATTATTCACGGCTACTAACATGTGGATAACTGCATCGTTACTCAAGTTGTAGCGATGAGAAATGTCACTGACAAGGTTCATTCCAGCGGGGGTAAGTTTTTGCATTTACTGTCCTATATGTCTGAGATTCTGAACATAGCTTGTTGCAGAGAGATCAAGCTATTGCATGAGTATGTTGATTGGATGAAGGCATGTTAAAGAGGGCAATTACGTTATGAGGCCGAAGGTAAAGTGCCCAAGACATGTTGATCATAACACAATGCGTCTTATTACAGAATATAGCTATGTTGACTTTTAAAAATCAAAGATTCACCGCAGTAAAGTGAATATCCGGATTATGCTCCCGAGTTGAAACTTTCCAAAGAACATCTCTCACAGCCGAGAATTTCAGATTCTGAATAGTCTCATCTTATCTTTAGGCGTGCTTCTTGTGTTATGTCACAATGTGACATAACTTGCTAAGAGTGTATTGAGAAAATTTCATTCAACTTTTCTTTCCTGCCACAAAACACAAAGAGTTCTCAGCGAGAAGTGTTCGCTCTTCATTATATTTTTTAACAACGTATCTATACTGAGGTGGAAAATATGCGTATCGCTAAAGAAGATGTTCCCGTTAGAATTGATGTCCCCGGAGCGACCGCTCGACAGGTGAAGAATTTTGGAGATGCAACTGGATACGGTAAAATGGGTGGGGAATACTTTTCCTTAGGAGCAGGTACTGATATCTCAGGATTATTGCAGGGGCTTGAGGGGGATCTTTGCCAGTCGCCTCATTGGGGGTACATTATTGAAGGAAAACTTACAGTAACTTTCTCCGATGGTCACAATGAATCTCCTGAAACTAATGACCTGTTTTACTGGCCTCCAGGTCATACCGTGAAAGCCGAAAAAGATACTGAAGTGATTTTATTCAGCCCGCAACATGAGCATGGTCAAGTCATCGAGCATATGCTTTCGAAAATGCAAGAATAAATAGTGAGAGAGGTTTTCTGGTAGGCCTCAGTACATTTAATTCTCAGTGATTTTCTCCAACTCTGTTTTTTGAAGTCTGAATCGGCAGCGTTTTTCGGGTCAAGTGATTCTACCCTCTCCCAAAGAGATTCTGGAATTCTCTTTATACTACGAAAGCAAAATCGTGGTCGGCAAAAATATGGTCAAGATTTGTGCAGATAAAGCCAAAACACATGGACTTTTTATCTGAGCAGGTTTGGAAGCCCATTATTTAGCGCCTTTTCAAGATGGCTGAGCGTCTTTTGTGAATTGAAGAGTTTTTCGCAAAGTTCACATTTCCGGTAGGTAACGATGTCTCTTGCTTTTAATCCTGCATATGAGGCTATCGCCGTTATACCTATAGATCTGATGCAGTTATAGAGTTGACAGTTTTCACTCTTGGCAAAGAGTTGTTCCATTGAATCCTGTTTCAGATTACCAAGCCGGAAAAAATTTGTAGCAGTAAAATGGCTGCCGGCATCGCAACAGGCATACATTGTAAGATCAGGCGCGAGATAGGCGTTCATGCTGCACCTATTTTCCTGGTAATCAGTAAAAATTGCCTTTCGATCAAAGCTATCTGCGCGACCAGCATAGATTACCGGTTCGGGAAAATATTTCAAACTATTGTCCCGGAGAAATTGTTCATAAGAGTCATCGTCTTCGGTGAAATCGGTTACAAAAGAAACAAAATAATCTACTCCCGCGTTTCGGCAGGCGTGAGCAGCATTCAGAATATTTTCACGTGGTATGTGTTGCTGGTGCCATTTAGAATAACTCAAACGTAATTGGCAGATGCCACACTGATCCAGCATGGTGAGGTGGTTGGTTGCGCTTTCAGGACTTTTGGTCCAATAACTATTGGTAACAATTCTAGTGTAAATGTTCAGTTCATTGCACAATTTTACGAGCTCAAGAAGGTCGTCGAAATAGATAAACGGTTCTCCGGCGGTAAAACTAATTCCGGTTACGTGTGCTTCTGCTAAATCTCTGATTATCTCTTTGGCCCGAGATAGCTCCATCTTGATGTTTTCTGGTTTGTCGTTGGCTGCAACACAGTGGGCGCACCTGATATTACAGCGGGTTGAGTACCCAAATGCTATTTTTCGCATAATCCTTTTACGTTCGTTTAAACAGGGTGATTGGGCTATTTCAGGTCTTGATCATAATACAGTAACTATGCTATGTCCTTCTTGAAATACTCAGTTTGTTGATATAACGAGATGTTGGAGAAATCCATTCGATTTCGAATGAATATACTGTCAAATACAATTTGTTAGTGTCTGGGATCCGTTAGCTTAACAAATTGTAATAATGCGGACATAGCCCACAAAGCAGTAAAATGGTCTCAGACACCGAGTAAAAGTATATCCTCGCCTTCGCCGGCATGTCCATGTTGGCTTCCACCCGTAACGAAGTGTCGTTAATGATCGTCGGTGTACAAGACCCTAAGGCGGAAAGCGGTGATGCCACTTTTTTACGCGCCGTTAATGCTAAAAGCTGCAGTTTGACTCATCAACCGGCAAGGACAGCGGTATCTTCAAGGAGAATCTCCAGTTCGGCAAGATCGATTTCAGAAAGGTTAAGTAGGTGAACCTCCTCGCTTGCTGACACTTCCAGTGAGGGTTCTATAGCCAAGCCGATACCAAGCTTGAGGCAAGCCATATTACTGAGACGAACGAGCAGCAGAAGAAGATTTTTCGTGTCAAAGTCAATATTGTGGTGGTCTCTTGCAATGACACAGTACTCTTCGGGTAGATTCCACTGCTTCATGAGAATGTATCCCTGTTCTGTGTGCAGGAGGTTCATCGCTTCCATAATCAATTCGTTGGTAATGGGCAGATTCTTATCCTTTTGTTTCATCTGATCCGCCACCATCAGGACAAACAGTTTGCCCACGTCATGAAAGAGTCCGGCAAAAAATGCGCGGCTTTTAAATTCATCGAGTTTACATCGCTTTGACAACCACTGCACTCCAAGAGCACATCCCACTGAATGTTGCCACAACTTGTGCATTAGAAAATTTAGTTCCTTGTTCTCACTCCGGAACTGATTTTTGGTAGCAGCCAGAAGAGTTATGCGTCCCACTTCCTGCATGCCAAGGCGGACAATAGCCGCCCTGATTGTCATAATCTCAACAAGTCCATGATAGAATGCGGAGTTAGCCATTTGTAAAACCTGGCTTGAGAGTGACTGGTCTTGGCAGATGAGACTCTCCAGAACCCGCATATCAGGTTCCTTCTTTATCAGTTCCTGCTGGACCCTCATGGCTGCTGAACTTAATACAGGTAAAACAATGTTGCCTGTCTCAATATACTGTTTTACCACATCTAGAAACGAAAGGTTTTGCTGCAAAGTATTATTCTCCAGAAAGGCGACGTATTTCAGCCAATGGCCTAGGTTTGTTCAGTTTCGGTAAGCAGCGCAGCATCTCTTCAATACTGGTGATGCCTGCGGCAGCCTTTACCAGGCCATCCTCCAGCAAGGTGATTAATCCGGAATGCTCAATACTGATTTGCCGTATCTCGTAGCTGGTTTTCTGCTCAAGTATGGCGTCCCGGACCAGTTCATTGAGCACCAGTAGTTCAAAGACACCTACCCGGCCTTTATAACCCGTCTGTTTACAGTCTGAACAACCACGCCCTTTCCTGAATCGTGCTCCCATGAGATCAGATGCCGAAAGCCCCATCCTTTGCAGTTGGATTGGTGTCGGTTTTGCCTCCGTGGCACAGGATTCACAAACCCGGCGCAGCAGTCTTTGGGCCAGCACGCTGACAATCGTTGATGAGATAAGAAAAGGTGCAATATCCATATTGAGCAGACGGATAAGACCACCGATACTGTCTTCAGTATGAAAGGTACTCAAAACCTTATGGCCGGTCAAGGCCGATTGCATGGCCATTTCCGCTGAAGTGTTATCCCTGATTTCACCTATAAGGATCACATCAGGATCCTGTCGGACGATATGCCGCAAAGTTTCTTCAAAGGTCATGTTAATAGATGGATCGATGGAGCATTGGGCAATACCGTCAATCACATACTCTACCGGTTCTTCTGCAGTTATAATACTTATCTGCGGATTTTTTATATGATTGATACAGCTGTAGACGGTGGACGTCTTCCCCGATCCGGTGGGTCCTGTGACCAGCAGCACACCGCTTGGTTGATAAACAGCATCCTCCATAAATCTAGCCAGCATATTGGGCGCCATGCCAATAGTATGGATATCCAGAAGTTCTCTTTTTTGCTTCAGCAGCCTGAAAACAATTTTTTCCCCATATATAGTTACGAAAAAGGACACTCGAATATCAATACTGCCTTCATCGTACTCGAAAAGGATCCGCCCGCCCTGATGCCGGCGTTTTTCGGCTATGTCGGCTCCGCACATAATTTTTATTCGACTGGTCAATGTCGGGATGATATCGGCAGGAAAATTTTTATAAGGACGCAGAACACCGTCTTCACGAAAACGGACCTGCAGACGATCTGATTGGGGCTCTACATGAATATCGCTGCAGTCTTCTTTGGCTGCGGTGATAATCATGGAGTTAACGATGCCGACCACCGTTTTGGCGTCGACATTAACGGTTTTACCGGCAGCCAGGTTTGTCAGCAATTTAATCGTATCGCCTAGCGCCTTTTTTTCGGCGATTGCGGGGCTTACCTTGCCTCCCAAGAATTCATTTGCGGCATCGATGCTTTTTTTGTCAAGCGGATCGGCAAAAGCCACAAGACCAGCACCGTCCGAGGTTTTAATTGGAACAAACTGGTGCTCAATAATTATCCTTATAGGAACCTTGTTGAAAAGAGCTTTGTCCACCAGCGATACATTTACATCTATCAGTGGAAACCCAAGCTGAATGGAAAGAATCCTGTTAAATATCCTTTCATCGATAAAGTTGTATTTTATCAGGATTTCACCGAGTTTTAGATCCGTCTCCCGCTCTTTTTGGATGTTAAAGGCGGCGGTCAGGTCATCTTCTTCAAGATGTCCCAACTCAACAAGCAGTTTCCCGATGCGGATGGACATCCTGGTATCAAGCAACGCTTTTCGCATTAGTTCATCGGTAACGAAGCCCAGGTCTTTGAGGACATTGACCAGTGAAGCCGGAGTTGCCAGTTTCTGTCGTATTCGTGCGGCGTGTTTAACCTGCTTCTCACTCACTGTTCCAGATTTTAAAAGAAGTGAGACAATTTCCCCGTATTCATTTTTCTGCTCATTTTTCATCAATTTCCACCAGGAAATAAACTGTTGACTGAAAGGCCGCCTCAATCCTCTCAGGTTAAAACAAATTCTCATAGATTGTAAGTGATTTAACAAAACTTACTATAACAACAGGTAAAATGAAGATATATCGAGTCGTTCTGGATAGATCTATCGGCGATAGTGGGCCGCGAGGCTCCACGCAAATGAGGGTAGGGCGCTCGGAGTCGGCTTGCAGGAGCGGGCTCCACACCACCTTAAGCTGGTGTGGTAAGGAACCATGGTGGTGAGCGTTAGGGCCAAGGTCCGGCAAATCCGAGACCTATTTCCATCCCAGGATAAGTTCGGGGAGCCTGTCGTTTCGATGCTAAGGGAGAAATCCAAATGGAGGAGCCATTAGGATGAGAGTACCGATGCGGAGCACATTGGCGGATCAACTCGTAGTGGTGATGATATCTGACCCCTGATCGCTGTCAAAATCGAATATAGTTTTCAGCAGGAAGGTGTACCTCGTGCAAACGCTGGTATAGCGTATTGTGACTTTAATAATATTGTAGATTATTTTATTATTTAACATTAAGGAAACACGTGATTTATTATGTTTGATCATTAATTTTTGTTGACAAATATCATCAAAAACATCATGTTCTAGAACGAACGTTCGTTTTGCTATTTTAGCTTATGAGGAATCCTAATGGTCCAAAAACAGATTCCCGATCGGAGGGAGCTTATTTTAGAAGCAGCGTTGAGACTCTTTTCCCAACACGGATATTTCAGTACCTCGGTTCATGATATTCAAAAAGAAGCAAATGTCAGCATTGGCTCAATTTATCATCATTTCAAGAACAAAGAAGCCATAGCAAAAGCATTGTTCACCCATATCGAAGCTGGAATGACGAATGAGGTCTCCCAAATTATGGTTAACTTCAAAACAACACATGACCGTTGCCGAGCGGTCATGGAGTACCTTTTTGAGGTAGCAGAAGTAAACCGCGATGCAATGCATTTCATGCTCTATGCCAAACACACGGAGTTCATGCCAGGAGAAAAACCAGTATGTTCCTCCCGCCCTTTTTCACTCATGAAGAAGATGGTTGAATACGGCATAAATGGTGGGGAACTCCGTAAAATTGATCTCAATGTTGCAGCAGTAACTATCTTTGGAGGTGCTATCCGTCTCATCTTTCTGAGAATGGACGGGGTCCTGGAAAAGCCTCTACCATCCTACTTCGATGAATGCTGGGAGTGCGCTTGGAGAGGTGCCTGCAAGTAATTTTTTTTAACCAACCGCTAGAACGAGCGTTCGTTCCACAAAAAACAAGGAAAACAGATGAAAACAAGAATATATCAGATCAGAACAATACTTTTTTGCCTCTTTTTCATGGGACTCGTAAACCCGGCACTTTCAGCTCAAACTGATGACAGCGACGCACTCCAGGGTGTAAAAGATACTAAAATTCTTTTTGATATCAATTTGAGCGAGGCCAAAAAACTGGAACTCTACCTCGGAGTGATAAAGATGACCAGAGGTGATTTATTACGCCAAGGGCAGCATCCTGATATTGTGTTAGCTTTCCGAGGAGCGTCTGTCCGGCTGGTTAGTTCAGAACTCTGGTCATTTTCAGAAGAGGATCAGCAAAGTTTGGAAAAATCAGCACTCATACTGAAAGAACTCAAAGAGTCAGGAGTCCGGCTGGAAGCGTGTTCCATTGCTACGAACTTATTTAAGGTTGATAACAATACAATTTTGCCTGGGATTAAAGTTGTCGGCAATACCTTCGTTTCACTTACTGGATATCAAGCTAAAGGCTATTCTTTAGTACCAATACAATAAAATTCTACGCAAATGAGGTCGGATGTGTCTACCTATCAATCGAAAGCAACCACTATTATACTAGTTATATCAGTGATAACCCTGTTTGTCTTTCTTCCATTACTCGCTGTCAGCAAAACGAAACCCCTTACAATTGTTTCAGAAAATGTGTTTCAAGATAGTATCAGTCACCTAGACTGGCAGATACAAAGGTCAAAAAGAATAAAAACTGAAAAAGAAGTTCAGTTGTATATCCAAACAATAAACCATGGAGAACATAACGATTGGAGATTGCCTACTAAACAGGAACTGTATGAGATATTCTCAGTCTTCGATTTAAAGCTCAACGGAGAAGTTAAGGTACGACTCGAAGGTAATTATTGGCTCGCAGACGATAATGGACAGGCATATGTTGGGGCCTGGGAAATTGGTGACCAGTGCGGTCCATCACGTAGCTTCAGCAGAGGAAAAGCGGGCTTTGTTAGGGCTGTAAGACCATAAATTACTAAATGCAGCGAGTGAATCATTCGCTGCTGATCAATTGACACCTGAGCAAATTCTGCGGGAGCGGATTGCGGCTGCTATGTCCAATATTGGCTCAATTGTTAGGAGAACCTTAAAGAATTGGATTGAAGATAGAGATGTTCGTTGATTGGTCTCGGTTTAGGTTCATGAACCAGGCTTAGCCTTTCTCATGAACAACTCTCGCCAGGAGATTATTACAGGCAATATGTAGCTGCAGACATGCTCGGAAAGTCATCCAGGAAAAGTCAGGAGGTCTTGATCGAATATAGATTTGTTGACTATTAAGATCTGAGTAGGCAGTGTCGTCCTCGTCAAAAGATCCTGCCTGAACATTCCAGACGATCCCGGCCAGTGATTCCATTTCATTCACAGACATAATACCTTCCAGGTATCAACAACATCTCATCCCCGGAGAGCGGCCTCCTCTTCTCTGTCCTTCCTTTGCGGTCTCGCATCTTTGAAAGCCCTGGAATCCAATAGTGGTCACACATAACCAATTGGCGGTATTTGACCAATATCATAAATCCATTGATAGCTCCCTGTTCCCTGTTTCATGAATATTTTCTCTGACAAAGCGGAATGTTAGTCGATGTGGTCACCCATAATATGGACCTGGCACAGTCATTGCTCTTAAAAGAGTAAGGTTCATAATTGGGCAACCCAACAGAAAAAACCAGTTTTGGTAACCGAAAGCAACATTTCCCGTCTCTGTATGCTATTGAGTGGTATTCCCCAAAGACGCATAAATCAGGGGAAAGAAATTGTTAATAATCGTTTTTGTAAAGGGTACCCTGATGATAAAACAAGAGAGTTTCACGGTAAAAAAAACTGTGCTATTGGTAGACGATGATCCGCTATTTTGCACGGTGACAGAGGCAGTACTTGAACACCTTGGTTTTGCTGTCTTTGTAGCTGAAGGTGGAAACGAGGCCGTTGCTCTGTTTCAAAAACATCATAACAGTATAGATTGTCTTCTCACCGATCTTTCCATGCCGGATATGAACGGTTGGGAAACCCTTGCTGCCCTGCGTAAAATCAAGCCAGACCTTCCGGTAATCCTTTCCAGCGGTTACGACGAAATCCATGCAATGAAAGGTGATTATAAGGAGCTCCCCCAAGCTTTCCTGCACAAACCATACACAAGGGATGGTCTTAAGAACTTACTGAATCGAGTCCTTGTTGACGCAACAAACCTCCACAGCCGAAACGTTGTCAGACAATGATAAATTTTCAGCGATGATAGAATTCGCTGATGACAAAGACATCTACATTTTTACTGCTAATGTTGGGGACGATATTGATAGAGGATATCATGGCTGAAAAACAGAAATCAGGAACTTATAACGTTATTTTTAACGCAAGTTCCGGAAAGTTTATCCCCGTAAAAAATGCTGAAAGACTAAGCATGGAAGGCAAGACGGGGGCAGATGCCACCATGGAACAGGTATACTTGGTGCATGAAATTGAGGCGAAGGTATTGGAGCGTGAGTTGAACACTGCTCAGAATAATATCTTCTCGAAATCTCTGGTCGGAAAGATCACATCGTTGGTTGAGCTCATACAGGGGTTGAGCATGAATGGAGGAGCGCGACAATGAACTATTTTTTGATGCTGTTTTGGGCAATTTGGGTGTCGGTGCTGGGTACTTGCCATCCTTCCGCAGCCGCCAATGTGGGAGCTTCTTCCCCCCTGGATAGCGATTACCTGGCACCATTATCAACGGAGGCGGTCAACGACGCCAGCCTGGTCGCGACAGTCGGTCCGAAAACCCGCGGCGCCGCGGTGCTGCGCGCGCAGATACTGCTGGGTCGCGCGAATTTTGAGCCTGGCGAGATCGATGCCGTCTATGGCTCGACCATGCGGCGGGCGATCGTTGGATACCAGGCCAGCAAGGGGCTGGATGAAAACGGCACGATCGACGCGAACACCTGGACTACGCTGAATCGCGATGCGGTATCGGCACTGGTGACCTACAGGATTACGGCAGAGGATGTCGCAGGTCCTTTCGCCCCGATACCGCACGACATTATGGAACAGGCCAAACTGCCGGCCCTCGGATACGCCTCGCCGGCCGAAGCGCTTGGCGAAAAATTCCATGCGAGCCCGGCTTTGCTGCAACAACTGAATTCGGGCCAGGATTTCGCCACAGCCGGACAGGACATTGTGGTGCCGAATATCTGTTCGCCCGTGCTTTTGCCAGAGATTGCAAAAGTTGTCGTCGATAGGTCCGATTCGGTGGTGATGCTGGTGGATGCGGCGGGCAAGATCATCGCTCAATTTCCTGCCACCACAGGCAGCAAGCACGATCCGCTACCGATCGGTGCCTGGAAAATCCTGGGCGTCGCCAAGCAGCCGGTATTCAGCTACAACCCGGCGCTGTTCTGGGATGCCAAGTCGGTAAAGGAAAAAGCGACAATTCCGGCCGGCCCGAACAACCCGGTTGGCGTGGTCTGGATCGATTTGTCGAAAGAACATTACGGGATCCACGGCACGCCGGAGCCTTCGAAAATAAGTAAGACACAGTCACATGGCTGTATCCGCCTAACTAACTGGAATGCACTGGCGCTGGCGCAGGCGGTCTCGCCCGGCATGCCGGTGATTTTGCAGGAATGAGTCAGGTAGGCATGAATCCCGACCCGTCAGTGGCAAACGGCGCCGAGCAACGCATACATCCTGCTTTGAAGCACGTGCGGTTCTTTGTCGGCGGAGCGTTGTTTGGCGCGGCCGGCATCTTCGCCTTCGTGTTCTGTCCGCAGCTGCTGGCGGCAGATACGCCAGCAGCAATCAACCCGCCACAACAATCCACCACGCCGACAGCAAATTTCAACGCCGTATCAGCGGCGGATGGTTTTCATCCATGGTTGTCGCCAGCGATACCAATGGATAGCGGCAACCGTCCCTCTCTGCAATCCACCGCGACCGGAGTAACGCCGATGATAGTGGCCCCGATGTCGACCGAGAGTCCTTCGTTGCCACTGTTGATCCCGGTCGTGGGCATCAAAGCCAGCCAGTTGACCGACAGCTACACCGATGCACGCAGCAACGGCCGTATCCACGACGGGATCGACATCATGGCGCCGAGTGGAACCAAGGTGATCGCAGCGGACGATGGCACAGTCGTGAAACTGTTCTACAGCAATCTGGGCGGCCTGACCGTCTACCAGTTCGATCCCGCAGAAAAATTTGTCTATTACTACGCGCACCTGGACAGCTATGCGCCGGACCTCGTAGAGGGCAAACAATTACGAAGTGGCGATCCAATCGGCCAGGTCGGTTCCAGCGGCAATGCCAGTGATGCGGCGCCGCATCTGCACTTCGAGGTCTCCGTGCTGGGTCCGGAGAAACTTTGGTGGAAATCAACGGCGATAAACCCGTATCCTTTGTTGCGCGGGCACTGACAAACGCGATTCCTCGACCCTTGCATCCGTCATTGTACCGCAGGATTTCGACATGCACCTGCCCTCGCCCTACCTGATCGGCGCTATGTCCGGATTCTCCGAACTGGTTATTTTGGCGTGGTCAATTAGGAGAGTATGCTTCGCATAACAAGAATCGTCACATAAACGATCCATCACTGCCCAAACCCCGAACCCAATAACCAATCCTCTCGAAGTATCTGCACTGTTATTTTTCCTTTTGTTGCTCTTTTCGGATATTACCTCTATATAATGCTTAGTCAAATGGGCTGGTCGAACAGGCCAGAGGAAGGAAGTCTTCAACAAGGGTACAACGTTTTCCCGAATGGGCAAGCATGCTCAGTTAGACCGAAAAGAAAGATATCCGGCTGAGTTTCACCAAGAGCCACTTCGAAGAATGTTTATAAAACAATCATATTGCAGAGCAGACCTTTCCTCTAAATGACATGAAAAAAAGTACTATTAACTCCGCGCGCAAGCAGGCTGTAGAGACGCTTTTTAAGGCAGGAGATCTGCAGAACGCGATTTTCAACAGCGCTAATTTCTCGAGTATTGCCACCGACGCTCACGGCGTCATTCAAATCTTCAACGTCGGTGCCGAGTGCATGCTGGGGTACACGGCAGCCGAAGTGCTGAACAAGATTACGCCGGCCGATATCTCCGATCCGCAGGAAGTAATTGCACGTTCCGAAGCGCTCAGCGTCGAATTCGGAACAAAGATT
>JBBRDD010000048.1:0-26715 GCA_038204235.1 Desulfobulbales bacterium
GCTTTTTCAGGATCGAAAAGTGCGACAGGCTCTGGGGTTGGCCCTTGATTTTGCCTGGATCAACAAATCTCTCTTTCACGATCAATACACCAGAAATAACTCGTTTTTCAGTAACTCCTATCTGGCGGCAAAAGGTGTTCCTACGGGACTGGAATTGGAATACCTGGAACCGTACCGGCAACTTCTGCCGCAAGAAGTGTTTACAACCCCCCTTGCCACTCCAGTTAGCGATGGTCAACAGGCTATGCGGACAAATCTGCTGCAGGCCAAAACACTGTTAAATGAAGCCGGGTGGCACGTAAAGGACGGGGTGCTCACCAATGCGCAGGGAAGACCGTTTGTTTTCGACATCATGCTTGTATCTCCGGCATTTGAAAGGGTTATGGCAAGCTATGTGAAAAATCTGAAAAAACTCGGTATTCAGGCGAGTTACAGGACACTTGATCAGACCTTGTATGTGGAACGCTTGAAAACGTTCGATTTCGATATGATTGTCGCCGGCTATGGCCAGTCACAATCGCCGGGCAACGAGCAGCGTAATTACTGGCAGTCGTCTTCTGCCGACAAAATTGGTTCACAGAATTATGCCGGAATACGGTCCCCGGCGGTCGATGGTCTTGTTGATCGTATTATATATGCCGGCACAAAAAAAGAATTAGTCGCTGCATGCAGTGCCCTTGATAGAGTACTCTGGTATGGGTATTACCTGATTCCCAACTGGTATTTGCCGATGTATCGATTGAGTTATCAAAATAAGTTCCTCGCTCCGTCAGTTTTACCGCTCTATTACGATCCATTTCAATTGCTTATGACATGGTGGTTGAAGGAATAATCAAAAGTTCGACTTTGAGCAATAAGGTTGAAGTCGCTGTTTATAGGCTGGAATAAGCGGATGTGGATTGACATTTTATTTATTTTTCTGATACTATACGCATGCGTTTTAGTCTGTTAGGAACGTTGTCTTTAACAGGGGTATGACTATACGTTGTCACACAGCTGTAGTCGTATCCGATCATTCCTGGGGAGGATGCAGTATGTCAGAACGTATCAGAGGCAAGGTGAAATGGTTTAATGCAAGCAAGGGGTATGGCTTTCTCGAAAGACCGGACGGTGAATCGGATATATTCGTTCACTACAGTGCTATTCAGGGTGAAGGCTTTCGAAGTCTGGCCGAAGGGGAAATGGTTGAGTTTGCAGTTGCTAAAACTGATAAAGGTCTGCAGGCGGAGAAAGTTGATAAAGTGAGTTAAGTCAAGGCCTGCTGCAGAATGTCAAATCATATACCCCGTTCAGGATTGAGAGCTGTCTAAGCCTGAGCGGGGTTCGCTGTTTCTATGAAATAATAATTTTTTAATGCTTTTCCTCAGGAGACATGGCATACATTGCCGGTCTATTGATCAAACCGGAGGTATCTGTGGACACAACCCGAATCCAGCTGCATACGCTCAGCGATACTGAAAAACTCGGCAGACTCCTTGGTCGCCAGGCAATGCCGGGGGATGTGATTTGTCTTGACGGCGATCTAGGCGCTGGGAAAACCGCCCTTACCCAGGCCATTGCCCGTGGTCTTGAGGTGCCGGATAGTTGTTATGTCACCAGTCCATCCTTTGCGTTGCTGCACGAGTATCCGGGACGATTACCGATGTATCATATGGATTTTTATCGGTTGCAGGATGTCACCGAGGTTGAAGATCTCGGCTTTGACGAATACTTTTATCTTCGCGGCCTGACGGTTATTGAATGGTCCGGCAAGGCGATCGAGATACTTCCGGAGGAGCGTTTGATCCTTACCATTGTGCCCAACGTTGATCTTTCCCGCACGGTTACTTTGCAGGGGAGCAGCAGATATACTGATCTGTTGCGCCATATCAGCCGGGAATTTAAAGAAAATAAATCTTGAGCTGGAAAACCTGAACTGGAAAAAGTCTTCCGGTTCGGGGACCCATTTTACGTTTTAATAAAAGTCAGGAAAAAATGAAAAAAAAATCTATCCAATTCAGTGATTGTCTGAAGACCTTTACGGTCGATCAGGATAAAGCTATAAGCCCGGAAGAGACCCTGAAAAATTTTTATGCCAGGGTCGAGTCACTTGATCTGAAAATATTAAATGAAGTGCGCAGGATCGATAACGGACGTCTTGACATTCCGGTCTTTTTCAGTGTCTGCGGCGACGATGCTCTTGCCTTGACCGGCACTAAAAAGCAGATGGGGAAAGGTGCCTCGCCGATCCAGGCCGAAGCCTCTGCGTGCATGGAACTTGCCGAACGTTTCTCGTTTTTTTCTTTTAAGAATAACTCCGGTAATTTTTTGTCCGGGGACTACAAAACCATGGACAGGGCTGGGTATCCAGTACTCGATCTGCATTACCTGCTTGCCTCGGTGCACGACACGCATTCCACAGTTGAACTCCTGGAACAATTACTCGACAATATTCCTATGCAGTGGGTCTGGGGCACCAATGTCACCACCGGCCAGGATGTACTCATCCCGTTTTCCTGGTTTTTTGCCATCAATGAATTCAATGGCCCTTCGGCAGGTAATACCTATGAGGAAGCCGCCCTGCAGGGTATCTGCGAGATTGTCGAGAGGCACGTCTGCTCCGTCGTTAACAACACCAAAAGTGTCACCCCGAAAATTGACCCGGATTCTCTGCAGGATGCCGTGGCCATAGAGCTCATTGAGAAATTTCGCAAAAATAATATTGAACTGTATCTTAACGATTTTACGCTTGATACAGGGATATGTACAGTCGCCGCCCTGGCCATTGACCGGTCGACCTTTCCCGGGAAAAGTGAGATTGTCTATACTGCGGGAACGACTCCCAGCCCGGAAAAAGCGCTGATCAGGGCAATCACCGAGGTGGCCCAGCTTGCTGGAGATTTTAATACCGATGCCAACTATATTGCTTCTGGACTGCCGAAACCGCTGGCTATGGAAGAGGTTGAATATCTCACCGATTCACCTGAAACAACCACGATAGGTGAGATGGCTGATCTATCGCATAACAATATTAAGGTGGAGGTAGACAATTGTCTTGCCGCGTTAAAAAATATCGGCATGGACGTTTTGATGATCGATGTGACCCATGATGGTCTGAATATTCCAGCTTTATACACTATAGTTCCCGGGGCGCATTTTCGGGAGAGGTCGATGATCAACGATGTCGGGCTTTTTTCCGCAAAGCTTCTCGTCGAGCTGGTCAGTGATTCGGATCTACTGGAGGAAAAGCTGGAGCAGATGGAAAATCTTCTGCCCCAGGCCTACTATCTCGAATTCTACCGCGGACGTAATTTTTCCGATATGGGTTTTCCCGAATCGGGTCTGGAGCACTTCAAGCGGGCGCTTGCCATGCGGCCGGAGACAGAGGATCTGCCGTATATTTATTCTTATATGGGCAGCTGTTTAAAGGAGCTCGGCCGATATGAAGAAGCGGTTGCAATCCTTTATAAAGGGCTTGAGGAGGACGAAGAGAGATCGGACCTGCATAATACGCTCGGCGTTTGTTTTTTTAAGATGCAGACATATGAAAAAGCCATCATCCACTTTCAGCGGGCTGTCGATCTGAATCCGGCATCGGCGATCGATTATGCCAATCTTGGCGTCAATTATAATAAAATTGGCAATAAAGAGTCGGCGGTTGAGTTTCTCAGTCTCGCGCTCACTCTTGACCCTAGCCTTGATTTTGCCCGGGGATTACTCGCGGAACTGGTGAGTGACTAATTTTTTGTTACTTTGAACTTTTCGCGTAGCAGGCAGCCTTGATAATTATGCTGTCTAAAAGAATGTCAGCCAAGAATTTTTCAACAAACAGCGACGGATGCAGTCATGCTGCATCCGTCAACCGCCTATTTGCTCAGGACAATTCGATACCTGGCGCGACCACTGCGCAGGTGGGCAAGGGCCTCGTTGATCTGGTCGAACCGGAATTTTTCAATAATCGGCTTAATATTGTGCCGGACGGCAAACTCAAGCATTCGGGCGATGTTGGCAGGAGCCCCGACTGGGGAGGCCGACACGGAGCGTTGGCCCATGAGCATCGGAAATAACTGCAGGTCCAGCGGCTCAAGGGTGGCACCGACGAGGTGCAATCGGCCTCTGGTCTTCAAGGTTGCGATATATTTATTCCAGTCCATTTTCGCGTTGACCGTAGACAGCACCAGATCGAACTGACCAGCCGCACCCTCCAGGGCCTCAGGGTCACGGGAGTTTATGACCCGATGCGCTCCCAGTTCCATGGCCTCTTTGGTCTTGGCCTCACTGGAAGTGAAGGCGGTCACCCGGCACCCCCAGGCGTTTAAGAACTGTAATGCCATGTGTCCGAGACCGCCGATGCCTATCACCGCTGCACTATCAGTCGGCTTGATGCCGAACTGGATCAGTGGATTAAAAACGGTGATGCCGCCGCAAAACAGCGGGCCGGCGCTTTCCAGGTCAATTCCCTCCGGCAGCTTGATGACACTTGCTGCCTGGGCACGGACTTTATCGGCAAAACCGCCATGGTGGCCGACAATAGTTCCCTCTGCACTGGTACACATGTTATGGTCGCCTTGCATACAATTGCCGCAGGTCATGCAGTAACCGGCATGCCAGCCGAGGCCGACCGTGTCACCGACTTCCAGATTGGTCACATTTTCGCCCCTGGCCGCGATTGTTCCGACTACTTCATGTCCCGGTACCAGCGGGTACTGGGAGATACCCCACTCGTTATTCACCATGCTGAGGTCCGAGTGGCAGATCCCACAGTACTCTACATCTATTTCAACCTCGTTCTGGTTTAATTCTCCGGGTTCATATTCAAAAGGCTGAAGTTCTCCTCCAGCCGCAAATGCCGCATATGCTCGTATCATGTCGCTTACTCCTTATATGTGAGGCCAGCTCCGGACAGGAAAAATCTGTAAATGAGATCAAGACAGTGACAAGGTTTATTTCGCACTTCTGAGCTTTTTAATCTGTCTGCGTATTCGTTTTGTTTTTATGATTTTTTGGCGTCTTGCGTCTGGCACTGTGATACTGTCTTGATTGGGGTCAGATTTGAATTGGGTGATGATTTTATTTGTTGATGATTGATTCTGGTTGATTGTATCATTGGCACCAGCATATACGGGCAATGCTGATAATTGAAGCCCCAATCCTATGAGTATCAGTAAGCTGAATTTTGTTTTCATAATATTAGCTCTTGTTAAGGTAAGCCTTGCACTTGTGAGGGGGGATTTCCCTCATGCTTTTTTGCAAATGTCTGCAATACTGCATTGACCAATATAAGCCTATTGTAATCATTCTCATCGAAAATTTAGATTTATTCGCAAAAATCACCCGCAGTACCATAAAAAATCATAAATCATATCCGGATCTGTTGGAAAGCATAGGCAACACGGTGTTGCATCCGGTAAAAAACAGGATCTTGTCACGATACGTCCTGGAATGCGGCTTGACAAAAAGGTCCTTGTTTCGTTCTGATTTGTACCCGGTGCCACGATAAAAAGTTCTCACGCTTGACAAGACTACATCGATATTCTATTGATGTTGGATTGCCACAATGTGGTACAGTGTGGCCCGGTTGTTTTTATTCAAGTTACAGTAAATCCAATCACTTTATCATGTTAGATGTGATTACCCATCATTTCGAAGCGTGAAGCTTGGCATAACCAGAGGGGAGGGCGTGAGCAGCAAGCCCCATCAATGGATTAGCAAGATCTTAATTATCGGAACCGGAATACTATGCATGGCCTGTTTGCCCATCCTGGCCAATGCAATGAAAGCACAGGATTCTGGAATAAATGACCAGGCCAAAGATGTGTTGGCTGAATTGGACAGTCGTGTGGCCGATATCTGGGGTTCCGAAAATGTTTGGCTTCCAAGCCCTAAAGTGTGGGTTCAGTACGAAGAGGACCTGCGCGAACGCAGTGCCGTGGATTTTGAGAATGGTGTAGCGTATGTGCAGATCCTCTTAAAAGCTACTGACGATCCCCGGCGAGAATTGTTGTTGGCCCATTTACGACAGGGGGGTGCCAATCTGGTTTTGGGCGATGCCAAAGATCCGGTAGAGATGATTACAGCACAGAGAGCGAAAAGGCACATCACCATACCGAATGATGTGGTGGAGACAACAGCTGCAGAAAAAAAAGAAGTTCGTGTCTGTCTCGTGCGCAAGAAAGATACATTGTCGAAGATTGCCAGACGGTTTCGCATGAAAACGACAATGCTGGCGAAATTGAATGGGATTGACGCGGATGAGATTTTATCTGCAGGCCGACCACTCAAGGTTATCGCTATTGCTCCCCACGACCTGACCTTGGATTCAACCCCGCCCATCCCTGGAAAAGATCCGTTGCTCAAGGACCAGATTCGCATGGTTGACGGCAGTCCTGTTTCTCGCTGGCTGGTCAAAGAGTTTGCCGAGGATGTCGTAGGAGATAAGCCCTCTAAGGTACTAAAGATTTGAGGTGCAGACGGTATTGAGCGTCTACTGGTGAGCGTTAAATTTAAGCTTGTATCGAACCATCTGGAAGTTCGTGCCAGAAAATTTCATCCCCTGGAATCAGGCTCATGCGGAAAAACATGATGTGGATCCGGCCCTTATAATGGCAATTATTCATACCGAATCAATGTTTAATCCGCGAGCCCGGTCGCACACGCCAGCTTACGGCTTGATGCAGGTAGTGCCGCATACAGGAGGTCGTGATGCCTACCATATGATTTACGGAAAGAAACGGAAATTAACCTCACAATAGCTGTATAATCCTGAAAATAATATCGAACTGGGTGTCGCGTATTTTGACATACTGAAAAACGATTATCTAAAGGCAATTCTTGATCCAATCAGCCGCACCTATTGCGCGATTGCTGCTTACAATGCTGGCGTTACCAACGTGGGAAGGGCATTTACCTCCAAAAAATCGATACAAAAAGCGACATCGGCAATCAACAAAATGCCGAGGAAGAAGGTGTTTGCCCGTCTGGTTAAATCGCTGCCGTTTAAGGAGAGCCGTAAGTATATCCGCCAAGTAGTGAAACGGCGAAGTCTGTACCAGGAGTGGCAGTAAGGTTTTACATTACGATATGTGATTACCACTAAACCTCAGCTATATGGGGATAGGAAGTGCCCTTTTCATGGGACGCCTTAACCCATCCCTGGGGGCTTGACCGCAGCCATCCAGGCTGCGGAACACCCGTGCAAAGGGCATCTCATATCCCTCTGGATCTTTTAAGCTGAATTTTAGTGGTAAATCACCTTATGATATGCCTGGTCAAAAAACTACCCATGTTAAATAAAAAGGCAGAAAGGGGAGGACTGATCCCCTTTCTGGCTGTGCAGCTTGATGAGAAATGCAAGTCGCAGCCTGCGGGCTTTCCGATTATCTTCTGCTATTATGCGCGTAGAAATGATGATTCCGGCTGCATCGTTTGGCTGGACCCTGATGCTCATAGAGACTGGCAGCGGCAAAATCACCGTCGCCGTAGTTGACCACCGCCCAGACGGTTCTGGTACGGGTATCGATACCATAGGTGCCGAGTTCATATCCCGGTTGCCATGGCCCGTAGACAAATTTTTTGGTTCCGCCGAAGTTCAAATCGACCGCGTTGATCCAGTTGCCGTCATCATCTCTGGTTGCAAGGCCGACCCATCCTTTTCCGTGATTTTGGGCACTTGGTCTTGCGTCTTCATAGCTCATGGCCAAGGTATAGGTGTCGGTTTGGTCGACGCCTATCTCACTCATGCCCCACAAGGTAAGAATATCGCTGACAATTTCATTGTTAAAATTTTGTTTACCATATTTTTTGCTTGTCCAGCCGGTGTTTATGTCTTTGGTGAAAGGTCGACCGGCAAAGTCTGTCCCGGTGCTGCTGTTGATTCCATCGAGAATTTGCGCTTTGGTTCTGTTGAAACGATCATCGACGATGGTATAGGATTCGTTCTGGGGTACAAGAAACTCCTGGCCGTTGAGACTATAGCCAAAGGATTCCTGTTTGGTGAAGGTGTAAGGAATGATGTCCGTATTCTGGTCGCAGTCACCGTTACAACCGTTCGGCGAGGCGTAGTAATCGACGGTGACCCTCGGTCCGTCGACCGTCACGATATAGTAGCCGATGGTGAAGAGTTGCTGGGCGATCTCTTCTTCACGGGGACCGTTGTTAATTCCGAATTCCGGGGTATTGTATTTGTCGTCATTTGCAGGATTTTGTGGAATGTAGAACTTGTAGCTGTCCGAAGCCGTGATGATATTTTGTACCACTGATTTGCCATCCGGACTGGTTACGAGTGCGCGGTTGTGCATGTGGTCATGTCCTCCAATATGATAACGGACACCATTTTCGTAGAGATGCGACATATAGAGGTCTTGCAGTCCGTCAGGATTTACTGAGGGGTTGGCACCGAAGAGGGTGTCAGCGTGATTTTCGGAGCTCAGGTGTTTGTGGGCAAAAACGAATGCATGGGTGTTCTCCGGCCTGCTGGAGAGCCGGGTTCCGACCCAATCGACATCTGCCTGGTTTAAAACACTGTGGGTCGGGGTGGTTGGTGTTTCGAACTGATCGATCAGCACAAAACGGGCATTATTATAGTCAAACGAATAGGTGAGCCCGGCGAAATCTGCAGAGACGGTAGTGAAATTGGATCCAACTGTGAATGGAGTATTGGTATTGAGCGGCGGTGCACCGTAATATGGAGTGGTGACCATGGCATCAAGGGGAGTCATGTTGTTGATGCCGTTCTGGGTTTGCGGGAAAACCCGGATGAATTCGGCGGCTTCACTTGCCGCATCTTCGTGATTTCCGCGCAGCGGGTAGAAGCCGATACCTGCATTATAGAGCGCCTGCCGAAAGGTGGCGGTCGTATCCATGCCAAGTTTGTCGCCGTTTTGAGTCACATCGCCGACTGCAACGACAAATTTGACACCATGCTCAATGAATTCCTGGTTGATATGGTTGATGACGTTGACTGCCACATAATTGGGATTCTTCCCATCTGCCGAGTCCTTCCATTGGGTGTCAGAAATAATTCCGAAACTCCATGATGCCGCAAAAGCTGACACCGAAACGAAAAATACTGAAAAAGATAACGCAGAAGCCAAGACCAGTGACTTCCTTGATTGAAACAATGTAACCGTCATTACTTTACCCCCTCGTTTGTTTTTAAAATGCCATGTAAGCAAAAAGAATGGTTTTTTTCCTCATCATACAGGTTCCAGTGCATCACCTCCTTGCCGGCCGTTGCCGAGCCGGATTTTATAGCCGATTGTCGTTCGGTAACTCTGCGCAAAATTGCCGTTTTGATCTGTAACTTTCCTGGCCCCTATCTTTACCAATGAATGTTAGGCCAGTGTGAGTAAACAGATAGATATCTGTTTACATTTTGGATGGGTGTGAAGTGCTGATTTCCGGATTCTGGAAAAAAAAAGATGCACGAGATGCCATAGGAAATTAAAACCAGATCCGGCCTTATTTTTTCGGCAGAATGAAAGAGAGCCGTTATGATAATGTGGCATGGAGCTGGTTTGTGGCATGGGAAAGCTGATGTCTCTCCATGCGGGACTAAAAAAATGCAGAATAGTTTTCGCTGTTGTGATCAATGCCAGGCAAAAAAGGATTTTTATGCCAGCAGAGAATAATTTTCACTCCAATATCAACAAGCTCTACCTTTTCTCTTTCCTGAAGATGAGCCTGTTTCCAATGGCCATCATCACGCTGTTCTGGAAGGATCAGATCGGCTTAAGCCTGACACAGATCCTGCTGCTGCAGGGGATCTTTTCTGTCGCGATGGTGATTATGGAGTACCCGTCCGGTTATCTGAGCGACCGGATCGGTTACCGGTCTGCCCTGAATTTTGCCTCACTGCTCGGGATCATCGGCTGGGGTTTCTATTCATTTGCCGATTCTTTTACAGAGGTTCTGGTCGCAGAGATTATCCTTGGGATTTCCCTCTCCTTTATAAGTGGAACGGACAGCGCCCTGCTTTACGAAAGCCTGAAGGCCGAAGCAGAAGAACATCACTATGCCCGTCACGAAGGGCGGATGAACGGGTTGGGCCAGATCGGCGAGGCCTGCGGCGCGATCTTTGCCGGTCTGCTTTATGCAGCCGCTCCGTTGCTCCCCTTCATGATTCAGGTGGTCGTCTGGGTGTTGGCCTTGTTGCTGACCCGCACCCTGATCGAACCTCAGCGAAAACTCAAATCGCCGACCAGCCATTTTGTCGAGGCCTGGTTGTCCACCCGCTACGCGCTGCTGGAAAACCGGCGACTGCGTTACACTATTTTCCTGAATCTGGTATTAGGCATGGCTTCCTTCTATCCGATCTGGTTGATCCAGCCTTATATGCAGGACGGCGGGGTTCCACTTGTCTGGTTCGGATCAATCTGGGCTGTTGCCAATCTTTGTGTCGCCTTATTTGCTCTGGCCAGCTATCGCAGTCATCTGAAACTGGGCGACCGGCGCATGGTGGTGCTGTTCATTCTGTTGATCGTCACAGGCTATCTGGGGCTCGGACTGTATGGCGGGCTTTGGGGATTTCTTTTCTATTATCTGCTGACCAGTATGCGCGGTCTGCGTGGTCCAATGCTGCTCAACTACGCACAACAGGAGATTCCCTCTGCCAATCGTGCCGGTATCCTTTCCCTGCAGTCACTGGTTTTTCGCCTCAGTTTTGTTTGCACTGGTCCACTGGTCGGCATACTTGCTGATAATGTTGGCGTCCAGAGGACTTTTCTCCTGCTTTGCGTGGCTTTCGCGATACTGTTGCCACCATTGGCCTGGCTGTTTCTCAGACAAATAGCCATGGGAGGGTCCCATGAGTAGGAGAGTGTCAGCATATCATGGGTAATATGCCTCTTTAAAATAATGAAGTCAGATGGTATCTTACGTGAACGTTAATATATCTGGAGATTCTTCATGCTATGAGGTGAGAAATGAGCGAATGGCTGCCGACGAGTTGTGCCTTGTGCGCCCAGAACTGTGGGCTCTTGGTGCGCGTGGAAAATAACCGGATTGTTAAGGTCAAGGGAGACCTGGATAATCCTCGCAGCAGAGGGTATCTTTGTCGAAAAGGTCAAAATATCGCAAACTTCCAGCAACACGAAGACCGTTTGACTAAGCCGCTCAAAAAGACGGCTGACGGTTTCGTGGAAATTTCCTGGGAAAAAGCACTCTCCGAGATAGGTGAAAAACTTCGCTCCATCGTTGATAAACATGGCCCCCGGTCTTTTGCCTTCATGGGAGGTGGCGGGCAGGGGTCACATTTTGAAGCGGGATACGGAACATCTTTAATGCGCGGACTTGGTTCGAAGTACCACTATTCTGCCCTTGCCCAGGAGCTGACGGGGTATTTCTGGTGTACCGGGAGAATGTTTGGCAGACAGAACAAATTTGCCATTCCGGATGAAGAACATGCCGAAATGCTGGTTGGCATCGGTTGGAATGGTATGGAGAGCCACCAGATGCCGAGGGCGCCACTTGTCATTCGTGAATTTAGTCGCAATCCGAACAAGCTGCTGGTGATCATCGATCCGAGGAAATCAAAGACCGCCAAAGAAGCGAACATCCATATCCCGCTTCAACCCGGAACGGATGCCTTGCTCACCCGAGCGATGATCGCCATCATTTTGGCGGAGGGGTGGGAAGATCGAAAATATCTGGAGCAGTCCTGTTCAGGTTTTGAGGCAGTGCGCGGGTGGTTTGAAAATTTTGATATATGCCAGGCTCTCACCGTCTGCAACGTCGATTACGAGCAGGTGCGTGGCGTTTGCCGGGAGATGACCTGCCGGTCCTGGTGCCTTCACTTCGATCTCGGTGTCTATATGAACCGACACTCGACCCTTGCTACATATCTGCATATGCTGCTTTTGGCTGTTTGCGGCAGGTTTTGCGTATCGGGGGGCAACGTCATCCCCGGTTCGGTATTGCCCCTGGGCGGCCATAACGACGAACGGTCGGAGAGGACCTGGCGTACTGTCAGTACCGACTTCCCGGCGATTATGGGCATGTTCCCGCCTAACGTGATGCCCGAGGAGATCCTCTCCGATAACGAGGAACGGATACGGGCTGTGGTGCTCAGTTCGTCGAACCCTTTACGCTCCTATGCAGATACCACGGCTTATGAAAACGCCTTCAAACAACTCGATTTGGTGGTCACGGTAGAAATATCGATGTCGGAGACTGCTGAACTTTCCGACTATATTTTGCCTGCACGAACTGCTTACGAGTCTTACGATGCATCCTTTTTCACCTGGAACTACCCGGAAATATTTTTTCAGATGCGTCATCCGGTGATAGAGCCGACAACAAAAACAAGAGAGTCAGGCAGTATTCTGGCTGCTATAGCCAAGGCGGCAGGTGTTGTGCCACAACTGCCGGATTATCTCTACAAAGCTGGAGAAAAAGACCGGTTGGAATATACAATGGCTCTTTTTTCCTGGCTGCAGAAAAACCGAAAGTATGCCCGGTTGCTGCCGCTTATCATTACCGAGACGCGAAAGAATAGCACCAAATCGGCCAATCTTGATATGCTGTGGTCGATTTTTCTGGCATCACCTGCAGCGTTTAGAAAAGACGTGTCCCGGACAGGACTTCCTGTGCCTTCCGTGTTTGAGGCGTTAATGAACCCGCGAAAGATATGTAAGGCCTTGAAAGGAATGATCAAGTACCGTTCCTCCGCACCTCTGGCAATACTTTCGCCATCAATCGCCCATGCCGAGAAGGTGTATGAGCGAGTCATGACGAGCCGATCCGGTCTGTGGATCGGCAGGGTCGACGGCGATAATATGCGCGAGCTTCGGACAAAGGATAAGAAAATCAATCTCTACATTCCAGAGATGGCGGACTGGATGGAAGAGATTGAACCGAACAGGGAAGCAGTAGCTCTCCAAGCGGATCCGAACTTTCCCCTGGTTCTCAACGCCGGACGCCATAAGCCGGAAAATGCCAATTCCCTGATGCGTAATCCAGCCTGGAACGACGGTCGCAGGACCTGTACGCTGGCTATGCACCCGGAGGATGCGGAATCATTGAATGTACAAGATGGCGAGAAGGTTAAGGTAGTCACCGAGGCGGCAACTGAATGGATAGAGCTGGAGATAACCGATGAGGCTCGAAAGGGGCAGGTGTTGATTCCACACGGCTTCGGTCTCCGGTATCGCGGTGTAGTTCATGGTATTAACGTTAATCGCCTGACTAAAAATACGCACCGGGATCGACTTGCTGCGACGCCGCTCCATCGCTATGTACCGTGTCGTGTTGAAAAAATAAAAGCCGATGAAGGCTCGCAGCAGAGATTATTGTAAAATATTTTGCCGCGCTTACGGATTAAGGGAGGGGTGGGGTGCCGGTATGTTGCTATCCCATCTCGACAAGATATTTCCAGTAACGACAGGGCATGAACTGGCGCTGGAGATCCGGGTTTTTTCTGTCCGTATTGGCGATAGCGGTATGGAAAGATTTCCACAGTTCCTGGTAGTGCTGCTCTATCTCGCTGAGCCGGGATGCGGGGATTTCTCCATAGTGTCGCACATGGCTGGTGAAATCGTCGTCAATATCGATTGCCTGGAGTGCATAACCGTCCCAGTACAGGGCATGGTTACGGCGAATATCATGCAGTATCCACCGCTGATTTTTAAGCCGCTGCTTAAAGTGGAGGGCACAGTGGCCGATCACGTTGCAGTCTGGCTCAAATGGACCGTATTGCAGGCCGTCTTCAAGTATTCGAAAACGAATGAGTCCGGTAAATCTATGCACCTCAGAACTGACCTTTTGGGACAGTTTGTCGAGGTACCTGATCGAATCATGGGTGTAGAGCTGGGTAGCCTTTGCGCCGCGAATAAGACATTCCCGAACCATCCGGTAAAGATGTATTCCCACTTCATGGTCATCGCTGAGAAAACCATTTATGGCAAAACGGGCGGCACTGCCCTTGAGTGATTTAAGGTACGCAAAAAGCCGGAGGGCCTGTTGCCTGTCAGTCTGAATGTGAAGGAGTGTATCGAAAATTCGTGGTGAAAATCCCTGATCGGCATAAATTCCCTGAACGCTTTGTGGTGATTTTACCGCTGACGCGACAGCGTGCAGCAGCCCTTCAAAAGTGCCGTCATGAAGGTATATGATCGAATCCATACTAAAAGAGTCTCAGTTGGCGACTGTTGTGCAGAAGTTTTTTTGCGCCGGGAGGCTCTGCCTTGCACATTGCACTCACTACATGATGATGAGATAAAGATGTATCCCCCAGATATTTGCCATTAATGGTAATAAAAAATCTGGCTCGTTTTAAAACCATGCCAATCTTCTTCAGGTCCTGTTCCCTGATCGCAGCGACCCTGCGCGTCTGGATGATACGCATGGCTGACGTGACTCCGACACCCGGAATACGAAGCAATTCTTCATAGCTTGCCCGATTGATATCAAGGGGAAAGAGATCGAAATTGCGCAAAGCCCAGGCCGCTTTGGGATCAAGTCGTTCATCAAGATTGGGAAAGGCCGGGGAGAGAATCTCATGCGACTGAAACTTATAGAATCTGAGCAGCCAGTCGGCCTGGTAGAGGCGGTGTTCGCGTATAAGCGGCGGCGCTGTTGCCAGGGCAGGGAGAAGAGGCCCTTCATTGACCGCGATATAGGCTGAATAGTAGACCCGTTTCAAATTCATTTTATTATAGAGATTCTCTGTCAAATTGAGAATATGGAGATCACTTTCTGCCGATGCACCGATTATCATCTGGGTGGTCTGTCCTCCGGGGCAAAAAGTTGGGCTGTTTCTGCTTTTTCTTCGTTCGAGCTGGAAACCGATAAAGTTCTCGCCAATCTGCTTCATCGGGGCAAGTATTCCCTGCTTTGATTTTTGTGGGGCGAGGCGATTGAGCGATGCCTCCGAAGGTAATTCTATATTTACGCTCAACCTGTCAGCCAGAAAACCGGCCTGCTGGACCAGATCGTTTGCGGCACCGGGGATAACTTTAAGATGAATATAGCCGTTGAAGCGATGTTTTTGGCGTAAGAGTCGGCACACCTCCACCATATCCGCCATGGTCTTATCCGGGGATGCATAGACCGCCGAGCTTAAAAACAGCCCTTCAATACAGTTGCGCAGATAAAAATTGATAGTGAGATCGGCCACCTCTTCGGGGGTGAATGTTGCGCGTTCCAGCGTGTTGGATCGACGATTGAGGCAATAGCTGCAATCGTATACGCATTCATTTGAGAGCAATATTTTGAGCAGGGAGACACATCTGCCATCTGCCGCCCAGCTGTGGCATATACCGCTTGCGGCAGCGTTGCCGATTCCGTTCGGTGCAGCTTTTCTATTGCTCCCACTTGAGGAACAGGACGCATCATACTTGGCGGCATCTGCTAGAATTTTGAGCTTTTCTGCTGTCTTCATGGAATAGTTTTTCTATGCATAATGTACTGCAGGCTATGAGTTTCTCTCAAGGCAGGTGTATTCCGCAAAGGGAGTATTGAAAAGAACACTCGACAAGCGAGTACTAATTCAGCTGAACTTTAACGAACTGGATTAAAGGGTGCTAATGGCATGTGGTGTGATCAATTTTCATCCTGCAGTTGGTTCAACTCGTTTTCGTAAGAACTGATAACTTCGCCCACACAGTCATTGAAGCTGTGTTGTTTCTCAAGGAGTTCCTCAATCTTTTCTGCGATATCTTTCTGCTTCAGCTCATCTTCGATTTCCAGGTAGAAGCCGGTGAGCTTTTCGATGTTTGAGATTGAATAGTGCTGCATCTCCTTTATCTGCGAAAGAATGTCTCGGGATCTCTCAAGTGGCGTCTTCTCCGTTTGTTCGACAGGTGTGTTTTCAGACATATTAGATCTCCTTCTTCTCTTTTTATATGTATAAGGCTCAATGAATATTACCCGCAAGCATCTTCATCAAGCACTCGGTATCCATTTGGAACAGCAATGAAACTGAACAGCATGCGACTCTCTTCACCAGGGATTATTTTCAAGGGTATAAAATAGGGGTGGCTCTGAAACGAAGAGGTATCGCTTCGGCGCCCTTCTTTTTGCTTGTGCCAATGAAAAAACAGAAATGAATCAGACTTGACTCTAAACGATAATCACAAAGAAGATATCGCGCCTGAAAAAGTATTATCGAAATTCCGGCATCATCTGAGAGGGCCGGATATTCAGATCCTGAAATTGTTTTCGGATCCCTTCGCGAAATTTCGTTGCATTGAAGTTCCATCTCGAATCAGATGAGTGTGTATGGGAGAGTTACAAAAAACAGGGGAGGTTGTAAGGCGCGATTGCCACACACATGTATGGTGTTATAGATACATCATGCCCGACACCGGGGGGGGCGGGACAAGCAGGTGATCGAAACTCAGCAGACCCAGAGCTGGATTCAAGTACTAAGGAAGGTGGAAAAAAAATGTTGTGGAGCTGGGGCGTAAATTATTGGCAATTGTAATTGTGGTAGTTGGGATCAGCGGAATGCTGGTGTTCACCCGGTTTGTTTTACGAGGATGAATATTCTATCATTTATAGATCGTTACGCTCGTGCCCATGCGGACGAATACTTTGCGGAGATCGGGTAGACTACTGTAAGTCTCTGGTTCTCTGGGGAACGAAAGCCTATTCCATTATAACGTACCGACCATCAATAATGACCTCGTCATTTAGAGAACTTTTCTAATTGCAATAGTTCTTTCCTGGCGCTCATTTTCTGACAATGTATCCCAAGTTGTATCAAAATAAACATCAAAGGATTCAGGATTTTCTTCGAGCGCAAGATCTAACCAAGACATTGCATCAAAATCTTCATGCATACACTGTTCTTCGGCAGTTCTTGCACACTCTCTGACTTGTTCTTTTAACGTTGCCACTGTATTCTCCATGTTTCTCTTGTTGAGGATGGCTTTCTATAATGCAAGGGAGTAGGTCTTATCAAGACAAAACAAGTCAACAAAGAGCGAAGGAACTGGTTTTGATGTAAAATGCCCTTATACCAAATACGCCCGCTGGTCAATTGACACCTCTTAGTGGGCGGGCAGCACCTGGTCAACCTAGTTGATACTGTCGTGGTTCCTTCAAGTTGCCTAACGCTCATCACGACCTGGAAGTATCTCTTATGTGCAAGCACTGGCTTGTCACTTTTTTCCACCGCAAAGATTAGGAAGTGGTAGCAATAACCTTTCAAGCCTCAAATGGAGCATCTTTGAAGTTGCAATCTCGGTTTATCCAAGTCTATCTTACCAGACTTCAGGATATGCAACATCTGCAAAGGTCGTTTCCATTTTGAATTTGTGGCTCCGTTCCATAGCGGCAAGGTCCATAAAAACTGCTTTTAATTCTTTGTCATCACAGTTTTGGGCAAGAGCCTCGTATTTTTTCATGGCCTGCTCTTCATTTTTCATGGCAATACCAATGGCACCCTTGAAGTCCATATCGTCATTAACTTCGGGCATTTCAATGGTTTCGGCAACCTTGTAATCCTTTTCAAAATTAAAGAAAGTTTTGCCCAGTTTTTCCTGGTTCAAAATACTGGTCAGAATTTTTTCGTGTTTAGCTTCTTCTTTGGCAAATTTTTCAAACAATTCTGCGAAATTGGCATTCTTGATCCTTGCGGCAACTTTTTCATAAAATTGTTTTGCCTCAATTTCGCTTTGAATAGCCTCTGAAATTGCCTGTTTATATATTTCTAAATCCATAATTATTCTCCAGCTGTATTTAATTGAGGTTTATTTGAAAAACAATTGTCTGAATGTAGCCTTCTTCCAATACTCGTTGAGTGTTTAATTGTGCTTATATGGAAATCAAAACAGCTGCGCCATTTCTCATGTAGCATGACACTGGTTTCCAAAGAAATCGTATTCATTGAAAGACAGAGAAGTCGTTGCCAGGCCATACAGCATTTCTCAACACCAAGCGCATCCAATTGCCAGCCAGTAAAAACAAACACTAGATTTCCCTGGCTGAAGGGAGGTCTGCGAATATGTTATGTTCAATATTTGTAAACTTGAATCGAATAACGGTTTCTGTTCCGATAGGTTTATTCTGCACAACACTGCGTTTCAAATGCAACATCAAAGGTTCTACGTCATAGTCCTTTTCTGTCATATTTTCCTTGGTCACGAATCACCGGCAGCGACAACTTTTCTCCTATTATTTCAGTATCTTTAGCGATAGGATAAAATTAACCATATTCCATGACAATTAACTCATTTTTGCAAGTATTGAAAGTGTAGTTAGATACTATACATTTGTGACGCTATTTCAACTTACAACCGCCTTATAATTCTTTTCAGAGTGCAGCAAATCCCCATCTACTGCAACCATCCCAACTCTACAACAGGAAGGCGATATGAAATCATTGAAAAACAGCATAAATTGTTTATATGTTCAGTATATTACGGCTGCTCTGAAAAGTTGAATTACTACTCGAAGTAAAGGGTCGAGTAAAATTTGACAACCAGCTTGTCTATGAACTTAATGGCACTGATTTTTTGGTAGTTGAAAAACCAAGCCCAGCAAGGCCATCGCAAAGTTCTTGAAAAGCTTTTTCCAGGAGTATCTTTTTTTCACCGATACCGGAAATAGTCATGATAATATCCATCTCTGGATTCTCTCCGATTGTTGTAGCCAGAGATTTGGTGTAAATTTCAGGATATTTTTCCACTATGCGAATCAGTATCGGTTCCAAAAGAGATTCATCATTACACATCACCCCAACACATCGTGACATTGCCTCGCCTTCGCCAAAAACCTGATCGAGGAATTTTTGCAAAGATTGTTCAATAATCCCCTTCAGTTCTGAAGGTACGCCGGGGACGCTTATAATTGCTGTTTGCTCTACCTGTAGGTAAACCCCGGGAGCTGTCCCTACAGGATTAACAAGCGGTTCCCCACCCAGAGGCAGACAGGCCATCTTTTGCCGAGCCGGATTTAAACCTCCCTGTTGCATGATACCCAGTTCAAAGAAGTGATCATACTGTTGTCTCACCAGCTCAAGGGCTTCCTCATGCAAGATGACTTCACGATCTGTCCCTTTAGCGACGGCCTGAAGGGTTAAATCATCTGATGTTGGTCCTAGTCCACCGGAGGTGAAAAGAATATCAACCTTGCGCGATACGGCTTCACGAATTGCCTCTGACACGACCTTAAGTATATCAGGGACGATTGTTACACGGGTAACAATCCCACCACGTCCATGCACTAGCCTGCACAGCCAATTTGTATTCGTATCTAAAATATCACCAGTTAGTATCTCATTGCCCACGATAATGACTTCGACTCTCGCTGCTTTTCTCATAACACCTCTTAAATTGTTGTCATAGACAATATTCCGTATTGCTTATCGGTAATATAAAAACACCCGACTTAGATCAAAATAAACATTTTCTAAAAAAAAGGATGGTTCTGGCTGATCTCGGTCAGTCAATCAATGACTTTCAGGAATCCGATACCACCTCATCGTGGCTGGACAGCAAAAGGTGTAAGGCAGCTTGACATGGACATCGGTTATTTCTGTGCAGGTTGTGGTGAAAAAGATAGAGACAATGAAGAGGTGGGTTAACTCATTAAAAAAAAGAGATGATGTCAACGACGGGATTCATATCGAGAGCGAGAGAGGGGAAACCGAATCCAGAATCCGCATTTCTTGAGATTCTGGTCCGTTTCACCATTATTCGATCGCATGATGGTTCTCTTTTGAATCGGTTTTGTGGTTATTTGGTCTAGGTTTTCCCAGCTTTTCCCCTCGGTGACTGAAAATCCAGAGGGTGAGTGCGAGAAGTCCCACCACCCCACCGCAGGTGTCTATAAAGACATCCGAGAGCATCGGAGTGCGGGTGGGTACAAATATCTGATGAAACTCGTCTGTTGCCGCATACAGAAAAACAATGGAAAGCGACAGCCCCGCGTCTTCCCATCTCCACTGCTCCCGAAGGGTCTGCCGGGGTTCCGTCTCCGTCGGCTGTCGCCCGCCGTGGGTATTGGAAATGGCGCGCCACAGGAGCAGGGCGAGCACGGCATACTCGGTGAGATGTCCAGCTTTGCGAAAGAGGTGGTCAACTATCCCGATCAAGAACTGACTCGGATGCGGAGAGAGCCAGAGCAGCAACGGCTCAATCAAGCGGGTCGAGTGTTCGGCGGAATGCGCATCCTGTGAGGCGACAAAGATCACCATCATCCACAACAGTACCGGCAGCCAGTATTTACAAAACATTTTGGCACTAGACACGAGAGGGAAAAGAAGTTGCAAGGGAGTAGAAACCATTTTTCAGGCAGGGCCAGCAAGCATTGGCCTTTCAAATTGACTATGCAATCAACCTGAGGTTGTATAGGGTGCATTCTAGTTCGCCCATGGAATCATGTCAATGTCATTTCTGGACACAAAACGGCGAAGGAAAATGATAAGTTATTGTTTTATTCGGGGTTTCTAAAAGAGTCCTATCCCAACGAAAATCCATCTGGTCATATGCTTTGATAGAATATTCAGAGATCACCTCAGGATATTCCCTTCATTATTGCAAGCTACCTGAAGTCAAGCAACCGATGTCTTTATTACCTTGAGACGATTAGATAGATTCTCAATTTCCTTAAATGACCTTTGTCCTTAATGCGTGGGAAAGTGCTCGTTTTGGTAATTTACACAGAATTCACACCTGTTCAAGGGGCAGTTGCGCGTCGTTCTTAGTAATAGGCTGTCGGATTCGTCAACCGGGCGTATTGGCCCGAGTTCAAATGGATAATTCATCGTCTTCTATGGTGTTGATAGCGATCTTCCGTTTATGGGGAAGGCTAAGCCGCAATAAGGGGGCCTGAGACTACCGGCCTGGATCTTATGCAATATTTGAGCGAACCGTCGCTACGCAATCTGTTAGGCACTTGGCGAAAAAATGACTGATCAAGGTCTGCCACCTCGTGTTCAATGCGATCGTTTGCGCACCGTTTTGTTGTGTTGCGAGGTCTGGCAGGCCTTGCGGTACGCCAGCAGGGTTTTCTGGGCAAGGCCCAACGCGCTGCCGCGCGGAAATACGCCGCCATTGTTTGCACAGCCCGCAACCACTCCGGTGAGCAGTTCCAGGCCTTCGGTCACATGCTCCGCCGTATGGATATGAAACAAGCCCTGGGCGACTGCTTCTATTATCTGGTGGTCAAGCATCAGATGGCGACGGTTGCGATGGGGAATCAGTACGCCCTGGCTGCCGTTCAGTCCGGCGGCAGCGCAGATATGGAAATAGCCTTCGATTTTCTCATTGATGCCGCCTACCGGGAGCACGTCGCCGTGCAGGTTGAGCGCACCGGTCACAGCTATGCCCTGCTTGAGCGGCAACCCGGACAGTGACGACAGCAATGCATACAATTCGGCGCAGGAGGCAGAGTCGCCTTCGACGCCTCTGTATTCCTGTTCGAATACAATGGAGGCATTGAGCGCAAGAGGGGCGTTGTGGGCAAACAGCGCTGACAGATAGCTGTGCAGGATGAGTACGCCCTTGTCGTGGACAGGCCCGGACATCTCAACCTCGCGCTCGATGTTGATCAGGCCATCCTCACCGGCGTAGGTGCGCGCGGTGACGCGTATCGGAAGGCCGAAGCTATGATCCCCCAGGTCCACTACGGTCAAGCCGTTAAGCTGGCCGACCTGGTCGCCATGCAAGGAGATCAGCACATCACCTTCGGCGATGGCTTCCCGCATCCGCTGTTCAGGATAGTCATGGCGCAGTTTGCGTGCTGCCAGGGCCGCATCAATATCCGTTGCATCAACCAAACAAGCGTCTTTTTTTCGGCACAGTACAGCACTTTCCATTATCAAGGCCTTGATGTGGCCGAAGATGGCACTTTGCCGTGTGCGGTCTTCTACTTCGCGATGCCCTTGTTCCAGCAGACGGGCGACCGCGGCTGCGGTAAACTGGGGCAACTCCAGTTTTTGGCAGGTTTGGGCGACAAAGATAGCCGATGCACGCCGCGTATCGGCGTTGGCGGCAAATCTGTCCGCAAAGTCCACTTTGACACGGAAGCGGCGGGCGAACTCGGGATCGCCCTCCTGCAATTCGTAATACAGTTCGCGCGAGCCGATCAGGATAATTTTTACTGTGGCATCAACCGCTTCGGGTACAAGCGAAACCGCCGCAATCGGGGCAAAGGCGGTGCCTGGCTCTTCAATCTGCAGGCGACCGCTGCGAAAAAAACGCCGCAGTTTTTCCCACACCAGAGCGTCAGTCAGCAGGTCCTGCAGATGCAGCATCAGAAAACCACCGTGCGCCTTGTGCAGGCTGCCTGCGTGGATGCGGGAAAAGCCTGTTACCAGCACGTCGCTCTCGGTTTGATATTCAATGCTGCCGAACAGTGAGCGGAACAAGGGATTGTCTTCAACGATCACCGGTGCTCCGTGCAAACCGCCGTTGTCCACTGCCAGATTAACCTGATAGTGGGACAGTACCTTGTTTAACGTCTCTTTGCGCAACTCATCATCGGTTTCAGTGGCTTTGAATAGTTCCGAATTGTTGAGCAGATCGTCCATAACCTGATCCAGATAGATGTCGAGTTTGACGGGATCCTTGATTTCCAGGGACGTGCGAATTTTTTGCAATTCGCGTTGCAGCAGCGGCGTGACTATCTCGCGACGTAATGCCGTAAGAGCCTCGTTCATCTCTCGTTCCATGGGACGGGTTTTCTCGAAATACCGGTTTATTTCGACGATCAGTTCCTTCTTCGCCTGGGCAATATCGGCACGTCGGTCCTTCGGCAGCGAAAGCATTTCATCCTCGGTCATGGCGTGACCCTTCTTGCCGCGCAGGGTGAAGAGTATCTGATTGGATTCCCGGTGCATCCGGAAATGTCGGGCTTCGCCAAAGGTTTCGAGTTCAGCGAATGCCCTGGATTCTTCCTCATTGTAGGAGTTTTCTATACGCTCGTTTTCCACCTTGAAATCTGGTCCATCAAGCTGGAGCGGTATTTCCGTCAACAGATCCTTCATCATGCGCGCCATGCATTGCCGGAGCAAACGACCTTGGCCTGCGGGCAGGCGCACTGCGCGGGGATGTTCCGGTGCATCAAAGTTGTGCAAATAACACAAATCCGGCGGAGTCGGCAGTTTCGCGGCTACCTCCTGCATAGCTTGCTTGAGAAGCGAAGAGCGGCCACTGCCCACCTCGCCCAGCACGAACAGGTTGTAATCCGTCTGTTCCATTTCGAGGCCGAAGCGCGCGGCTATTTCCGCGCGCTCCTGTCCAATCCAGGGCAGCGTATTATCCAGCAATTCTGAAGTGTCGGCGAATCCAAGTGTGTCGGGATCGACGGTGAGGCGAAGTTCGGCAACGGTTAGATTTGAGATCGGCATAGGCGGTCCAATGAGAAGCTGTTAAAAAATTCTTTCTGGCACACAATCCCCGCCAACATAGAACATCGGAGGCAAACTACTTTAATATACGTTAAAAAATAGTAAGTTAGAAGTCAATGACTTTTCGGGTTACAGCCTCGAGGCGTTGTACCGCGATACCTATTGACACAAAATATTTAAATACGCGGGTGTCGGCGAGCGTAGTCGCCAATATCTTTGACTCGCTTTCGCGGCATTGGAAATAATAATGAGATTTTCTTTTTGCATAGGAATTTCCAGTTGGACATATAGCTATATTCACTTTTATATGGCTGGCATTCAGGTTAGATGCGTGTTTTCTGAAACGTGTCATGAAATACCATAGACAAAGGCGTTTTTCGCTGTCGACACCTTTGCAATGCGAACTAATTAGGAGAGAGAAATGGGAGAAAATTATCGCTTGATGTGGCAGGAAATGGGACTTGACCTTGAAGCCCATGATGCGTTGCTCGGTGTTCTGGGACAGGCGTATGGGGATACTTATATGGCTCAGAAGAACAGGCCTGAGGGGATGGCTTATTTTGATTTCGTGATGAGTGAGGTTCACGGGTTGCGGATCAGGGAACTGCTTGACGAGAAAAAGGCAGGACGGAAAATTATCGGTTCTTACTGTGTTTTCGTCCCGGAAGAAATCGCCCTTGCTGGCAATGCAACCCTTGTCGGTTTGTGCTCCGGGGCAGATTTCGCAATAGAGGAGGTGGAAAGGCTGCTGCCAAGAAATACCTGCGCCCTGATTAAATCCTCCTTCGGATTTAAGATCGGTAAAGTCTGTCCGTACCTTGAAGGTGCCGACATGGTGGTTGGCGAAAATACCTGCGACGGAAAAAAGAAGGCCTACGAAATTCTTGGCAAAATGGTGGAAAATCTCTACGTGATGGATCTTCCTCAGGTCAAATCAGAAAACGGCAGGGCGTTGCTGAAGTCGGAATACTATCGATTCAAGACGGCCGTTGAGCAGCTCACCGGGGTTGTTGTAACAGCTGAAAGCCTCAAACAGGGGATACAGACAGTCAATGCCAAGCGGGCTGCGATTCATCGTCTCTCTGCCCTTCGCAAAGCCGACCCCTCACCCATTTCAGGACTGGATGCGCTGCTGGCCAACCAGGTCTTTTTTTATGATAACCCAGCCCGTTTTACAGAGTCCGTCAACAAGATCTGCGACGAACTGGAGCAGAGGGTTGAGGCCCGTCAGGGAGCTTTCCCGGAACATACGCCGCGCATCCTTATCTCCGGATGCCCACAGGCTGTGCCGAACTGGAAGCTGCCGAGGATTATTGAAACCTCAGGGGCGGTCATTGTCGGGGAGGAGTCCTGTGTCGGGGAGCGCGGTACCCGCAATCTTACGAGTGAGTCCGGCAGTACTGTTGAAGAAATGATGGAAAGCCTGGTCGATCGCTATTTCAAGGTAGATTGTGCCATATTTACTCCTAATTCGGATCGACTGGATCATATAAAGGAAATGGCTGCAGCATACAAAGCCGACGGCGTTATCCATTATGGACTGCAGTTCTGCCAGCCCTACATCATGGAATCCATCCCCGTTGAGAATGCTCTCGAGAAGGACGGCATACCCTGTCTGCGAATAGACACCGACTATTCAATGGAGGATGTTGGGCAGTTGAAGACTCGAGTCGAAGCGTTTATTGAGCAACTGAGATAAAAATCGGAGTGATATATTATGCGATATGCAGGCATTGATATTGGTTCCCGGACCATAGAACTGGTGGTTGTGGATGACCGGGGCGTGCTCCAGGACAGTCTTCGGGCCGATACTGGTTTCGATCCTATAGCTCAGGCCAGGAAACTGTTAGGTGAAGTGACGTTCGATCATATAACAGCGACTGGCTACGGCAGGAATCTTTTTGAAATTGCCTTCGATTCGCCTACTGTTACAGAGATCAAGGCACATGCAACGGGTGCCTGGGCTCTATTTCCCGAAGTTTTCGTGGTTCTCGATATTGGCGGGCAGGACAGCAAGGCGATGTCTCTGCTCAATAACGGAAGAGTGAAAAAGTTTGAAATGAACGACCGTTGTGCTGCAGGGACCGGAAAATTCCTGGAAATTATGGCCAGCAGCCTGGGCTACGAGATTGATGAATTCGGTCCCGAGGCAATGCTGGCTGAGACAAATCTCAACATTTCCTCCATGTGTACGGTGTTTGCGGAGTCGGAGGTGACATCGCTCATCGCCAAAGGGGAGAGCAGGCGTGAAATTGCCCGGGGACTCCATGAAAGCGTTGTCCGAAGGGCGGCGGCAATGGTCAACCGGGTCGCAGGGAAGGGTGATTTCGTATTTACCGGAGGTGTCGCTAAAAATCCTTGCATTGTCAGGTCGTTGGCCGAAAAACTTGGGTGCCGGGTGTTCATCCCGGATGATCCCCAGGCCATGGGGGCGTTTGGTGCCGCCTTGCTGACATGGCAGGCAAACGGTGGTCAATAACGAACGAAACGGCGTACGCCAATAAACGGCTTTCCTGCCTTTATTGATTCTCCCTTAGCCTGGATTTCTCATGAACATTTTGTATAATCAACTGCGATCAAGCTGACTGATACTTCAAATTACAAATCAATGCGCTACCAGCTGTGACACAAAATGTTCATGAGAAATTCGGGTTAGAGATTGTAGCAGCTGCGGAAAGCAGGCCGCTGCTCTGGGTGCAGAACTCAGCGGGTGGGCTGAATGCGAAGCGGGTAAATGGCAATCAGTAGCCGCCTTGATATTGAAAAATCACTCATGTGTAATTCAGTCATTAATGCAATGTCATTTCTATGCAAGAAAGGGCAGCAAAAATGACTGAATTTCTTTTCTCCGGTTATCGAGTGCCTGGCATTATACTTCACCGCAGGTCAGGCCCAGGAGGGGGGATATCAGTAGGCTCAGGAGAGGGGATATCTGCAGGCTTAGGAGGCTTGATATCAGCAGGCTTAGAGGTTGGGATATCTTTCTCTACTATCGGAGGGGACTGCAGGGATGCAGAGCCCGGCAGATTCCCTACAGTGTCTGCTTGAGTGACACCGTTGTCGCTCCATTTGAAAGTCTCACCGTTCAGGATGATTTTTTCTTTATTGAACCAAACTGTCAAATCGTTTGGATCCTGCTTTTTTTTCTCAGTTTTGATGCCTGGTGTGCCAACTTTGTAAAGGGCATTAGTATATTTTATCGTTTTGGCTAATTGCTCATTGGAAGGGATGATTTGAGATTTGAAGATCATTTCAATATCATAGTCTTTTTTTGCGGTACTATCCGCCGCAAGTTTCTCGCGAATAAGAGAAATGGAGACCTCCGCAGAACGTTTTTTCTTTATAAAAGATGAGATCGGCAAGACATCCTTAAAGGTCAGTACAGTCATTTCCGGAAGGTCAGGCATCACGGACGCGTCGGCAGGATAGAAATCTTTCTCCCC
>JBBRDD010000049.1:0-26120 GCA_038204235.1 Desulfobulbales bacterium
GCAGAACCGAGGCCGACGGCCGGATTTTTGACTTCAATCCGATAACCATTATGACAGGAACACGATGAACGGAGCAGAAACCATTAACAGAACTGGTAGCGGAAGACTCAACGTCTATTTCGTCGGTGCCGGTCCGGGCGACCCGGAACTGATTACCGTGAAAGGACAGAGACTGCTGCGGGAAGCCGACGTGGTCATTTACACCGGCAGTCTTGTCCCTGAAGCATTGATCACCGGACTGCAAGCGGAGGTACACAATTCGGCCGGCTTGAATCTCGACCAGGTTTTCGCCATCATTTTGCAATCATGGCAGGCTGGAAAAAAAGTGGTCAGACTGCATACCGGCGACCCGTCGATATACGGCGCCATCAATGAGCAGATCGCCCTGTTGAAAGACCACGATATCCCCTTCAGGGTGATTCCCGGCGTCAGTTCCGGACTGGCAACCGCTGCCGCCCTGAAGACGGAGCTGACCCTCCCTGAAGTTTCGCAGACCGTCATTTTCACCCGTCGCGGCGGCAGGACCCCGGTGCCGGAGAAAGAAGAGCTGGCCTTGCTGGCCGCCCACCAGGCAACCATGATGATTTTTCTCAGTGTCGGGATGATAAAAGAGGTCGTTGCCGAGCTCCTTACCGGTGGCTATCCGTCTGATACACCGGTTGCCATCGTTGAAAAAGTCAGCTGGCCGGATGAAACACAGCTCCGGGGAACGCTGGCGACAATCGCTGAGCAGGTTAAAGAAGCCGGTATCACAAAAACCGCCATCATCGCTGTCGGCAAAGTCCTGGCCGAAGGACCGCCTCCGGTTCTGTCCAAATTGTACGATGAAGCCTTTACCCACGGCTATAGAAAGGGAAGCAGTCGTCCATGAAAATCGGCATTATTGCCATAACCAGCGGCGGCCGGGCACTTGCCGCCAAACTCGGGACCTTGCTGGATGACGCCACTGTCCTTGAAAAAAACCTCGGGAAAAAAGTCGCTGATACAATGGGTGCTCATTGGCGCCACTATGATGGATTCATCTGCATCATGGCAGCCGGCATTGTCGTGCGGGCCATCGCCCCCCTGCTTGACGACAAATTGACTGATCCCTGCGTTATTGTGCTGGACGAAAAAGGTCGCCATGCAATCAGCCTGCTTGCCGGGCATATTGGCGGCGGCAACACTCTTGCCGAAAAGGTGGCTGCTCTTACCGGCGGGACACCGGTGATAACAACCGCCTCAGACACTTTGGGACTGGTTGCCTTCGACCTTTGGGTTAAAGAACAACAGCTTGTCGCCCCGAACCGAAAGGTCTTAACGAGCCTTTCCACTCTTCTAGTCAACCAGGGGCAACTCTCTCTGTATACAGATGTAGAAGTATTGTCCTTGCCGAAAGGTTTACTACAGGTCGATGATGTCCGGAAAGCAGATTTCATCGTTTCCCCTTTAATCGGAAGTGCCCATACATGCCCAGTGTTCAGACCCCGCAACCTGGTTGTCGGCATCGGCTGTAATCGCGGCACGCCGGTGCACGAATTTGAAGATGCTTTATCCGAACTCTTTAATGACCTGCATTTGAGCAAGTCAAGCATCCGCAATCTTGCTTCCATCGATAAGAAAAATGATGAAACTGGTCTCTTGCAGGTAGCCGAAAATAATTGCTGGCAGATCGATTTCTTCGACAGCGATACAATCAACAGACAGACTAATCTGGAAATTTCCTTTGCCGCACTGAAAGCCGTCGGCGCCATTGGCGTTGCCGAACCATCAGCACTTCTCAGCGCACAAAGTAATCACTTACTCAGTAGGAAAAGAAAATGGAAAAATGTGACCATGGCAGTGGCTCAGGTACCCTTTACGTTGTCGGCACAGGCCCCGGTTCAGTCAAAAACATGACCCTTGCCGCAAGCGAGGTGCTTACCAAAGCCGAGGTTATAATCGGCTATAAAACGTACCTTGAACTGATCCCCGAGTTCCTTGTTGGTAAAGAAGTGATTTCTTCGGAAATGATGAAAGAAGTGGATCGGTGTCGAACAGCTCTTGACACCGCCGCCTCCGGGAAACAGGTTGCCCTCGTCTCCGGTGGCGACCCAGGTATATACGCCATGGCAGGCCTGGTTTTTGAAATGGCCAGGGAAGCTGCATACGACTGCCCAATCCAAATCATTCCCGGCCTTGCCGCTATCAACAGCTGCGCGGCACGACTGGGTGCGCCCCTGATGCACGATTTTGCGGCAATCAGCCTGTCCGATTTACTTACCCCCTGGGAGGTGATCGAAAAACGGTTGGAGGCAGTCGCCCTTGCCGATTTTGTCACCGCCATCTACAACCCCAGATCAAAACGGCGTACCGAACAGATCGTCCGGGCACAAGAGATATTTCTCACCCATCGCGATCCGAAAACCCCGGTTGGCATCGTCACTGCAGCCACCCGGGATAATGAAAAAATTGTTATCTCCACCCTCGATCAAATGTGCGACCAGGAAATCGGCATGCAATCCACCGTCATCATCGGCAATAGCCAGACATTCACCTGGAAGGACCTGATGATCACCCCCAGAGGATACGATAAAAAATATCAATTATAACAGGTGGCAAGCGATCACCCGGATTGGTCAAAAAAATGACGGGTCAGACCGGTTATGATACAATACGCACCAAGAATCATAACAAACCCTCCAGTAAGGGCATCGGCTTCCCGATAGGCAAAGGGTCCGCTGCCCCTGGCAAAATCAAAGCCTGTTTTTATGATCACCAGGCCAAGCCCAATTCTGCACAGGGTTATTATCCACACGATTATACGCTTCAAGGTAATATCATCCTGAACTGTCTACATATAGAATTTAGTGGGCAGCAATAGCAACTTTTACAAAATTATTTCAGTCTTTGTAGCAGCAGCTACAACATCCATACCGATCCTTTAGTATACTCACCCGAAAAGCAACAATCAATTTTAAGGAGTAGACAATGAAACCTCAGGTAATTGGAATTTCGGGCAGCCCCATCAAAAATTCGAACACAGACAGGGTGATTCAAGCAGTTCTGCAAAGTACCGGTCTGAAAACAGAATTTATCAAGCTTTCGCAGCGTAAGGTTCAACCGTGCATAGCATGTCTTGGCTGCACGAAAGACAATATATGTAAAGTAAAAGACGACTTCCAGGAGATAGCTGAGAAGGTAAAACATGCCGGTGCAATTGTCGTTGGTGGATATCCTCCCTATGCGAGTATCGATGCATTCACCAAGGCTTTTCTTGAAAGACTCTTTTCGCTTCGACATCAAAATGGCCTTAATCGTGGGAAACTGGCAGTGACGGTAGTGACCGGCATCGGCCGGGGTGCACCTGGACTGGAAGAGGCGAGCAATCAGGTCGCCCAGGCGCTGACCATGGAAGGAATGGAAGTATTGGGCCAGCTTAAAGTGACGGGTAATCCGGAATGTATGGTTTGCGGCTATGGTCAGAGCTGCCCTATGAGTGCTTTGCCATGGGTCTTTGGTGACGACACTAAAATTACCCCTGAAAAATTTTGCCAGGTCGAGGACCAGAAAGACACTTGGCAGGCGGCCGAAGATCTCGGCAAAGAAATAGCTGCAAGACTGCAAAAAGTGCACATGATGTAACATAATTTTTTTGCCCTGCCGTAGTTCAATTTATCCGCTGAATGTTTCACTGGAGCGATTTAGGCTGGCAGGAAGTGACGTCAGAAAATGCCGTATAGAATATGCTGTATACGGCATTTTACTCTTAGCCAGGAGAAAAATGAAATGGATATCAAATTTCTTAAAAGAAGCTTTTTCCAAAGAGTATTTGGGATTCCGGAGACTAAAAAACCTGCAGTGGAGAACTGCTGGAATTATGCAGAGGGGAAGCTTGTCATTGACCTTCTTGAAGCCTCCGAACTGAGAGCCCCAGGCGGGGCAATACGGCTGGAGGGGAAAAATCTTCCGATCCGTGTGCTCGTAGTATGTGATGAAGATGGGCAATATCGAGCCTACCGCAATCAATGTACACATTTAGGACATCGCCGCTTAGACCCTGTACCGGGAACAAATACCGTACAATGTTGCAGCATCAATAAGTCTACTTTCGATTCTGGTGGCAAAAACATTTTCGGGCCTGCCCCTCACTCGATTCATTGTTATCCAGTAGAGAAAAATCAGGGGAAACTTATCATTTTGATCTCAGAATAATACGCACAGGATACTTGCCGAGCATACGCGTAAAGAAACGGGAAAGATGATCGTAGTAAATGTCGCGCGTCAAGTGAATGGTACCAGCCCCCTTATTGACATGGGACTGCAGTCTGTTCGCCACCGCCCCTCCTTAAATTAAAACTGATAAAGCTCTGGTTATCGGTGGGTATATCCCCTCTTCACAGATAGACGTGTCCACCAAAGAGCTGCTCTAAATATTCTGGTCAATTGCTATCGGACCAGTATCTATATTGCGACACCATACATATCGTATTTCCGGTTAAAATTTCCGATTATGTGGAAAAAAATGGATCCTGGTTTCCACGCAAGTTTACCTTTAGCGCAATCGTGCATAGTACTGGCATTCATGAGAATGAAGTCATATGGAATGCATTCTTGGTTCATTTTTTGCAGATCATGGCTGTAAATGAGTAAAAAAGTCTTAATCTGTGGCTGAGGTATTAATGATAACGGACGGTGATGAAACTGCCTTTAGAAACAGGGTGGCCTCGATCGACCACATTAAGGCTGCTTTTCGTGCCTCTTTAGAAAGAGGATATATCACCTAAAAAGTTATTTCTTATGCATAGCAGAGGAGAGGAACAATGATTACGAAAATTATTTTTTCGATGTATATCATTATCATCCTATGTGCAAATAACGCCTTTGCAACTACTTACGATTACACTGTTGCTGGACAGTTCTCCGTCGAGAACGTACAACAAAGCGTCTTTGGCACAATGCAGATATCGGATGAATTCATAGTCGATTTACAAGGGAACCCTGACAGTCGCTACTTCGAAATTAAGAATTTTAACTTAACCGTTTCCGGAGGTAATAATTCCTATGACTTCTCCGGAGATCCAGGCGACAAGGGTTATGCCGGCGTGATTGATTATACCGACGAAAGAATAAATCCCCAGACGGGACAAAAAACCTACTTCGAACAGTGGGGCATCTGGAATTCTGTCTATAACTGGGCTGACAGTTTTGTCGGCATGGATTTTTTCACATCGGATATGGTAGAGTACGATCCGACATCAGATCAATATTATGGCGTTTTGGCACCTATCATTGCCTTGAATCGACCATACTACGCTACACAATATTCCAACCCTACGGCCATTGATCCAGGAGGACAAATTTGGCTGACACAAGCGCCTGCTCCTGTCCCTGAACCGGCCACAATGCTCCTCTTAGGTGCTGGGTTAATAGGTCTTACGGCCATGAATTTGAGAAAGAAGAAAAAAGAAAAAGCTTAAAACCGCAAAGCCGGACCAGAGTTAATTATCCAGCCAGGATCCTGCGTCATCCTCCTACCCAGACAACGAGTCCCCCGGGCTATAACGGCCCGGGAGACTCATATTTTACTGACGGGCATGAATTGGAACATAATCATATTGCAGATTGCCAGTATAGATCTGGCGAGGTCGGGCGATCCTCCAATTGGGATCATCCGTGCTTTCCTTCCACTGAGCAATCCACCCGGGGAGTCGACCCAGGGCAAACAACACCGTAAACATACTGGTGGGGATGCCGATGGCCCTTAAAACAATGCCACTATAAAAATCAATGTTGGGGTAAAGATTGTGATCGATAAAATAAGAATCTTGTAAAGCAATTTCCTCAAGCCTTCTTGCCGTATCCAGGAGCGGATCGGTAATTTGCATTGATTCCAGCAGCTCATCACACATTTTTTTCATAATCTTGGCCCGTGGGTCATAGGTTTTGTATACCCGATGGCCAAACCCCATAAGCCGGAAGGGATCATTTTTGTCTCTGGCCCGCGCAATGGCTTTTTCACAATCACCGCCGTCATTTTGAATAGCAGTGAGCATTTCAATAACCGCCTGATTGGCCCCTCCGTGCAGTGGCCCCCAGAGAGCTGCGATACCGGCAGAAATGGCGGCATACAGGTTGACCCGGGCACTGCCTACCATGCGGACAGAGGATGTTGAACAATTCTGCTCGTGGTCGGCATGGAGGATCCAGAATACTCTCAGGGCATTTACCGCCTCCCGTTTCATCTCGTAAGGTCTTACAGGGGTGTCAAACATCATATTGAGAAAATTTTCGCAATATGTCAGGTCCGGTCTGGGTAAAACCAGTTCATGCCCCCTGGAAATTTTATAGGACATGGCGGCCATGGTGCGCACCTTGGCTAGTAGGCGGGTCATGGTGCTGTTGATCTCCTCCTCCAGCGTATCAAGTGTCGGGTAAAAACTTTTTAGAGCGTTGACCATAGAGGATAAAATTCCCATGGGGTGGGACGCCCTGGGATAGTTCTGATAAAAGGCTTTCAGATCGGTATGAACCAGACTGTTGTCGTTGAGCATCACCGAAAATTTGGTCAGTTCAGCCCTGTTGGGCAGCCTTCCGTTGATGAGCAGATAGGCGGTCTCCTTGAAGGAGGCATGTTCAGCCAGCTGTTCCACGGGAATCCCCCGGTAGCGGAGGATGCCTCTTTCTCCATCCATGAAGGTTATGGCACTAAGGCAACTTCCGGTATTACCATAACCGGGGTCCAGGGTAATAAGTCCGGTCTCGGCCCGCAAACTGGCTATATCGATGGCCTTTTCCCCTTCACTTCCAGTAACCAGGGGTAGCAGTATTTCTTCTCCGTTATAAATCAGAGTTACGAATTCGTCCACAATATCTCCTTTCTTCTGTGAAGCTTCGATGCAACCCAAATCAGGGGTTGGCAGTTCTCAATTTGAATAGCATGCAAGAAACAGTTGAGGATCTTTGAAACACGTGTCCTGCCTCACACCAAGTCAACTATTTTACAATTATTTACAAATAATTACCGTAGAATATCGTGTTTGTCTAGAGTAGAATTTAAAGGAACCAGTGTTTTGAAATCCACTGGATGTCGGTTGCATGTAAAACACAATTATCGATATGATGTCATCTTGCCGACGGGATATGTGTCACCTGGCCGGCAACCGCATTTTTTTCAAAAACAGGGAGGTCCCATGAAAATCGGCAGAATGAACAACCCGTCAAAATCTCTCTATGATGAGGCACAATCCTGCGGCAAGGCCGGCTTCGATTTCCTGGATCTGACCATCGAAGGACCTCATGCCGCCGTTGTGGATATTGCCAGATTGCGGTCGATTCTAGATTCCTATGATCTTTCAATCGTCGGCCATACAGATCCCTGTCTGCCCTATGCGTATCCAATCCAGACTGTCCGGGATGGATGCCTGACAGAACTGGAGCGATGTGCCAAAATCTTTGCCGCCCTGGGGGCAGGAGTAATGAATATTCATCCCTGTTATTTTTGTCCGCCAGCTATGAAAAAAGATGTGATTGCCTTCAATGTCGAGGCATTGCAGCCGATCGTCGTCATGGCCGCATTCCATGGTCTGCAAGTAGTCCTGGAAAATTTCAGATCCCCTTTCGATCGAGTTTCCACCTTTACGACGCTGCTCGCCGCAGTGCCGGGCTTACAACTGCATCTTGATTTCGGGCACACCCATTTCGGCCGCGATGATTATGGACTTTTTTGCCTGGAACTGGGGGAACATATCCGGCATGTGCATTTCTCAGACAACCGTGGCCGATCTGATGATCATATGCCGCTGGGGGTGGGAAGTATTGATTGGAAAAAGGCAGTCAGGGCATTAAAGACGGCCGGTTATGACAGCACCATTACCCTCGAGGTCTTTTGCAACGATCCCGATATGCAGGACCAGTACCTTGATATAAACCGGAAATTGGTACTGGAGCTTTGGGATGAGGTGCAGAATTTCCATTGCCCATCGGATAACAAATGAAAATAATGCTGCACAACCGGTACATTTTCAGCTTTTACTGGCGATCGATTAAAGCCTTGCGATATTCGTAATAGGCTTGCCGGGAGGCAATATACGGATCAAGGGAATACCTTTTTAATTCATCATAGGCATCGGGATGCAGAGACACCTTGTTGACCATGTTTGTCGAGTAGTAAGTAATAGTCAAAGTGCTGGTGTTTGGATCAATGTAAGGTATAACAGAAGCATAGCTATCAGCGACGAAACCGGCGGTATCTCGTACACTTGAAGGCCCGAGTATCGGCCAGCAGAAATAGATCCCTTCTCCCAGTCCCCATTTACCCAGGGTCTGGCCGAAATCTGCATGCCTCGGCCCGATATCGAATTCGTCATCGGCTACATCGGCAAAACCATAGACACCAAGGGTCGTATTAATCAAGAATCGCTCCAGAACAACCCCGGACGCCTCTAAATTCCCCTGAAGAAGAGTGTTGACGAGCCTTACGGGCATGGCCAGATTCAGAAAAAAATTATTAAGAGAATCTCGAAATTCAAGCGGCAATACCCACATATAAGCATTCGTTACGGGTTTTAGGAGCCATACGTAAAATTTGTCGTTAAACTGAAAAAACGCCCGGTTCATCGGCTCGAGCGGATCGTGGATATTTACCACGGCAGGCTGGTCCAGATAGTCAGTTGTCGTCTGATCATTGTCAAGCAAATTAGGATAGTTCTTCGGTGCCGCAATGCTGCCACTGACCGAAAACAAAAAGAGCAGCAGGAACATTGAGAATACGGTGAGATTCCGGTAATTTTTCATAAAAGTGAGCCGAATAAGGTTAAATTTTAAAAAGAGAATAGGTGTCAGTCTGATCATAACTGATACTTAACGTATATTTTGACAATTCAACAGCAAATAGTCAAACTGTTATTTATAAAGTATCCAGACTCATCGATGTTATCCATTTGCAGAAACTCCCTCGGCTTTTCAAGACACCTTGTGCCTGTCAGATTATAAACGAAAAAAGCCCGGCCAGAATGATCTGAAAAGTAAAGGGAATGACCAGCGATTTCGAAGTCACGGTATCTCCGGCCATTGCCCGTTCAATCACCCGGTAGGTTGCGTAAAGAGATGCCAACAGACCACCGACTACCGTTAAAAACTGCAGCACAAAGGTAGAATCTACGCTGATCAGGCGAACATTGTCATAGGAAAAGTGGTAGCCCAGCACCTCCTGCAGGTTGGGAACGATCCGGCCTGCTCCCCGCACAAAGGCATCAAGATGGATCGCCATATAGCCGCCAAGGATAAGTGGAATGCATCCGTAGCCAAACAACGGCAGCAGGAGATTTTTATCGATTTTGGCGTAGCGCGACTGAACGTCAACCATGCAATAATAACCAACCTGGAAAACAAGTATCCATAAAAAAAAGAGCATGCTGCCCACAACAGATTCCGGCAAAACCAGACCTGTCCGGCCTATTATTGAGACCATCCAGCTCACCAGGTGAGCAAACTCTTTTTGCAGGGCAAATGGGAAAAAAATAGCCCCCATCGATACGATCAAAAAACTATCCGCCCGCCTTGGCTCCTCTAAGGCCCACAGCTCCTGGGGTGCCAATCGTACATTGAGCTGAATCGAACTGTTGTCACAGTTCTTGATGCACTTTGCACACATGATGCAGTCCTTATTATTGTCAACCAGATACGGGTGTCGGAACATGGGACATCCGGATGCATCGGCATCTCCGGCAAAGCAGGCGTGATTCTGACAACGATTGAGGCAGACGTGCTTATTTGAACGGAGCTCAACCACTGCCGGCATGGCAAAAATGGCGTTCATCGCACCTAAGGGGCAGAGATACCTGCACCAGCTGCGCCTGGAGAAAAGGACACTGAACAGAATCGACCCGAGAGTGATGATAATGATGATGCCTCCGGTCAGATAGGGATTGTTGTATGCATCCCAGATTATCTCGACCCAGAACACCAGAATGCAAAGTATGGCCATGATCCAGCCAGAATATTCTTTGATGAACTCGGGAGTCTTGCGGGTCGGTTTGACAATGTTTTGCAACAAGGTCCCCGGTACGGCAAATGAACAAACGCTGCACCACGTCCTTGCCAGAAAAAAGAACGAGAAAAACAACAGCGGCCAGCCAATATACCAGCCTAGAGTAAGACCGAGATTCGACTCGGCATTGGCCGGTCCGAAAAAGAGAAACAGCACCGTGAGCACGAAAACACAGCCGATAATTACCTGAGGAACCCGTGGAAAAATCCGACTCGCCAGAAATTTACGTATCCAGGAAATGCGCAGGATATTATATTCCCATTTCCCTTCCGTTTTCGGAAGACCAAGCAGGATCTGCTCGGGAACTATTTCATCTTTTTCGGCGAGCATGACCGCCCGCCGTATGACACTCGACAATTCCGTCAGGTTGCCAGGCCAGTCATAGTTTAAAAATATCCCCAGGGTTTCCGAACTCATATTGAGAATATTTTTCCCATACTCTTTATTATACCGGCCGAGATAATGCGAGACGAGTCGGGGCAGATCTTCTTTGTGGTTGCGCAGTGGCGGAACCTCGAAATGCTGCGTTTCAAAGAGAGCCAGAAGTTCCGGAAGCAATTTACCGGTGCTTTTCAGGTGGTCTATGGAAAAATTGCTGACAAAGGCGATTCTTGACTGCATAACCAGTGGACGATCACTATCGATATGGCTGTAACTGTTCCCTTCAATGATGGTAATTAATTTTTCCTGCAGTTCCATACGCATGAGATGAACATGCATGAACACGATGGTTCCCCCGGAGGTCTGTTCAAAAAAACCGGTCTGGCCAGCCTGGACAAAAGGAAACCCATCTTGTTCCATACCAAATAATTTTTTCTCCAGCCATTCCTGCTCAAATTCCCGTAGATCAACTTCCCGATACTGCCCACCGGAACGGCTACTTTCCAGATGAACCTGCCGGGCAATTATCGATTTACCCGTCCCCGTTTCACCAGTCAGCATAAAGGGAGCACTGTTGCCAGCGAATTGGTCGATTACAGCCTGGGTTTTTTTGGCAGTTTTTGAGGTACGAAGGTCTTCGTCTTTTCGTTTCGCCAGACGACGCAATTGAATAGCAGACGCGGATTTATCCTTGAACAAAATAACATCATCGGCGGCAAAGGCCTCTTCAGCCGGAAGCTCTTCACCGACGTTGTCGGCCTGGTCGATAAAGGCTACGCGCAGCCTTTCGGCCAGGGCTGCATCGAGCAATTGGTGAATCCTGCTGTTGGAGAGAAATGCGGTACGGAAATATCTTTTATCAAAACAGATAACCTCCATATCGGACAGCGCCCGCACTGAAAGGGATCGGGGCTTACCGGTGAGAATACCGGTTTCGCCAAAATGTCCGCCAGGGCCGATCCTCCCGACTACTCTGGCTCTCCCGTCGCTGCGGCCAAGAACGAGTTCCGCCTCGCCGGTAGCGATCATAAAGAAGACCTCACTGGTATCCCCCTGCTGATAAACATATTGCCCTTCAACGACCGTTTGCACCCGGGCTACGGCCGAAAAAGAATCAAGCTCAGCAGTTGTGGTATCTCTAAAAAGAAGCGCATGCTGAAGATGCTGGGAGATTAGTTCACGTTTCATACCGGGGTAACGAACTCATACTGAATAAGTAGTGCCTTTCTCTTGAGAAACTGTGGAAAAACCAGCAATAGGGTAAGTCTTTTTTTCATTAATAATTTGAACTTACCACCAAGACACTTACACCCCATAAGGGGTATTGAAAATAATCCCGGTTTATTTTCCGTATACCGGGGTTGGTTTAAATAGAAATCATATCTGCAGATGTTGTTCTATAACATCTGCTAACAGCGGTGCCACAGAATACACATCCAGTAGATCGTTATTGCTCCTGCCGGGGTATGTATCCGAACCCATTATTTTAGAGATCGGCCCCTGACGAAATTTTTCCATCGCATCGCCAGCCATCACCAGATGGGTTGCATGGGCAAAGACCTCCTTTGCCCCCGCCTGCAGACATCTCTCGGCCGTCTGCAGAATGGAGCCGCCGGTACGAATCATATCATCACAAATTATCGCCGTTTTGCCTCTGACCACGCTGGAAACCTGACTGACGATAGTTTTATCGGTATCGTATCGATCTTTATCCGCAGCCGTATGCGGACAATCCAGCAAGCTTGCCAGCCTTGCCACCCTCTTGGAAAAGCCATAATCGGGCGAAACCAGAACATAATCGGTCAGGCCACTCTTTTTAATTTTATCGACCACCAGATCATCGGTCCAGACATGCTTGGTGCGAACCTCCCCTGCATGGGCGTGCAGGACAGCCTCTGAATGCAGATCAACAAAGGCGACATAATTGGGTCTTGCTCGAAATATCTGCCTGGTTCGGGTAATTCCCTTGGGGATTTCCAGGGTGTTGTGTTTTGCCCGTTCCATGGTGGAGTAGCCGAGAAAGGGGATGATGACATTCACAGACGCGGCGTTCCAATACCTGGCACCGGAAATCAGATCGATCAGTTCCTGATGCGAACTGTCATCATGCGTCACGCCAAGGATAATTAAATGCTTGCCATCAATAGATTGCGGGAAGACATGGAGAGATTCGCCGTCGGCAAACTTTTTCTGTTCCATTACACAGAATGGCATCCACAGACGCTCCGCCAGTTTATAGCCCAATTCCGTTGAGGCCTGGTTGGCAACCAGAATGACATCGTCCTTTTTGGTCATAGTTGTCTTCCCTTTTTTTTCGACCCGGGTTCAGCCCCGCAACGCCTTAACGATTGCATCACCCATGGCTGCAGTACCAACTGCTTTCGACTTATCAATGGTCAGGTCGGCGGTCAAAATTCCTTTATCCAGCGTTGCAGCTACGGCATTATCGATGGCCGCTGCGGCATCGTCGAGGCCAAAACTATAGCGCAGCATCATTGCCGCGGAAAGAATTTGCGCGATGGGATTGGCGATCCCTTTCCCGGCAATATCCGGCGCCGACCCGCCGGCAGGTTCATAAAGGCCGAATCGGTCGCTATTCAACGACGCTGAAGCCAGAAGCCCCATAGAACCGGTGAGCATGGCCGCCTCATCGGAGATGATATCGCCGAACATATTGCCGCACAGCATGACATCAAACTGATGCGGATCACGGACCAGCTGCATTGTGGCATTATCGACATAGATATGATTCAACTGCACATCCGGATATTCTTTGGCAATTTCAATCACCACCTCGCGCCAGAGCACCATGGTCGTCAACACATTGGCCTTATCGACGGAAGTCACCCTGCCCTTTCTGAGTCGCGCTGCGTCAAAGGCCATCCTGGAAATCCGCTCTATTTCCGATCGTTTATAAGACATGGTATCAAAAGCCCGTTCGTCCCCGCCACTGCCTTCTCTCCCTTTCGGGGTGCCGAAATAAATGCCGGAAGTCAGTTCGCGCACACAGAGGATATCAAACCCACCACCGATAATATCCGGTCGCAGGGGGCAGGCTGCAGTCAAAGATTTAAACACCTTGGCCGGTCGAAAATTGCAAAACAGATCAAAATGTTTTCTCAGCGGCAAAAGAGCCGCCCGTTCCGGTTGTTGTGCCGGAGGCAGGCTTTCCCACTTCGGGCCACCGACAGAGCCAAACAGGATGGCATCACTTTGTTCACACAGGGCGAGTGTTGCCGGCGGAAGTGCTTCCCCGTGATTATCAATAGCAATCCCACCAACATCAGCATAATCATAGGACAGCTTGAAGGAAAATTTTTTTTGCGCCACATCAAGAACCTTGACTGCCTCCTGCATCACCTCGGGGCCAATGCCGTCACCGGCCAATACAGCAATTTTTTTCATTATTCCACCTTAATCGTTATGTTTGCGTTCATTTATTTTTAAGACTAAAAGACAGCGTTCGGCACCTGTAAAAGGCAGAATGCAGTGCTCCACGTGGTCCAGCGTATACGCTGATCGGGCCAGAATTTCTGCGGCAGCAGCAAGTTCCTCCCGCCATTTTGGCCCCTTCATGCAGATCAGTTGTGGACCTGACGGTGAAAACCGTTCGACCATCTGCAGAAAAAAGCCCAGCTCGGTTACCGCTCTGGCGGTTATATGGGTAAACGTGTCCGTTGCGGGAAGTTGTTCTTCATCCTCTACCCGGCAGGCGAGTATCTTTACATTGTGTAAACCAAGAGTTCTGACAATATGACCAAGAAAACTTACCCTTTTCAGCCGGGGTTCTACCAGGGTGACTGCCAGTTCGGGATATGCCGCTTTGCAGACCAGGGCAGGAAAACCGGCGCCGGTGCCAATATCGAGCAAATGGGCCCGGGTCCCTTGAAGAAGCGGTAATATGGTCAGGGAATCGAGAAAATGGTTTTCAATTATCTGCTCGTCACTTGCCGATTTGGCGATCAGGTTGACTTTTCTGCTCCATTTTTTCAGCTCATTGAAATACACCAACAGCCTCTCGCAACCATCAGCTGAGATCTCAATTCCCAGAATATGCAGTCCTGTCTCCAGTCGCTGCCTGAAATCGGCCATTATTTACCCAGCCGGACGGCAACGGAATTTGCATGGGCGCTCAACCCTTCGAGCCTGGCCAGCCGCATTATATGCTCTCCGTCAGCGGCAAGCGCACCTGCTGAATAACTGATGATGGAGCTCTTCTTTAAAAAAGTCTCAACGCCGAGGGCCGAGGCAAATTTCGCCGTTCCCATGGTCGGCAGAACATGGTTGGGACCGGCAAAATAATCCCCTGCTGCTTCCGGACTATTGTTGCCAAGAAAAATAGCTCCGGCATGGCGAATATGCGGCAACTGGCTCCAGGGATCTTGAATCATCAGCTCAAGATGTTCGATGGCTATACTGTTTGCCGCCTCGATGGCTTCTTCGATATCGCCTGCAATAAGTATCACCCCGCGATCAACAAGAGCTGTTCGGGCTATCTGCTGGCGGGAAAGAAGGGGCAGTTGTCGTTCAAGCTCGGCCGGCACTTCTTTGGCAAGGCGTTCATCGGTTGTGATGAGGATTGCCAGGGCGAGAGGATCATGCTCCGCCTGAGCGAGCATATCTGCGGCCACACTTGCCGCACTTGCCGTCTCATCGGCGATGATCAGTACCTCGGACGGCCCGGCGATCATATCGATGCGCACCATACCGGATACCTGTCTTTTCGCTTCAGTAACGTACTGATTGCCAGGGCCGACAATAACGTCTACCCGGGGAATGGTTTCGGTTCCATAGGCCAGAGCCGCAATCGCCCAGGCCGAACCTGCCTTATAAATCTCAGTGATGCCAATTTCCTGGGCGGCAACCAGCAGATGCGGGCTGACAGAACCGTCCTGACTCGGCGGAGTAACCATCACCCGCTGACTGACTCCGGCTATTCCGGCAGGAATACCGTTCATCAAGACCGAGGAAACCAGAGGGGTGGAGCCACCTTTCCCGCCCGGGACATACAGTCCCGCCGAATCGACAGGACGAACCAGTCGACCGACAATAGTCCCGTCTTCTCTGGTCTGCAGCCAGGAATCTTCCATTTCCCGTTCATGAAAGCTCTGGATACGCTCTATAGCTTTAGCCAGAGTATCCAGGAAATCTTCATCAACCTGTTCATACGCCTGCTGCAGTTCCCTGCTGCTCACCTGCAACTGCGCGGCGGTAAGATTCGGGGCATCGAATTTCCGGCCATAAGCCACCACTGCATCATTTTTCCTGTTCTTGACCGCCTCTAAAATTTCCGCAACCGACTGACGGCAGGAATTATCCGCAGCCTGGAAACGATCAACCAAGTGACTTAAAACACTCTCGCCTTCGGGACTGGCAAAAAAAATCGGTGAAAGTAACATATTTTCCTTTAAAATAATAAGCCAGTTGACGTATACAAAAGCCAAACGTGGTCTTTGCTGTTATTTTACACAATTTGCACAATGCCTTTCATCGATGCTGGCACCAGATGAAAGAGCAAACACTATAAGCTATTTGGCCTTAATTATAAAGTTCAACAGTACCTTAATGTTTCAATATCTCCAAAACAAAGAGTTTCCATTGTGCACCGCACAGAACAGGAGCAAATAAACGTCAGGAAACATCAATCCGACTTTCCTGTTCGCCGACAACAATACTGTCTCTTTATTTCCACAGGAAAAAGACTTACAGTTAAAAACCCTGATGGTATAGTTTTTTCTAGTTTCTTTTTATTTTTATAATATTTCAGGCTGTTGTCGAATAATCATAACGCCTCTCGGAGCAGATTAATGAATTTTGAACCAAAATGGATCGCATGGGAAATCACCCGACGCTGTAATCTTAAATGCGTGCATTGCCGGTCCTCCTCGGAACTGGAAGCGACAGGCCATCCGGATTTTTCCCTTGAGGAAGCCAAAGCAATCATGGATGACATCGCCAGCTATGCAAGCCCGGTTCTGGTCCTGTCCGGCGGCGAACCGCTTTTGCGCCCGGACGTGTTTGATATTGCCAGATATGGTACCGGCAAAGGGTTTCGCATGTGCCTGGCCACCAACGGCACCCTGGTGACGGATACGATCTGCAAAAATATACTCGACGCCCAGATCAAGATGGTATCACTCAGTCTGGACGGAGCCAAAGCTGAGACCCACGACAATTTCCGCAACCAGAAAGGGGCTTTTGAAGGCACTATGAATGCCATCAGGCTCTTTAATAAATACCATATCCCGTTTCTTGTTAACTCCTCTTTTACCATCCGCAACCGCAAAGAAATCCCCGACATCTATCGACTTGTTAAAAGTCTTGGTGCCACCGCCTGGTATATGTTTATGATCGTCCCCACCGGACGCGGCGAAGACATCATGGAAGAGTTGATCCCCGAAGATGTCTATGATGAGATTCTGGAATGGCATTATGAGGTGGAAAAACAAGAAAACGAGCTGCTCATGCGACCAACCTGTGCGCCCCACTACTACCGCATTGTCCGCCAGAAAGACAAGGAACAGGGAGAAAAGAACAAACGTCGTAGCCTGCAGTTTTCCACTGGAGGCTCAAAAGGCTGCCTGGCCGGCCAACTCATCTGTCTCATTGATGTCGACGGAGAAGTGCAGCCTTGCAGCTACTTTGCCAAATCAGCCGGCAATGTTAAAAAGATCCCCTTTAAGACAATCTGGGAAGAATCGAAACTTTTTCTTCAACTTCGTGATTTTAAAGGGTATAAGGACAATTGTGGCAAATGTGAATATGTCGGGGTGTGCGGTGGATGTCGGGCCAGGGCCTACGCCATGACCGGCGATTACCTTGCCCAGGAACCGTTTTGCAGCTACGTGCCCCGACAAATTATTCTCCAGGACAAAACAGAATAAAACCTGACCTGGAACTCTTAATATTTCAGCTTTGATGAAATCGTAAAAACTTAACCCCGGTAAACGACAAATAAGCCGGGACTCTTTTTAGTACCCCCTTGAGGGGTGTAAGATCCTTCAGACGGATTGTTATCTTGCAAAAAACAAGAAAACAATCTGAAAGGTACTAAAAACCTCAGCGGAGACGACAACCCCTATGAACGATACCTTCCTCAAAGCATGCCACGGTGAAAAGACTGACTACACGCCCATCTGGATTATGCGCCAGGCTGGTCGCTACCTGCCCGAATACCAGAAAGTCCGGGGCAATGTCACCTTTCTGGAGCTGTGCAAATCGCCGGATCTCTGTGTTGAAGTAACTCTGCAACCGGTGGACCTGCTCGGAGTGGATGCGGCAATTCTCTTCTCGGATATCCTGATTCTCATGGAAGCCATGGGGGCCCCGCTTGAATTTCATGAGGGCCGCGGGCCGATCTTCAGAGATCCGATTCGAAACCAGGCTGGGCTTGATGCCTTGATTATTCCGGATGCCGATGAGGCAACCGGCTTTGTCATGGAGACCATCAGACTGCTGCGCAGAGAACTGAAAGTACCACTGATTGGTTTTGCCGGCGCACCTTTTACCTGTGCGACCTACCTTATAGAGGGAGGCTCATCAAAGGTATTCTGGGAGACCAAAAAAATGATGTTCACCGCCCCCCTGCTGTTTCATAAGCTGATGGATAAAATTACCGAAAGTACCATCCTTTACCTTAAGGCCCAGGCGAGAGCCGGAGCCCAGGCCTTGCAGCTTTTTGACAGCTGGGCGGGAGTACTGGCGCCATGTGATTTCAGCAACTTCGCCCTGCCGTATGTGCAAAAGATTTTTGCCGCCCTGAAAGGATACGAGATCCCTCTGATCTATTTTGCCAATAACGGTGCTACCTTGCTGGATCTTTCCGTCAGTTCCGGCGCTGATGTGATCGGCCTTGACTGGCGAATCAATATCGGCGATGCCATTAAAAAAGTCGGCAGAAAAGCAGTTCAGGGCAATCTTGACCCGTTTGCCCTGCTTCTCCCCAAAGAGCAGTTGCGACAGCGAATCGGTGATTTGCTCGAGGGGGCCAAAAATGCCCATGGTCATATTTTCAATCTCGGCCATGGAATTCACCAGTTCACCCCACCGGAGCAGGCCAGGATTGCCGTCGACGCGGTTCATGAACTAAGCAGCAGATAGCAAGGCCTTTAGAAACAGCATTTATGAAAAACTCCTAAAAACCTCAAAATTGAGATGGTTAAAAATATTCCGTCTATCAATCAATGTCTTGAGTTGCACGACAAGTTTGCAATGCTCGACAATATCCGGGCCCACTCTTCTGTTGTCGCCCGGGTGGCCGAATCGCTGGTTGACGGTCTGGAGAGGGTCGGCACTATCTCTGGTGCTCTGCCAAATAGAGAGGTAGTCGTTGTCGGGGCATTGCTCCATGATATTGCCAAGACCCTCTGCATAAAAACCGGGTGCCGACATGCCGAAATCGGTCAGCAGATCTGCCTTGAACTCGAATATCCGGAAATAAGCGACATCGTTGTCGAACATGTTGTCTTAAAGAATTTCCGACCAGATCTGTACACCAAAGGTATTTTTGCAGCCAAGGAGATTGTCTTCTATGCCGACAAGCGGGTATGCCACGACCAGGTCGTTTCTCTTGACGGCCGACTCGAATACATCCTTGGCCGCTACGGGGACAACAACCCGGCCAAGGAACATCTTATTCACCAGAACTTCAGACAAACCCTCGAGTTTGAAAAGTATCTGTTCGGGTTTCTCGATTTTCAACCCGAAGAAATCGCCAGGCACATATCCCATGAGCAATTCTGCATAAGCCGGTGATACTCGCCGCTACACTGAGACGGTTCTACAGTTTTTTCCCCTTCCACCTGGTGTAGTTCCAATACAATACCTGACGTAGAGTTCAAAATTTGCCGGACAGTCCTTTGGAGCAAAACGTATTAAGCTTTTCTGGCCTTATCGATGATTTTCGCTTATACTGTGGCCTCGGTGTTTTCAGACTGCAAAACAGCCGGAAGACAATGGTTTTAAGCAGTCTTGAAACAGAAACTCAATTATATTTCACAAGGAGGCATGTTCTATGAGAGATTTAAAACGAGTTGTTCCAGCAGTGATAGCCGCAGTTTGCCTGACAGCAGGTGTTGCCATGGCCGGCACCCTTGCGGATGTCAAGGGCAAGGGGTTCGTCCAGGCCGGCGTCAACGGCGATCTTTTCGGTTTTGGCAAACCCGATGAAAAAGGCGTATGGAAAGGACTCGATGTCGATACGGCCCGGGCAGTTGCCGCTGCAATCTTTGGCGATGCCAACAAAGTTAAATATACTCCTCTCACTGCCAAGACCCGTTTTACCGCTCTGCAATCCGGCGAAGTCGATGTCCTCACCCGGAATGCCACCAAGACACTGAGTCGCGACACCGATCTCGGCCTGAACTTTGTGCAGGTGAATTATTATGACGGCCAGGGTTTTCTGATCCCCAAAAAACTCGGTGTTAAAAGTGCCAAAGAGTTAGATGGTGCAACCGTCTGCGTTCTCCCCGGCACCACTACTGAACAGAATGTGGCTGACTATTTCCGCGTCAACAAGATGAAGATGAAACCGGTTGTCATCGAGAATACGGCGGAACTGTCCAAGGCTTTCTTTGCCGGTCGTTGTGACTGTCTGACCTCTGATGCCTCCCAACTTGCCGGTATTCGCGCCGTCGCTCCTAATCCTAGTGACTACACAATCCTTCCGGAGATCATTTCCAAGGAACCCCTGGCCCCTGCGGTTCGCCATGGCGATGACCAGTGGATGGATATCGTCAATTACTCTGTGCTGGCGATGATAGAAGCGGAAGAGTTGGGCATTACCTCCAAAAATATCGACGAGATGATGAAAAGCACCGACCCCCAGGTGCAGCGCTTCCTCGGTGTCACTCCCGGCAACGGTAAAGCTCTTGGCCTGGATGAAAAATGGGCATACAATATTGTCAAACAGGTCGGTAACTACGGCGAAGTATTTGAGAGAAATGTCGGTGTCAACACGCCGCTGATGATCGAGCGAGGCCTGAATGCTCTTTGGACTAATGGCGGGTTGATGTATTCGCCTCCTTTCAAGTAACAGGCAAGCACTCTTCAGAATAAATAACAAAGCTGCCCGAGAATTATTCGGGCAGCTCCGCAGGTGAATATGAGCACGTCAGCATCAGAGAAAATTCCATTTCTGCGTGATCCGGCTAAACTGGCCATCCTGTACCAGTTTCTTACCCTGACCGGGGTTGGACTGCTCAGCTATTATCTGGTCCACAATACGCTAATTAATCTGGAAAGACAGTCTATCTCGACCGGTTTTGGCTTTCTGGACAGGGAGGCGAGCTTTGAAATCGGGGAAACCCTCTTTCACTATACCGCAGCAGACTCCTATGGCCGTGCCCTGGCAATTGGTTTCTGCAATACCCTGCTCGTCTCCTTTATCGGGGTAACACTCACGGTTATCCTCGGCACATTTCTGGGCATAGCCAGACTTTCCTCTAACTGGCTGGTGGCAAAACTATCGGCCATTTATATAGAATTGTTTCAGGATATTCCCATCCTGCTGCAGCTCTTTTTCTGGTATGCTTTTTTTTATGAAATCCTGCCCTCACCACGCCAGGCCCTTACTCCCATTCCTGGGATTTTTCTATGCAACAGAGGCTTAATCTTCGGTATTCCTTACTGGCATGAAGCCTATAAATTTGCTTTCTTTGCCTTCGTCGTGGGCTGTATCGTCGTTTTTTTTATGCGGAAATGGGCGAGTAAACGCCAGGCGGCGACCGGACAGATATTTCCAGTAGTCAAGGTTTCGCTCGCCATCCTTGCAGGCTTGCCCCTTCTTGCCTGGTGGTTGACCGGAGCTCCGACAAAGATGAACGTACCGGAGCTTACCGGATTCAACTTCAAGGGTGGGATAACGGTCAGCCCGGAATTCACCGCCCTGCTCCTCGGTCTTGTCCTCTATACCGCAGCCTTTGTTGCTGAAGTAGTCCGGGCCGGAATTCAATCGGTCAGTAAAGGACAGACGGAGGCAGCTATATCGATAGGTTTAAAACAGGGTCAGGTGCTGAACCTGGTCATCCTGCCCCAGGCGTTGCGCGTTATCGTGCCGCCGCTTACCAGTCAGATGCTGAACCTGATCAAAAACAGTTCACTGGCGGTGGCCATCGGATATCCCGATTTTGTTTCCGTGGCCGGAACCACGATAAACCAGACCGGCCAGGCCATCGAAGGCGTGGCGATGATCATGATTGTCTATCTGATCTTCAGCCTGTCAACATCCGCCTTCATGAACTGGTACAATAAAAAAATTGCCCTCGTGGAAAGATAGTTACGCCTATGGAAAAGAGTCTTCCCAAACATACGGCCGAAAATTTAAGGCCGCCATTGACTAATATCGGTGTTATCGGCTGGATGAAAGCCAACCTTTTTAACGGTTGGTTCAATTCGACCTTAACCTTGCTGGTCATATATCTGCTCTGGCTGTCGGTACCGCCTCTGATCTCCTGGGCCTTTATCAACAGCAGCTGGCTCCCGTCCGGCGACCAGTGCCATGCCGGTGGAGGCGCCTGCTGGTCTGTGGTAACCGCCAATATCCGCTTCATCATTTTCGGCTTTTACCCCCACGACCTGCAATGGCGCCCGCTGCTGGCAATGGTTATCCTGATCGCCTTGCTCTTTTTTAGTCAAAACCGTAACCATTGGCGAAAATCACTGTTCTATGCCTGGACGCTTGGCCTCTTTGTCATGGGCGTGTTGCTGAGAGGTGGTATACTCGGCTTCAGTGGTGTCGAAAGCAACCTCTGGGGCGGCCTCCCGCTGACCTTGCTGCTGTCGGTCTTCGGTTTGACCGCCGCCTATCCGGTCGGAATACTACTGGCCCTTGGCCGCCAGTCGGAATTGCCGATCATAAAATCGTTTAGTGTTGTCTATATTGAACTTATCCGCGGCGTTCCGCTGATCAGTCTGCTGTTCATGTCATCGGTGGTATTTCCTCTCTTTCTGCCGGAAGGGCTGGTCATCAACAAGATTCTGCGCGCGCAGATAGCCATCATCTTATTCACTGCGGCCTATATTGCCGAGGTGGTTCGCGGCGGTCTGCAGGGCGTGGGCAAAGGTCAGTATGAAGCGGCGGATTCACTCGGCCTGAACTACTTTCAGACCATGCGGTTAATCATTCTGCCCCAGGCATTGAAAATTGTCATCCCGCCTTCTGTCAGCATACTGATCTCAGCATTCAAGGACACTTCGCTGGTAGTCATCATCGCGCTGTACGATCTTCTTAAAACAACCCAGACCACCCTTTCCGATCCGAAATGGATGGGGTATTCTGCCGAGGCATATATTTTTGTCGCTCTTATCTATTTTGTCTGCTGCTTTGCCATGTCCAACTACAGCAGGCGGCTGGAAAGAGAACTTGATACCAGCCTGTAATGCTGCTGATCAATCAATTGTGACCAGGAACCGGAAAGAGAATCGATGAACTCCAAACAAACAGAAAATACGAATGACGAAGCCCCGATCATCATCATTGAAAATATGCACAAATGGTATGGTGATTTTCATGTGCTGAAAGATATCAACCTGACGGTCAAAAAAGGCGAACGGATTGTTATCTGCGGTCCATCCGGATCAGGAAAATCGACCCTTATCCGGTGCATTAATCGCCTTGAAGAACATCAGCGCGGAAAAATAATCGTCGATGGGATAGAGCTGACCAACGATCTGAAAAATATTGAAAAAATCCGCACCGAGGTCGGTATGGTTTTTCAACATTTCAACCTGTTTCCCCATCTGACTATCTTAGAGAACCTGACTCTCGGCCCTATCTGGGTCAGAAAAACGCCAAAGAAGGAAGCGGAAGAAACAGCCATGTACTACCTGGAAAAGGTGCGGATTGCCGAGCAGGCACTTAAATTTCCTGGCCAGCTTTCAGGCGGACAGCAGCAGCGGGTGGCTATCGCCCGAAGCCTTTGTATGAAGCCAAACGCCATGCTCTTTGACGAACCGACCTCTGCTCTCGACCCGGAGATGGTCAAGGAGGTCCTCGATGTCATGATCAGTCTCGCCAGAGACGGTATGACGATGATCGTCGTCAGTCACGAAATGGGTTTTGCCAAGAGCGTGGCTCACCGGGTTCTTTTTATGGATGGTGGTGAAATTCTCGAACAAAACAATCCAGAGGACTTCTTCAATAATCCACAGCATGAAAGAACCCAGCTTTTTTTAAGCCAGATTCTTGATTGATGGCGGCGTAAAACGATTAGCTGATTCCGCCTAAAATCATCATGATTAACTTCTCACTGCTGGCAGTGTTTATTCCAACCTGCTTTATGATATCCGTTACTCCCGGTATGTGCATGACTTTGTCACTTACCCTGGGGATGTCGATTGGCGTTCGTCGAACTTTCTGGATGATGTGGGGCGAACTGGTGGGTGTGGCCCTCGTATCCATTGCTGCGGTGGCTGGGGTAGCAACTGTCATGCTGCACCACCCAACCCTGTTTATAACTTTAAAATATATCGGCGGCGGTTACCTGCTCTTCCTCGGTATTCGGCTGTTTCGATCAAGTGGCAAGCCGGCACTCGCTGAACACCTCCAGTCGACACAGCCACTCCGCCCCAGCGCACTCGCCAGCCAGGGCTTTTTAACCGCCGTGTCCAATCCCAAGGGGTGGGCTTTTATGATTTCGTTATTACCGCCTTTCATTGACCGGGCGTATCCGATGGTCCCGCAACTGTCAATCCTGCTGATCATTATTCTCATCGTTGAATTGATCTGCCTGATAATTTATGCCAGCGGGGGACGACGCCTCGGAACCTTTCTCAACCAGAAGGGTGGAACCGCACTGCTCAACAAAATAGCGGGAATCCTGATGATCGGTATCAGTGGCTGGCTGGTAATAAACTGACTCAAATGGCAAAGAGGAACTTGAGACACAGCATCAGAACCCCGGCATACAAGACGGTCATACCAAGCCCTGCCCGCATATAATCCATGGTTCGATATCCTCCGGGCCGCATAATCAACGCATTGACCTGATGTGTCGGCAGGATAAAAGTATTGGAAGCGGAAACAGCAACCACAAGGGCGGCAACCAACGGATCGGATCCTATCGAAAAAGCCATATTCATGGCCAGAGGTACCATTAATACCGTGGCTCCCACGTTGGAGGCGACCAGAGAAAAAAAGGATGTCAGCAGTGAGATTACCAGCATCAATAGTAGAGGACTGGGATCACCGATTGTAACGAGCACTTTTTCCGCGATATATGCCGCTGTTCCAGTTATCTCAAAGGCCTTCCCGAGAGGGATGAGGCCGGAGAGAAGAAATACCGTCCGCCAGTCAACCGCTTCATAGGCTCGATCTGCCGGAATAATGCGCGTGAGTATCATGCCCAGGGCCCCGGTAAGCAGGGCAATAGAGAGTTTCACCTCGAAGACCAGGGCCAGCGTTAAGGCCAAAATAAGAAAAAACACAGCACAACGCGTTCGTTCCGGTTTGAGCTCTTCCCCCCTTATATCGTCGATTAAAGCAATGTCCATTTGATCGGTCAGCAGGCGAAACTGCTTCCAACGCCCCTGCATCAGGATAGTGTCTCCCTGCTGAAGTTCGGTAACATTGATTTCATCCATGATAATCTTATCGCCGCGAACAATAGCCAGCGGATTTATCTGAAAAAGGCGGCGAAACTGCAGTTCTTCCATGGTATGTTGACTGAGATTGGAGTGTGGAATGACAACGCCCTCAACCACCCCCGATTCGTCGGGAAAATTCTCGTCGGCAAACACCTCATGTTCGGGTTTGACGAGCCAGCCCTGTTCATCGATCAAACGCTGGATATTTTTCTCACTGCTCATCACCCACAAAGAGTCTCCCGCTTCGACCACCGAATCTTTGGTGGGCGCAAATTCTTTCTGGTACCCATCATTTTTAGCAATTCCGACCACAGTAATATGATACCTTGGGCGAACCTGCAGCTCACCCAAGGTCTGGCTGGGATAAAAAGCAGGGACAGCCAGTTCATAGCTGCGACCGACCTCATCGCCATAAATCTCCTGCAACCGCCTGTCCATGCATCCTTCATCATCCAGGCAGCAGAGACCGGCAGGAAGAATTTTTCTGCCGAACAGGGCAAAATAGATGACTGCAGCAATGAGAAGAGCAAAGCCTATGGGGGTTACGGTAAAAAGTCCGTACGGTTTGAACGGATGACTGGCCAGTGCTTCGGGATTATTCTGCCACCAACCCTGCATCAGGTCGTTGAGCATGATAAGCGGGCTTGAGCCGACCAGGCTCAAACAACCGCCGATGATCGCACAAAACCCCATGGGCATCAAAATTCTGCCGGGGGAAAAATTTAACTGCCGGCTGATCCGCATGGTGGCCGGCATGAAGAGGGCTGCGGCACCTATATTCTGCATGAAACTGGAAATAAAGGCGACGGTCAGGGAGATAACTGCCATAATCCGGGTTTCGCTACGTCCGACAATTTTAATGATCTGGCCGGCTACGGCGTTCATAACCCCGGTTTTGTTCAGGCCGGCACCGATAATCATCACCGCAATTATGGACACCACTGCATTTGAACTGAGGCCGGATATCGCCTGCTCCGCCGACAACACACCGGTTAGAGGCAGCAAAACCATCATCAGCAGGCCGACGAGGTCTACTCGCAATAAATCTGTAACAAAAAGAAAAATTGCCAGCCCGAGTAAACAGAAGACAATTATCATGTCCTTGGTGATCACGGTCATTTCCATGCCATTTCTCCTGGGCTAGCAG
>JBBRDD010000050.1:0-26089 GCA_038204235.1 Desulfobulbales bacterium
GTTCATAGCAAAAGCGAGGCACGTCGGAACTCCACACTCCTTACAGTTGGTTTTAGGCAGGAGTTTGAAGATTTGAATTCCTGTTAACGCCATTTGTGTTGTCTCCTTAAATATATTTCACAGCTGGATGTGCCCGGTTTCGGCATTTGCTGAAACCGGGCATCTGCTAAAAAAATTATCAAATAATCGAAGGCATGCTCAAGGCAGGATGACCTTTTTCTTTGAGCCATGGCAAAATCTCGTCTTCAGTGATACCAATAGTCTCATCAGCAATCATATCAGCGAAATTTTCAACGCCCATTTCTGCACCTCTGGCGTTCAATCGATCACGAATTTCATCTTTAACAACTTTAGGCATCCAGACCATGCGGAGTAATCCACCATCACCGAGGATAAACTTCTTCTGGGTAATATTGAATTTTGAATGGCCAACAAACCCAGGAGAAGAAGCCCCGCCGCCCATGACACCGGCAAGCGTAGTAAACTTCATTCCAGAAGGCGTCTCACCAGTGTAATCACGACCAACAGTCATAATACCGTTACAACCAGGCAGCATGGCAGCAATACATTCACAGCAGCCACAGGTGGTCATCGGGGCTTGACACATGGAGTAGAGGTTATAGGTATCTATTGCACCTTTAGATGCACCTTTGATGAATTCATCAACACCTTCAAAACGACCAAGAACCGGGTCAAGGAGTTTACCTTTGTTGATCGGTTGATTTGGACCTGTCGGGTTGATCTCAAAAGACGCTTTACAATCCATCCAGTTATAGGCTCCGCAAAGCCCTGTTCTTTCGGGGCTTACCGTACATACATGGCTTGGTGCGAAAGATTGACAGAGACTGCAGGAATAAAAAAGCTCCACATCTTCGTCAGTCATCTTATCAACACGCTCATCACGGACTTTATATTCAGCCCTGGCTTTGGTCGTCATCTTGTCAACATCTTCTTTCTTGGTAAACAGAGTGACCTGCACCTTGTCGACAATCTTCTGGAAATCCTGATGGAATTTGGCATGCAGCACAACACCAATATCCTTCAGACTAAAGCCTTTCTCAACTGCGGTTTTACTAACACGTATCCAGGAAATATCACGCTGTCCAATGTGCATTATTCCCTGGATATAGTTAACGAGGTGATGAATCTGCCTCTCCATGATCGGCTCAAAATCAGACTGGAACTCACGACCGGCAATCTGCACAAAAATACCCAGCGGCAGAACATCGCCTTCTTTCATATCTTTGATGTCAGGACCGACGACAGTTACCTTCCCATCTTCAATCTCACCCATCTCAGCCATATTGACCAGCTCAGTACACTGGGTCTTACCACCACCCATCTGGCCAAACAAATCGCCGCCACGTACCCGCTCACCCTCAAAGGCCGGTCCAAAGGCCAGAGGAATATCGATCTCGGTGACATTGATCTTCAGGCCGCGAACCTCAACGGACCTCTGACAGATCTCATCATGCGGTACATTGGCAACGACGTGCTCGTAGGTACAGATACCTGTTGGCAGGATCTCAGGAATATCAGTGTCAGCAAGTGTTGGGAAGCCCCAGTTAACACAACCGGCAGCAGCAACAGCCCACTCAGTTCCGACATCGCCAAGAGCGTTAACAAAGGCAAAGATACGGTTCTTATTGTACATCAACATCTTGCGGTAGTCACCCGGCTGTACGCCGCCAAAGGCCATTGCCGCTCTATTGGCAAAACCGAGGGCGAAGACTGCCGAAGAAATATCCGGACCAAAAGGTACGATACGAGTATTCCAACCGATCTGCATACCAGCCTCGATGCACTGCTCGATGACTGTCTTACCGTTGTGATTGGCTGCACAGAATATATAGAGGTTTTTCTTCTGATAATCTTCGACGATCATTTTGGCAATCTCGGCATTGGGAGCAGCACCAACGATGGCCGCAAAACCGGGAGCCGAGCCGTCAACGAATTCGACCCCACGCTTTCTAAGAATAATGTCACTGGCGGGACCAACCCAGAGTTTTCCGGCATCGATATCCGGATCTTCGGCATCCAGGTAGAAATCCGGCTGACGAAGGATACGCAGGGCCTCTTTGATCTCATAGGCAAAGATTCCAGCCATACCTGCATCGAGAAGCGGCCCAAGATAAGGCAGATGATTACTTCCCTTAATGTGTGGTGGCAACAATCCGCGAGCGAATTCCATGGGTTTTTTCAGATCTTCCAGGGTCTCACACTTCATGCCGGTGAGAGAATAGATAACCGGAAGATAGTACGCGGTATTAGGAAAACCAATTTTTGTGCTGGCATCATAGGTCTGAAGGGCTCTCTCAAGGTCACCTTCCACCTGGGAAACAACCTTGTAACCGCCCTGTATAGCTGCAAATGCTACTAGTCTAGACATGCTTTACTCCTTAAAGTTAGTAATAACGTAATCGTTGATATTAGTATCTTACAGATTGTTTTCTTGTTATTTTTGCAAGAAAACAATCTGTCTCAAGATACTTATACCCCCTTTTTGGGGTGTTATATTATTCCATTCCAAGGGCTTGTCTGTCAGCCATATCCATAAGAACCCTGTCACGGGCTTTATCGATGCCAAGTTCCTTACGTTTCTTGTCAATATGGGCGATCATTTTATGTGCATGCTTCACTGGATCGGGCTCGCAATCCCACATGCCGCCATACATTTTCTCCATGTCTTTATAGAGATAGTCTTTAAAGACCGGGGCACCTTCAACCGGCATATGATAACCAAACACGGTATACACACCTGAGGCGACAAAATATTGACCAATAGAGATAGCCTTCTCGCTCATCCATTCAGGCGCACTACCGGCGGCGGGCAGATCACAGATATCTTTACCAAGTCCACCAGCTTTAACAACCTCAGTTGCTGCAAGCAGAATACGGCTATTATCAACACAGGAGCCAAGATGCAGGACCGGCGGGATACCAACAGTCTCACAAACCTCACGAAGGCCAGGACCACAATGCACAGCAGCCGACTCAGGAGTACAAAGGCCATGCATACCGGCGGCAATCGCACTACAACCAGTGGTCAAGACGATGACATCATTTTTGATCAACTCTTTGATGATAGTGATGTGTTCGTCATTGTGCTTGGTACGGGCGTTATTACAACCTACAACCCCTGCGATACCACGAATACGACCATTGATGATGTTGTCGTTTAGGGTGAAATAGTCGCCTCGGAAACTTCCGCCCAGGTGGTATTTAATCGATTCCACGCTAAAACCGGCAATTTGGTTTGATTTGTGACGGGGAATCATAACCTCAGCACCACGATTCAGAAAGTTATCAATAGCGATTTTAACTATGCGGATAGCATCTTCCATAGCATGATGCTCGTCAAACTCGATATGCAGCACATTCGGCTGCTCCATCCTGGCAATTGGATGGGTGGTAATCAGTTTGGTATGGAAACATTTAGCAACATTGGCCAGATTCTGGAAGATACATTGGACGTCAACGACCATTGCATCACAGGCACCGGTAATAATAGCCAGTTCCTGCTGCAGGAAGGTTCCTGCCGGTGGAACGCCATGGCGCTGCAGTACTTCATTGGCGGTACAGCAAATACCAGCCAACTGTATCCCTTTCGCACCCTTGGTCTTGGCATAGTCTATCAATTCCTGGGACTGTGCTGCAGCAACAATCATTTCGGACAAGAGAGGCTCATGGCCGTGAACGATGATGTTTACGTGGTCCGCTTTCAAAACCCCAAGATCAGCCTCGGCCTGCAGAGGAGAAGGAGTTCCAAACATAACGTCCTGAAGGTCTGTTCCGATCATGGAACCACCCCAGCCGTCGGCAAGAGATGCTCGGGTTCCCTGCTTCATCAGATTTTTGTAATCCTGGTCAACGCCCATATGGGTACGATGCATGATTTCAACGATTTCACGATCGACGTTACGGGGAATAACCCCTTGTTCTGCCCACTTATCCTGGAGTGGTTGTGGTGCTCTTTTGATCATATGCAGGTTACCAGTTGGTTTGCCCCATTCTGCCACAGCCACTTCACCAACCGCAATGGCAACTTCTCTGATATCCCGATCCTTGACCACACCATCAACTTCTACTGTAGTGGCAACGCCGTAATACGGCGCAATCTGAAAGAGTTTAACCGGATCCTTGACTTTGTAATCTTTGACTTCTCCCTTGGCTGCTGCCAGGAAGGTAATAGCGACATTTCGACCATGATCGGAGTGAGCGGCAGCTCCACCGGCGATCATACGAATAAAGTTTCTGGCACAGATGGTGTTGGCGGTGGCGCCACAAAGGCCCTTGCGGGTATCTTCACCAACAATACCATCTTTAGGCAACGGCAGACGGCATGGCCCCATTGCACAGTTTTTACAACAGATACCCTGCATACCAATAGCACAGGGCTTCATGGTTACAGCCCGGTCAAAAACAGTTTCAACGCCGAGTTGTTGGGCTCTGCGGATCATCTCCTGGGTAGACTGGTCAATTGATGCGGTGCTTGCATCAGCTAATTTAACAACTTTTTCTTTTAATTCTGCCATATCAATGTTCCTCTTCATAGAGTTTTGAGATTGTTTTATTATCTCAATAGCTTTGCTTCATGTATATATTGATATTCTGATTTATTTTCTCTTATGGAATCTATCCAACATATCGAGAATTTTTTCCTGGGCAGTTCTTTGTTCTGCAGCGGCGGTCATTGCCATTTCAGCAACTGGTTGGCTTGCAGCAGATTCATCGTGAGCTTTTTTAGCCTGCGCTCTCAGCCTCTTCAAAGCCTTTTCCTCTTCTTCTCTTTGCTGTGCTTCGGCCTTTAGCGCATCTGCTTCCGCCTTGGCTTTTGCTGCAGCGTCGGCTTTAGCATTGGCTTCGGCATCAGCTTTAGCTTTGACCTCGGCAGCAGCTTTGGCCTGGGCATCAGCTTCAGCTTTAACAGCAGCTTTGGCCTCAGCCTCGGCAGCAGCTTTGGCCGCTGCGGCAGGATCTACGGCAGGGGCAGCTTTTTCTTCTACTTTTGGCGCAGCCTGAGCAGGTGCTGCGGGAGCAGCAGGTGCAGCGGGAGCGGCAGCTTTAGCAGCAGGTGCAGCGGGAGCGGCCTTCTTGGCAGGACCTGCTTTCTTTTCTTCCTCGGCAATGGTCAGATCGGGGGCCGGAGCAAGCGCTGCAAAATCAATTTTCGCTTCTTCCAGGATTTTGGTTATGGTGCCCGCATCAGTCAACGAGCCGCCATCTGCCAGCGCATTGATGAATTCCTTGACCATTTTGATTGCTTCGGGATGACGCATAATAAGAATGTTGGAACCACTGAGCAGATAGGTGACCGCACCAACGGCTTCCATCATGATCCCGCGTTTTTCCTGGTCACCCAAAAGAGGAGCTTCAGCAGATGACTGTTTAGCCTCTTTACATTTCCAGATCTCATTGCCAAGGTTGTTGATCATCGGAAACTGGAGTTTTTCATCGCCCTGGACCATTGCCGCCATGGCTAATCTTTCCATGACCGAGTAGGTGTATTCCAGACCGTAACCGAGACCACCGGTGGTCGGATCAACCAACACTCTCTCCATCGGCATACCGAGGTTTTCCAGGAGGATGTTGACCTGCTTGGCAAGGTTGACATCAATAGGGGAAGAGGAGATGACGGCATGGCCGTAGCCCATGGCCGCAGCACCGATACCCTTATAGTTCTTCTCTTCGACCGGGCCAAGAACCAGATTCTGCCCCTGACATTCCTCGGCAACGACTTTTAATACCGCTTCATCTTTCGCTGGATTTGCACAGCCCCACACGATGACGGGAACTTTGACTGACGCCAGAACTTTTTTTACCGTTTCGGCAGCTGATTGAGGACTTGCATCTTTGTCATTCGGGTCAATACTTTTCAGCTGAACAACGATTGCATCGGCACCAAATTTTTCGACACATTTTTTTGCCCAGGCGGCGGGATCGGAGGCGACATCTTTAAATTGGGCCATTACAGGTTCTGCCCAGTCCACAGGCTCCGTATCCCAAATTTCCATTGCAATGATGGGCTTGTTCGGCATGCTGCCTTCAAATGTATAGAAGGGAAAACATGTCTCACCTCCCACAGTAATAGCTGCATCACCTTTTCCTATGGAAATTGCTTTAATGCCGCCGCTATAGGATTCCTTCTTTAGTTTAAATCCCACTTTTGCCTCCTTACTGGTGAGTAATTTGTCTCCTGAAGGTTGCATCTGACTTCAACATCAACCCTCCCTTTTAACACTAGCCAAACAACAAGAGGTACAAAATGTTTACTAAAACTATTTAATTTATGCAGTACAGCGTTCCGTTCAGACCGGGCGAGAGACGTGCGTTATGCTCTTACTATGATCTTATATTTCACTTCCCTCTTGCCTTCATACGTGCCTGCAATCGTGGAAATTTCTCTATTTCCGTGTGCGGCAGAAACATCGCTGCAATGTAATTATTCATATATGATGGCGTCTCAGAGAGTTCAAAGTTAGTCATTTTCTGAGTCACCGACACGACATCCTGACGAATTCTGTTGGTAAGAGAACTCATCCGTGCTCCCATAAGCGATCCGTTGCCGATAAAAGTAACACGATCCGGATCGACCTCAGGCAACAGTCCGAGCACCATCGCCTTTTCCAGGTCGATATAACTGCCGAAGCCACCGGCTAAGATGATGTGATCCACTTCAGCCATCGACAATCCTACTTCTTCAAGCAATGTCATGCAACCACTATAGATAGCGCCTTTAGCCCGAATAAGATTATCGAGATCCGGTTCCGTCAAGACAATATCCCGATCAAGCTGGGTCTCATCCTTCCAGGCAATGACATACTCCCACACATGATTGGATTTTCTAACGCGGGGGGTTCCGAGATCCTGATTAAACTTTCCCCGGTTATTGATCAAGCCCATTTCGAACATAACGGCAGCCATGGTGATAAGGCCGGAGCCGCAAATACCTTTTGGCCGAACATCACCGATGGTGAAAATCATCGGTTCAAAAGTGACTGGATCCAGAGAAAAATCCTCAATAGCACCTTGAGCTGCGCGCATACCAAATTCAATGCCGCCCCCCTCAAAAGCCGGGCCTGCCGAGCAGGCAGTGCAGGCCAGCCACTCCTTATTGCCAACCACTAATTCCGCATTGGTGCCGATATCGAGAAAAAGTGTCAGCTCTTCCTTGCGATACATTCCAGAACCCATGACGCCGGCAACTATATCACCACCAACAAAACTGGAAACCTGCGGGTAGATAAGCGCTATGGCATGCTGGTTTATGGCAACACCGATGGATGCCGCGGTAAACGGCGGATACAGGGTGGCAGTCGGGACGTAGGGTGCTCTGCGGATATTGCGTGGATCAATTTTAAGAAACAGCTGCGTCATGGTGGTGTTGCCGGAAAGAGTAATGGTCGAAATATCTTCTCGATCAACCTTCGCCTTACGGATGATCTTTTCCAGCACGCTGTTGATGGTGCTGACCACAACTTCCTGGAGTTTCTCGAGTCCCCCAGGTTTTTCCGCATACATTATACGGGTTATGACGTCTTCTCCGTAACTTATCTGACCATTAAAATCTCCTGCTTCAGCCAGGCACTTGCCGGTGGTCAGATGGATCAGCTGACCATAAATGGTTGTCGTGCCTATATCCATGGCAACGGCATAGATCTCGTTAGTCGTGTCGCCGGGCTGGACATTGATAATAAGATTTTTCCCGTCACTTCTTACGGGACGGATCACCGTGACGGTTACCTGGAAATTATTCTCCCGCATGACAGAAGGGAGTTTGCGGATAACCTCAAGGGTAAGTTCCAGCTTATGTTCATTTGCCTCTAGCTTGAGATGCTCAATCAGCCTGGTGACATCAGGCATATTATTCTGGTGATCAGGAGGAGTGAGAGTAAGGAATATTTTGGCTACGGGAGGGATAAACAGGCCTTCTTCCTTCAGGCTTTCAAAGTCCATCTGCCGAATAGAGGCAGTCCTGCGTGGGGTCGCCAGCAGGTTCATTACACTTTTGTCGATGGAGGATTCGATCGGAATGCGGACGGCAACGTCTTCAGTCACTCGTGCAAGACAGGCCAGACGATATCCTTTAGCACTATCCTCTTTGCTGAGCCTTTCGGAGATACCGCCGGAAACGCTTCCTTTTTCGACAAGGACACGACATTTTCCACAGACGCCTTCTCCACCGCACGAGGCATTAATATGCACACCAGCCTGAAGCGCAGCCCGAATGAGACTCTCCCCCGAAGAGACAGTTATGACTCTATCATGGGGTAGAAATGTGATGGTGCATTCACTCATGCGGTTTTCCTTCTCCGCTCAGGAATCAAAGGGATTTAACTATTTTCTTTAATTCGCGGTTCAGCAATATCCACCATCGGCAGCATTGATCAGCACAATGTACGAATATTACTCGATTCATGACTTGGCATTGCAAAATCAGACACTTCGATACATCTCTCATTTTCGATTGCTTATCGGGCCCAAATATATCATATTTTTTCACACTTACAACTTGTAATTGGGAATTTTTCTCTTGGAACTCCATAAAGTAGATCACAATCAATATTTCTTTTTCTTTGTTAAATCACATCGCTAATTCTTATACATTAGACAAAAGGCCCTCATCTCCTTAATATTAGGAGAGATGTTAATGGTGATTTGAAACACCTTTCTGTTATGGTCGTAATGAAGACAATACTGGTCAGTTTTAGTTGAGTTTACTTTCAGTAATATTCATAAGCGAACATCAAGATAACCAACTACCGCGTTTATCTTTTTCAGTTATCCCGCAGCATAGCAAAAACCGCATAGGCATATTGGTAGTACCAATTTATTTGCCCCCATTTTTCCCGGTAAATTTATTATTTTTATATAGTTATATTAGTCGCTTAATAATTTTACTTGGTATTTATTATTATTCTTGACAAGACCATTGGTACCTTTTAATATTGGTACTACCTTTAGAACACTGCAGCCTCGCAAGCTGTTTCACCGTCAACGGAGCACGACATGATTAGAAGTAAAGTTGAGGAATTACAAGCTATTTTTGGTGAAAAGAATGTCCTCACCGAAATCGAGGATATGGTAGCTTATAGCTATGACGCCTCACATGTAGAAATTCAACCGGAAGCAGTTGTGTTTGCAACCGCCACCGAGCAGGTAAGCAAATTGATGCAATTCGCTTACCGCGAAAAAATCCCCGTCACCCCGCGCGGTCAAGGGAGTGGATTATCAGGTGGTTCGGTTCCCTTTAAAAAAGGCATTGTCCTGTGTATGGACAAAATGAACCGTCTTATCGACTTTGATCCAGCCAACCGCCTGATCACCGTTGAAGCCGGCATGACCACTGCTGACATCGACCCGATCGCCGCCAAGTCTAATCTTTTTTATCCGCCTGATCCAGGCAGCGTCGCTTTTTCAACCATCGGCGGCAACGTCGCGGAAAATGCCGGCGGCCTTCGAGGTTTGAAATATGGTGTTACCAAGGATTATGTGAAAATGATGAAGGTCGTCCTACCCCAAGGCGATATCGTCACGATGGGCAATAAATGCGTCAAGCATGTCGCAGGGTTCAACATGGAAGGCATTTTCGTCGGCAGTGAGGGACTGCTTGGCATTATGACCGAAGTAACCCTTTCGCTGTTACCTATCCCCGAACACCGTGAGTCTGCTCTGGCGGTATTCAACAGCCTTGATGGCGCCGCACGTGCAGTTTCCGCTATCATCGCCGCAGGAGTAACTCCCTCGACTATGGAGTTTATGGATAATGTGACGATCAATTCTATCCAGAATTTCAAGGATTGCGGACTTCCCCGGGATGGTGCAGCGGTACTGCTGATCGAAACAGATGGCGAAAAAAATTCCGCTATTGCCGAAATGGCCAAAGTGGAAGTGGAAGTCAAAAAGAACGACATCCGCGAATTTGCCAGAGCAAAAAGCACTGAAGAACGCAACCGGCTGTTTGAAGGTCGCCGCGTGGCTTTGAACGCCCTGGCCAGCGTCAGGCCCAATCTCATTCTCGAAGACGCGACTGTCATGCGGTCCAAGTTGCCGGACATGGTGCGCGGTATCAGTCAGATTGCTACAAAATACGGCCTGCAGATAGGTATCTTCGGACATGCCGGTGACGGTAATCTCCATCCCACTTTCCTGCTGGATATGCAGGATAAAGACGAAATGGCCCGGGCTGAAAAAGGCATAGCTGAACTCTTCCAACTGGCCATCGACCTTGAGGGAACAATCTCAGGAGAGCACGGCATCGGGTTGGAAAAGAAACCTTTTTTGCAAAATCAGATAGGCGCTGAAGGGATCAGGTTGCTCCAGAACATCAAAAAAACCTTTGATCCGCTCAACCTGCTCAACCCGGGCAAGATGTTTGACATGCCCGAGCAGCAGTCGGCGTAAGTGAGGTAATAAGATATGAATACGCACGCTGCTGTAAAACAACAGGCTGAAACCCATCTGCTGGAAGCCGCCAAGGAATTTCAAAAATGTATGCAATGCGGCAAATGCCGTTCCGTTTGTCCTGTTTTTAAAGAAATGGGCAATGAGCTCTACGTTGCCCGGGGTAAGAATAAACTGGCGGAAAAAATTGTCTCCGGTGATCTACAAATCACCCAGAGAGTTAAAGATGCCATCAACGAATGTCTAAACTGCAAGACCTGTTCAGCGAACTGCCCGGCCGGAGTCAGCCCCGAGCACGTTGTCCTGAGGTTGCGCTGGTATATCACCACCCAGGAAGGACTCGGTTTTTTGAGGGCGCTTATTTTCCGACAGCTGCTCTGGCGTAAATGGCCGATCACTGCCGGCGCCATGTTGATAGGTGTCGCCCAGCTCGCTCTCTTTGGTATTGGACCGAAGAATCCGGTGCGCCATCTTTTTCCTCTTTTCGGCTTTTCAAAAAGAAGATTCTTTCCCCAAATGGCTCTCAGAAGTGCGCAAAGCCAATACCCAGAAGTGATTCCACCTAAAAAAGGTCCGACCAGAGGGCGTATAGGTTATTTCACCGGCTGTGCCGGCAATCTGATCTATACCAATGTGGTGAAGTCGGTGGTTGATATTCTCACCGGTTTCGGCTATGAAGTGGTCATTCCCAAGCAACAAAAATGCAACGGCACCCCGGTTCTCGCTAATGGAGATTATGACGGGGCCAAGATGCTTATGGAGCATAATTTCAATCTGTTCCAACGCTATGATCTGGATGCCATTGTTGTTGCCTGTTCATCCTGCGGTATGTCTCTTAAAAAAGAGATCAAAGTTTTTATCGAAGACAGCCGGGAGCTACGGAATTTCACCGAAAAAGTATATGATATCAATGAGTTTATTGATAAAAATATTGACATTAAAGAGGAGCAGTTGGGCCGGCTCCCCTACCGGGTATCGTACCACGACCCCTGTCATATGGTGCGGGGACAAGGAATCAGCGAAGAACCGAGAAGGTTGTTGAAAATGATCCCGGGAGTGCAGTTTAAAGAAATGAAAGACGCTGCCGTCTGTTGTGGAAGCGCCGGAAGCTATTGCATAACCCACTATGACACAGCAATTAAAATCAACAACCACAAGGTAAAAAATATTCAGGACGCAGATGTAGAATACGTCGCCACGGGATGCCCGACATGCGTCATGCATATTCAGGATAACCTGCAGCAACACGGATCAGGCGAGAAAATGCGTTTTGTGGTAGAAATGCTGGCCGACTCACTGCGCTCCGCCGGGACTCTTTAGTGACTTAGAAATAATTTTCTTGTGCTTTTTCAAGAAAATTATTTCGTTAAGGAACTTATCCCGCAATTCCTTTGGGCGGGATTATTAGACTTAGAAATAATACTTTTGCGCTCTTTGCAAAAGTATTATTTCGTTAAGGAACTTACACCCCTCAAGGGGGTACTGAAAAGAGACCCGTCAAGCGAGTATTAAAAATAATCCCGCGAATCCTTTGGGCGGGATTATAAGATTTAGAAATAATTTTCTCGTGTTTTATAAAGAGTATAAACTCCGCCCATGACCAACAAGACTCTGCTTCCCGGCAAAGATCTCGCCGTAGAAGATACTATCGACAACGCGACATCTTTACTGACGGCCATGGACCTCCCTACCGAAGCAGTGAGCTGGCTTAATCCGGCCCCGAACTGTTGGTCTGTCCATATCCAATCTGTTGCCTGCGCCCATCTCTATACCAACGGTAAAGGAACATCCCGGCTGGCGAGTCTCGCCAGTGGCCTTGGCGAGTTTTTTGAGCGACTGGCGACAAATCTATTCTTTGCCGACTATTTCCTCGGTGATAAGGCGGACGCTAAACCGTTCCATTTTTATCCCGATGAGGTGTGGTTTACTGCCGGTGACGATGATTCCATTCCACACCACAATCGCCAAGGAATTGAACTGCTGAATAAAAATCTGCGGTCCTTTTACAATCCCGATCAAGAACTGACCGCAGTCCATCTCCGCGACAACAATATCGACTCGGTGGACGGGGACATCTGCACCCTGCCCTTCCAATCTCTCACAACCGGACAAACGACCTGTTTCCCGGTGAGCCTGCTCAATAATTTATATGTCAGCAACGGCATGGCAGCCGGCAACTCACCCGCTGAATGCTGCTCCCAGGCACTTTCCGAAATCATCGAACGCTATGTAAAGAATCGAGTTATCGCACAAGGTATATGTCTTCCTGATGTGCCGCAGGCCCGCCTGGAGAAATACCCCAAGCTGTGTGCCATCCTCGACACGCTTGCCGAAAGAAAGTTATCGGTCCGGGTAAAAGATGCCTCTCTTGGCGGCACATATCCGGTTATCACTGTACTTGTCGCGGACCCGGACAGCGGCGGGGTCTTTGCCGCTTTCGGGGCAAACTGCCGGTTTGAAACCGCGGTTGAGCGAACCCTGACCGAGCTGCTCCAGGGCAGAAACATTGATCAGTTCAAAGGGTTCCAGCCACCATGTCATGATCTTGAACAGGTGGCCGATCCATTCAATCTGGAGAGCCATTTTGTCGACTCCGACGGCCTGCTGTCCTGGAATATGTTTAAGGACAAAGCGGATTATGACTTTTCTCCCTGGGATTTTATCGGTTCCACAGAACAGGAATTACACCAGCTGCAACACCTTATCAGCGCCAGTGGTTTCCATGCGTACCGCGCCGAATACCTGCACTGCGGTATGTACAGCTGCCGTATCCTTGTCCCGGGCATGTCGGAAATTTACCCTGTCGACGATATGGTCTGGAACAACAAAGGGAGTGGTGCTGAGCTGCGTCCTTATCTGCTCCGGCTGATGGAAATGAATCAAAGAGAACTTACCCGGCTGTTTACATTGCTGGAAACTCTTGGGCTCAGTGACGAACAGTTGATTTCGCACACGATCGGTGTTCTCTTTGACGAGCAGTCACCATGGGGCACATTGCGCATTGGTGAACTGAAAGCCCTTATTCTTCTTGCCCTGGGCAGAAAGGAAGAAGCACTCGGCTGGTGCAGTTGGTGTATCGATTATGGCGCGCTCCCTGCAGCAAGAATACGTCTCTACCGGCTGCTGCTCTCATTGCTTAATTTTCATCGAGTCGGGGCAGATACGCACGACTTCAAAGAAAGCCTCGCTCTTTTTTATCAGGAAAACGAATTGCACGAGGCGACAGCTATTGTAAACGGCACAACCCGATTTCCCGGGCTCAATTTCGCGGGAAGCTGGCCAGAAATCTCCTCTGAACATAAAAATATGCTGCAGATCTATAATAAAATCCACAGCATAAAAGCCTCATTTACTGCCTGAATTTTCTTTTTTACTTGTTGAGTACAGCTTTGGCTTCTCTGGCTATGGCCAATTCCTCATTCGTTGGAATTCCCCAAATCTGCACCCGACTTTCAGCTTTACTGAGAAGAGTAGGTGTTTTAACCCGCTGATTATTAGCCGCAAGATCCATAACGATACCAAAGGGCTCCAGCCCGCGCAGCGTCATTTCCCGCACGATTTCATCATTTTCGCCTATACCGGCAGTAAATATGATCGCATCGACCCGGCCGAGCACCGCCATATAGGCGCCCACATATTTTTTATTGCGATAGGTCTGTACGTCAAGAGCAAGTTTTGCCAGCTTATTACCTTTGGCAATTGCCTCGTGGATATCGCGCATATCGTTCATCCCGCAGATCCCTTTCAGCCCCGAGTCCTTATTGAGCATCGCATCGATGCCCTCGATATCCATATTGCAGTTCCGCACCAGAAACGCAGGAATAGCCGGATCGATATCACCGCTGCGGGTGCCCATGACCAGCCCTTCCAGGGGAGTGAGACCAAGCGTTGTATCTATACTTCGGCCATTCTGGATAGCGGTCATGGAACAACCATTGCCAAGATGGATGGAAATCAGATTGAGTTCCTCAAGCGGTTTACCCATGAGTCGTGCACACTCGCTGGCCACAAATTTATGCGAAGTCCCGTGAAACCCATAACGACGCACCCGCTGCTGCTCATACAGAGCATAAGGAATGGCGTAGAGATAGGCATGAGGCGGAATAGTCTGATGAAAGGCCGTATCAAAAATGGCCACCTGGGGTACTCCTGCGAACAATTCCTGCGCCACCCGTATTCCGTCAAGATTGGCCGGATTATGCAGTGGTGCCAGGGGGATGTTTTTTTCTATAGCCGCCAGAACATCACCGGAAATAACGGTAGGTTTATGAAAATCCTCACCGCCATGCACCACGCGATGGCCGATTGCATCGATATCGCCTGAATCGGAAATCACTCCCTGACGGGAATCAGACAGCAAGTCAACGACCATCCGCATGCCGCTCTTATGATCGGGTACGACGGTTGTATTTTTGACCACCAGCTCATCTTTGCTGCCGGGCCTCATTGTACATTTTATCAAGCCCTCGATTTCGCCTATCCTCTCGACCAGACCTGAGGCCAGAACAGATTCGTCCGCCATCTCAAGAAGTTGAAATTTAATTGAAGAACTACCAGAATTTATTACTAATATTTTCATTATTTCCATCCATTTTTATTGAATAAGTACATTATGAGCCCCATTTCATAACCTGTCGATAAAAAGAGAGCAACAAATTAATCCCCTCATTTGTTCACTTTTGAAATCCTTGACAAACTGCATAGTGAACGGGTACAAAAATCGTTTTTTATCAATCCCAGGTGACTCCATGCGATTTATAATTCTTCTCTCTGCTTTCTTGATGCAGATGTGCCTCGGCGCTACCTACTCCTGGAGTGTCTATGTTCAGCCAATCAAAACCATGATCGGCCTCGAACAAGGTCCGGTGCAGATTCCGTTTACCGTCTTTTACTTTATGTTTCCTCTTACCATGATGGCTGCGGGAACGTTTTTACCCAAGATTGGCCCCAGGATCTGTGCCATGGTCGGGGGAATGCTTTTTGGCGGTGGCTGGCTCCTGGCCAGTCTCGGCAGCAACAATTTTCTCTTCACTGTTCTCGGCATAGGCGTTCTCAGCGGCATAGGTGCCGGAATGGCCTATATCGTCCCGATTGCCGTCTGTATTCGCTGGTTCCCAAAAAACAGAGGACTGGTCACCGGCATCGCAGTCGCTGGTTTTGGCGGCGGTGCCGCCCTGGTCAGCCAGACCGGCGGATGGCTGATGAAAACAGGCTGGACCCCGTTCGAGACATTTTTTACCTTTGGCTTATGTTTCATAGGTATCATTGTTGCCTCGGGAGCGAGTATGCGCTTTCCGCAACAGATTCGTTTTACCAAACCTGCTCCCATAAAAATTTCAGAAATTCTCACCCACCCGAGTTTTCGCTTGCTTTACGGCGCGATGTTCATTGGTCTTGCTGCAGGTTTTGCCGTCAATGCCAACCTCAAAGAGCTGTTTCAAGCGGATGGCGATGCTGTGCAGACCGGGATCACCGGCGTGTCATTGTTTGCTCTGGCCAACGCCACCGGACGAATTGTCTGGGGCATGATATTTGACCGGGTTCAGTCCGCAACCGCGATACAGGCCAATTTATTACTCCAGGCCCTGGTCCTGCTTGCCGCCCCGATCATGCTCCATTCGGCAGCCGGTTTCTGGCTTTTTTCGATCCTTACCGGCTTCAATTACGGAGGGGTGCTGGTCATCTACGTAGCATCAGCCGCTCGCTGCTGGGGTGCCGACCGGGTGAGCCATATTTACGGCTGGCTTTTTTCCAGCAATATCCTCGCCTCGTTTTCACCGATCCTGGCTGGTTTGGTTTTCGACACCTTTCATACCTTCACCTACGCCCTTTTCGGACTGGCCGGCTTGCTTGTTGCCTTCACCGTCATGATATACACCAAATCACAGGTTGTAAATCAGAAGAGCAGCCTGCACCGCTGATGAATACTCTTCTCTAAGCCCGCCCAAAAGATTGCGGGGTAAGTTCTTTGACGAAATAATTTTCTTAAAAAAGCACAAGGGAATTGTCAATTGGCCACTAATCCCGCCCAAAAGCTTCGCGGGATAAGTTCCTTAACGAAATAATACTCTTGCAAACAGCGCAAAAGTATTTTTTCTAAGTCACTAAAAGATAAATGGCGTTGTCTTGCGCAGCTCGGAAAGCGTATAGTGTTGTCCCCGCCAGGTAATTCCTCTGTTTATCAGCGTAACAAATGCTGATTTTACAATGATATAACACGAGATATAAGGTGTCAGAAAACATCCAGGCAAGTACCGGCCCGGCAATCCCTGCCGCCATAAGCCCTGATAGAAGGTTGCCAGCCGAATAACTACCGTGGCAAGACAAATAGTCTGGATATATCCACTCCCCAAAATCACCCCCCACAGTGGCCAGATACTTGGTATAATAATTGCCAAAAGCGCAACCGGAACAAGAGAAATGCGGTAGTGGAGCACAGAGAACATGTTTTTCTCGAGACCTCGTATCATTTCGCTGACCGAATCGTACCAGGGGACAAAGACAAAGTCGTAAGCCAGCAGACAATCCTGCGAAAAACCATTATCTTTTAAGGCCTTGCCAAGCATCATATCGTCGAGGGGATGCATTTTGATCGCCTCGTGCCCGCCTATCGAGCTGTAGACCGGGCGGCGTATCATATTAAAAGCGCCAATGCCGACAAACCATCGAGTACCCTTTATTTTGGCCAGCCAGGGCTTGAAGACAACCATAAGACCGATAGCCGAATCAAGGATAAGACAGTTAAGCAGCCAGCCGTGGGTCATGTTTTTGAAGATCAGGGTCAGGTGATCCAGCTGATTGTGCTCCATGTATTCAACCGATCTGGCAACCGTCGTCTTTTCCATAACAACATCAGCATCGGTGAAAACCAGATACTTGCCATGGGCCAGGAGTGCACCGGCAGAAAGGGCGTGACTCTTGCCCATCCACCCCGCAGGCAAATTTTTAATGTCATGAATGATAAGCCCGGGATAGCGTCTTTTTACTGTGTCGAGTACTTGCGATGTTCTGTCAGTAGATCGATCATTTACGACAATTATCTCTAAATTTTGATACTCTTGGGCACAAAGCGACAGCAGGGACCTTTCTATATTTTTCTCCTCATTACATGCAGGTACGACAATTGATACAAGCGGGTAATCAATCCTTTCACCAACCGGCATATCAGCTAATTTGCACATTTTTCGCATGCCGACAGCAAACGTTGCCGAGGTAACAATGATCGCACAGCATCCGACGAGAGATATCACCAGAAATATTGACATACAGCCACCCAACCGACTCTGTACAAGCCTTTCGTCATGATATCCACTCCGGTATTGTCAGTTTTTTAGACAAAACTACTGGCAAAAATCAACTGACGTGGTAAATAAAAAGGTTCGTCAGTCCTCACTCCCGCTCAGAACAGAGTATTCCGGTCTGAAACAGGTAACTATTATAAAGCAGATCGCGCGTATTGCTATACCATCTCTTCTCTGCCCATTCCCCCCGATCGACGGGATAACTCTATCGTGCCATGAACACCTCTAAGATGAACAAAAATATTTATCGTGAAATCCCTTACAATTTCACCTCGGCAGACGACAAACTGATTATCAACCTGCTCTTTGGCCCCGAAGTCTGGGACGACCTGGAAGAATTGCGAAGTCAGCGTATCAGCGGGCGGTCAGCGAGACTGGTCATGCGTTTTATGGGCGATCTCTTTATTCTGAGACGTAACCCTTTTCTTTATCAGGAACTTATCGACTCCTCAACCCGGCGGAATAAATTTCTCCAAACCGCGAAGGAAGACCTGACCGTCATTGAAGAGGCGGCTAAAGTAGACAGAGTCGGGACAGAACGAAGCTCCAAAGTTCTCCGTCTGGTCAGGCTGTGTCATGACCGCCTCGGCGAGCTGAAAAAAGAAATTACCGAGGCCTCGGGTCAACGTCAGCAGATACAAAAAAAGCTGGGAGCAATTGTCGGCAGAGAAAATGTCTGTTTCGACCCTTTCACCCTCATCAGCCACGCCACGGATGCCACCGATTGGCGGCTTTTTCTGCCGGTTGCCGTCATCAGGCCGACCGGTGAAGAACAGGTGCCGGCGCTCATCAAAACGATTGCTGAACTGGGCCTGAAGATAATTCCCCGCGGCGGCGGAACCGGGCTGACCGGTGGCTCCGTTCCGGTCACCGACAATTGCGTCATTATCAACACGGAAAGACTGACCGGAATTAACAATATCGAATACAGAGACTTCCCGCACCTGGGCGAGGGTACCAAAATACCCGTTCTTCATGTTGAGGCAGGAGTGGTAACCTCAGATGCCATGGCCCACGCAACAGCTAAGAACCTGGTTTTCGCAACCGATCCGACCAGCGCCTGGGCTTCAACCATCGGCGGCAATATTGCCGAGAACGCCGGAGGAAAAACGGCGGTACTCTGGGGAACGGCTATCGACAATATCCTGTCGTATACCATTGCCATGCCGGGGCAAGGTCTTATCACTGTGCAGCGTGTCAAGCATCCGATGCGCAAAATTCTGCCCGACGACAGTGTCTGTTTTCAGGTACTGGACCACCACCATAAACTCCTCCGCGAAGTTACCCTGGCCGGAACCGATATCCGCAAAAAAGGCTTATGGAAAGATATCACCAACAAAGCCTTACTCGGGCTTCCCGGCTTTCAGAAAGAAGGTACCGATGGCGTTATCACTTCGGGTACGTTTGTCCTGCATCGGGAATATGAAAAGAAAATAACCTTCTGCCTTGAATTTTTTGGCGCGGATATGGATGAAGCCAGCCGGGTTATCGTCGAAATATCCGAAGAATTCACCAATCAAGGCCAGGAAGCCCTGATGGCCCTGGAGCACTTTGACGAGGAATATATCCGGGCCATCAAATATAAATTTAAGGCGGCAAGAAGTAGTCATCCGAAAGCTGTTCTGCTAATCGACATGGTGGGCCACACCTCCGAACAGGTATTGCGCGGCAAAAAGCGGTTGGAAAAACTTCTCGTTCCCTACAAAAACACCGAACTATTTACCGCGCAGGATGCCGATGAGGCGACTCGTTTCTGGCGCGATCGTAAGCGACTGGGAGCGATCTCTGCCAGGACCAACGCCTTCAAACTTAATGAAGATATTGTCCTGCCGCTGCACGGTCTTGCCGAATTTGCCCGCTTTGTCGATGAATACAATATCGAAGAAGATATCTACAACAAGGAACAGTTCATCCGTGCCATCGGCAAATATCTGGAGACTGCCGAACCGATAGAGGATCCGGACTGGCTCGAGGCGAAGATTCCCAAAGCCGAGGAACTCTGTAAAGAGACTATAGCGGAGCTTTCTTTGCGCACCGTCGAATCGGTGCGGCACGAGGCCTCAATTAAAAAGTTGATGGCTGAGCTGCTGGAACTGTTCAGCGGGTATGAAATGGTCAGCAGCAACATCGAGACCATTCACCGAGAAATCCGCGCCAAAAGGATTATCATCGCGACTCATATGCACGCGGGTGACGGCAATATTCATGTGAACATCCCGGTTTTTTCCAATGATCGCGAGATGATGAAGCGGGCGGAAAAAACTGCCGAAGATGTAATGTCCAAAGCAGTCGAACTGGGTGGCGTAGTCAGCGGCGAGCACGGCATCGGCATCACAAAGATGAAGTTTCTGGAAAAAGACCGGCTGACCGAACTGATCGCCTACCGAAAAAAAGTGGATCCCGACAATATAATGAATCCGGGAATGTTGTGTGATCCAGCCATCATCGACAAGGTATTCACCCCTTCTTTCAACCTGCTCGAGCTGGAGGCAAAAATCCTGCAGCACGGCTCTCTGGCCGCATTGTCGTCGATGATTTCGAAATGTATCCGCTGCGGTAAGTGTATGCCGGTCTGCTGTGTGTATCACCCGGGAAGCAATATCTTTTTCCACCCGAGAAACAAGAACATGGTAATCGGTTCGTTGATCGAGGCCCTGTTGTACGATATGCAGCGTTCTCACCTGCCGCGTTTTAACCAGTTGAAAAACCTTGAAGAGATTGCCGACCATTGCACCATGTGCCGTAAATGCCTCACCCCCTGTCCGGTCGACATCGACACGGCAGAGGTTTCCTTACTGGAGCGCGAAATCCTCAGCGATCTCGGTTATAAACATACCGCACCGGCCACCAGGCTCTCTTTGCTGTATCTACAGAACAGAAACGAAACGGTTAATAGTGTTTTCAGAAAGGTGGTTCTGGAGTGGGGAGGTTCCCTGCAGCGCCTGGCTGTCAAAGCCCTGCAAAAAGCACCGACCTCGATCAGCGAAAAAGACTGGCAGCCGTTGAATCTGCTAAAATCGCCAATGACACCGGCATCACCCTTTACCCTCACCTCTATGCTGCCCCAGTGCACCGAACGCGAAGCATTAAAGATTCGGCCGCAGGGAGATATCAGCAAAACCGTCTTCTATTTTCCAGGATGCGGCTCGGAACGTCTCTATGGCAATATCGGAATGGCTTCGATTTATCTGCTGCTGAAAAGCAACATCAGAGTCATCCTGCCGCCGCCCTACCTCTGCTGCGGTTTTCCGGCCAGAGTTAATGCCAAAAAGAAAATGGCCGGACAAATATCGCTTCGCGATACAATCATTCTCAGCCAGATCAGGGAAATGCTCGGACACCTGAGCTTTGATGCATTTCTCATCAGTTGCGGGACCTGTCGTGAGTCTCTGCACGAAATGGGGTGTGCTGAAATATTTGGTTGCCGTATCGGCGATGTATCCCAGTTTGTCCTGGAGAACGCCAACCACCAATACGGTACCAAAAGAGTGGAGCCTGTGCTCTATCATACCCCGTGCCATGACTCCTTCAACGGTGAGGGGAAAAGCCTGCTCGGCAGACTCTATACATCGGTGACAAGCGTTGCCAACTGCTGCTCCGAAGCCGGCACCCTTGCCATCTCCAGACCGGATATTTCCTACGCCATGCTGCAGCGTAAACGGCAATCGATTGGTGCCGCCAAAAGCGGAACAGAGTCAACGATTATGGCAACGAATTGTCCGTCCTGTATCTCAGGGCTTGGTCGTAATAAGGATATGCATATAGAGCCAAAACATATGGCGGTTCTCCTGGCCGAGACGCTTGGTGGACTGGATTGGGAGCAGGAATTTGCCGGCCTCGTTGCCGAAGCGGAAAAAGTCACATTTTGATGTGACTCACTCGCTGGGATCAATCTCTGCCAGTCGACCCAGCTGGTTGCGCAGCAATTCGATATGTAATCGCAGGTTATACAGCTCGTCTGAATACGAAAGAGGTACCTCCACCTGCCGCACATCATCCTCTATTGCATCAAGGTCGGCTAGTGCCGAAGCAATACCGCTCATGGTGACAGTTTCTCTCGCCTGCCGATCGAGCTCATGCAACTCATCGTACCAGCGATAGATCCGGGAACGCATCCGCCAGCGGTACGTGGGTGGCAATACCTTGGTCAGAGGAAGGATAAGAGCCACCAGCGGCAGAAGCATTACCTTAAGCCGATCGATGAGCGATGCAGCCCAGAACGGCAGATATCGCTGCAGAAACGGCGGCCCGCTTCGATAAAATCGTTCGGCCTCCTTATTGAGTGGAAAGTCGATTTTTTCCGGCGATGGAAATTCCTTTCCCGCAGTAAGGATCGTCGTATCCTTATGTACGGCTGCCGTAACCTGCATCAACAGATCCGTTAACGCTGGATGCAGCACCTCATTTGCCACCAAGGTTGCAGCCGGGGCGACAAGATGAATGTCCCGGGCCGGAATGTTTCGTTCCATATCAAGAACCCCTTCCGGTAAAACAATATGGGAGAGATAGGTATGCAGACGGGTATAGGATTCAGCACGCGCCAGATTAACCAGTTGCACTCGCGGATCCAGCAGCAGCTCGCGGAGCAGGGGGGAACCGGCCCTGGTAACAACAAAAAGCGCATCGATATTTTGCGCCAGAAGCTCTTTTGCGCCTTCCTTTCCCCCAAGCGGCAGAATGGTTAATTTTTCTGGTCGGGATAAATTATTGTCACGCAACATCTGCATGACTACGTGCCGCGTGCCGCTTCCTTCAGGCCCTATTGCAATACGTTTGCCGACGAGATCATGAATGTCGCTCACTTCGAGGTCCTTTTTGGCAAATATCCATAGTGGCTCCAGGTATAAACTCGCCAGCCCTCTCAGCTCGGGATAATCTTCTTCTGTGCCTATCCCTCCCTGCAAAAAGGCTACCTCAACCTTTTTCTCTGCAAGAAGTTTGAGATTTTCCACCGATCCTGATGTTTCAAGAATCTGCAGGTCGATGTTTTGTCTGGCAAAAAGTTTTCGATATTGCTGCGCAAAGGCAAAATATGCCCCATCGGCGCTGGCCGTGGCGATAGTCAGCGTCTTCGGCGGTGCCGGGGCGACAAACTGATAGGCAACCACTACGATCAGGCAGACAATGAAAAAGCCGAATCCATAAATTTTTACCAGCTCTTTCAAGGTACTTTTGATTCTGAGCAGCTTGGTGTGGTTTTTTTTCATATACCCTGGTCCCCTGGCGGCTGGCTGGGAAATTGTATGATCCGTTGAAGACGTCTCGGATGTGTCTGATTATCTACTCAAGTTCGTTAATTTTTATCACCACAAGTGTAATATCGTCCTCGGCCTTTTGTCCCAAGGTAAACTGATTCAGTTCTTCATACACTGCATCGAGGATATCGCCGGCAGACGCTCCTGCTTTTCGGCGAATAATGTCGCGTAATCGTGTTTTGCCGAACATTTCACCCTGCCTATTTAACGCTTCCCAGATACCGTCTGTGCCAATGGTAATTATCTGACCGCTCGTTAAACCGTCTTTTCGGTTTTCGCCATATGCGTAACTATCCGCGACTCCCAACGCAATGCCACTGCCTTTCAGTTCTTCAAATACATCTGTGACCGGATCATAGAAAAGTGCCGGATCATGGCCTGCACGAACCCAGGAAAGGCCTTTTTGTTCCGGATCGAGAGTCAGATAAAAAAGAGTCATAAACCGTCCGGTCTCAAGAACATCCTGGGCCAAATGGTGATTCATGGCGGTAATCACTTCGGCAATGGTTCCCGGCTGCGATGCCCTCATCCGCAGAAAGGCCCTGGCCGCGGTCATCAAAAGAGCCGAATCCACGCCATGACCGGAGATATCGCCAACCACCACACTGAACGGGCCGCGTTTTGATTCGCGCCGCCAGAAAAAATCGTAGTAATCTCCGCCAATTTCATCGCAAGAAATATTTCTTCCCGCAATATCAAAACCTTGCACATGGGGCTTATCGTGAGGAAGCAAACTTTTCTGAACTTCTCCGGCAAGTACCAATGCTTTCTTGTGTTCTGTCATGTCGGTAATAAAGGCCATGTTGCCGATGATCTGGCCTTTATCATTTCGCAGGGTATTGCCATGAATCAGTACCGGGATATGTCGCCCGTCCCTGGCGACAACTGCACCTTCCGTCTCGCGCGACTCCTTGGCCTGCAGTGTTTCCCTATGGGAGGTCATAAATTGTCTGAACTGGTCGGTGAAAAAATCCAGCGGTGTTTTTCCAATCATCTCCTCTCGCCCATAACCAAGCATCCTGCAGCTGGCATTATTGACGTCAACGATGATAAATTTTTCGTCCATGAGAAAGAAACCCTCGGTTGCCGTTTCGACAATTCGACGAAATTTTTCCTCACTCTTGCGCAGTGCATCCTCCGCCAGTTTTCGTTTGGTGATATCAATCAGGATACCTTGATTGTGGGTTTTCTCACCTGCTTCATTGCGGACGACCGATGTCTGGTCTTCAACCCACCGTATCTCGCCGGTCTTGGTGAGACATCTATACACCTGCTTATATTCCTCGACATCGGCACTGGCATACCGACTGATCTCATCTCTAACTCTTTCCCTGTCGTCGGGATGGACAATATCACGAAAAGCAAGCCGCCCGGAAAGAAATCCTTCTGGCTCATAACCGAATTGGCGCAAATTATCTGAGATATATTCCAGATGCAGTCGGTCTCCTGCCGGTCGACGAAATAAAATAACCGGGCTCCGATCGACAATCAAAGTCAGCATGGACAGTGCTTTCCTGATCTTATTATACCGCTCGGACGCCAGATCCAAATCGGTGCAGCGATTATCGTAATTCTTTTTCAGATCATCGTATTTATTTTGCAGACTTGCCAGTTTTGCTCGCAATTCGTGAACTTCTTCAACCCTGCTCCTCAGTACATCCAATTCGAGAATGAGTTCATCTTTTGTTTTTTCCATATCTGTTTGCATAATATTTCCCGGACAAATCCAACCAATACTACTCCTCATATCCCCATATAGCTGAGGTTTAGTGGTAATCACAAAAAAAAAATGGGCCGATAAATGGACACATTCCATCTCTCGACCCAATCATATAGCCCGGACGAAATCTGTCAGGTTACAATTTTCTCATAATATTTTTTGAGATCATTGTTCAAAAAATATTGAATTTTAGCCATTCCCCTACCATAACCACTCCACAGGTCTTTAACCTTCAAATCCTGCAGGTTTTCTTTGACCTTTGTTTCCATTTTTCGCCACAGATTTTTACGGTAATCATTGTCGAGTTTTACCAGGTCAGCTCCATTGAGCATGGCTTTTTTACGCTGTTTTTTGAAGGCGATCTTGCTATAGCCAAACGATCCGATAAACAGAGCGAGCGCGGCAAGTGCGGATGGTATGATCAGGTTGCCCAGAGAAAACTGACTATTTCTGATCGAGGTGATAAGGGTAGTATCGGGAAATGAGAATATGGCATTCAGGATAATATCACCGAAGAAAAAGAGCAGCAGCGCAACGCCGACAGTTACTTTGGCATATTTCCAGAAAACCTTCGTCGCCCGGCTGAGAAATTCGCTGACAGCTTCAGCGACAATCTGCACTTCGTTTACCTGGCGGTCGATATCCTCCAGAATATGACCAATACGAAATCCCGGTGCCCTTTTAATTTTTTCGATGAGCTCGTCTCGTTCCTGAGGCCAGCCTTCAGCCACGGTATTCGGGTCGACGACTGACGGGGCATAGGTCAGATATATATGAGGAATGTCTTTACGCCCGGTCATCTGCGACATATTCCAACAGAGCGTGCCGTAAGAGCGGGTAAAATCACTCAAATGATCGCATTCGTCTATCCTGCTCATGACGAAAACGATCCGATGTTCCCCAGATTTCTCAGGCAGGGTGTGACGAATAGTATCGTAGGATTCCTTGATGGTCCCGGTCTTATGCGAATCGAACATCAGCACGATAAGGTCGGCAATCTTGGCAAACTCCCCAAGCACCTTCATGTAATCGTATCCTCGATCATTCTCACTGGTGGCGTCAATCATGCCGGGGCTGTCGATAATGGCCATATTCTCCAGCACCGGGCTGACAACCTGCTTCATGCAGATGTGAGAAATGAGTTTTTCGCCAAAGCCTCTGAAATGCTGAAAAGGCAGTCTCTCATCGTTGACCAGGGTCGAACCGGGAGTCTCAACATTATTGACACCGGGATCAGAAGTAATAATGGTAAAGGAGTCATCGGTGGGAGCCTGTCCGGTGCGTTGAATATGCTGCCCGACAAGCTCATTTATGAGGGTTGATTTGCCCGATGAATAGTTGCCGATAATGAGCACGATCGGTTTCCATTTCAAGGCTGCATCAATCCCGCCAAAGTCCATTTTATATCG
>JBBRDD010000051.1:0-25959 GCA_038204235.1 Desulfobulbales bacterium
AGTATTGGATGCTGAAACAGCTACAACGAGAGCAGCAACCAGCGGATCAGTTCCGATGTCAAAAGCCATATTCATGGCCAGAGGAATCATCAGTACCGTGGCCCCAACATTGGAAGCAACCAGCGAAAAAAAGGAGGTCAGCAGGGATATCACCAGCATTAGGAGCAGCGGACTGGGATCGCCAACCGCTCCGAGAACTATTTCGGCAATATACGCCGCCGCTCCAGTTATCTCGAAGGCCGTTCCGAGAGGGATGAGGCCGGCGAGAAGAAATACCGTCCGCCAGTCAACTGCTTCATATGCTCGATCTGCCGGAATAATGCGCGTGAGTATCATGCCCAAGGCCCCGGTAAGTAGGGCAATAGATAGTTTCACCTCAAAAACCAAGGCCAGCGTTAAGGCTAATATAAGAAAAAAAACAGCGCAGCGCGTTCGTTCCGGTTTAAGTTCTTCTCCTCTGATATCATCGATTAAAGCAATGTCTAATTGATCGGTCAACAGGCGAAACTGCTTCCAGCGCCCCTGCATCAGGATGGTGTCCCCCTGCTGCAGTTCGGTAACATTGATTTCATCCATGATTATCTTGTCGCCGCGAACAATAGCCAGGGGATTGATCTGGAAAAGCTTACGAAACTGCAATTCTTCCATGGTATGCTGACTGAGATTGGAGTGCGGGATGACGACGCCCTCAACCACCCCCGATTCGTCCGGAAAATTTTCATCGGCAAAAACATCATGTTCCGGTTTGACGAGCCAACTCTGCTCATCGACCAGACGCTGGATATTTTTCTCACTGCTCATTACCCACAAAGAATCTCCAGCCTCAACCACCGAATCTTTGGTGGGCGCAAATTCTTTCTGGTAGCCGTCATTTTTAGCAATTCCAACCACGGTAATATGATACCGTGGTCGAATTTGCAACTCACCTAAGGTCTGACTGGGATAAAAAGCAGGGACGGCCAATTCATAACTACGGCCAACCTCATCACCATAAATCTCCTGCAGACGCCTGTCCATGCACCCGTCATCATCCAGGCTACAGACTCCGGCCGGGAGGATTTTCTTGCCGAACAGGGCAAAATAGAGGATCGCAGCAATGAGAAGAGCAATCCCTATGGGGGTAACGGTAAAAAGTCCGTACGGTGTAAACGGATTTTTGGCGAGAGCTTCAGGATTATTTTCCCACCACCCCTGCATCAGGTCGTTCAGCATGATAAGCGGGCTTGAACCAACCAGGGTAAGACAGCCGCCGATAATCGCGCAAAAACCCATGGGCATCAGAATTCTGCCGGGGGAAAAATTTAACTGCCGACTGATCCGCATGGTTGCCGGCATAAAGAGGGCTGCCGCACCTATATTCTGCATGAAGCTGGAAATAAAGGCGACGGTCAACGAGATAACTGCCATAATCCGGGTTTCACTGCGACCGACAATTTTAATGATCTGTCCGGCAACGGCGTTCATTACCCCGGTTTTGTTCAGGCCGGCACCGATAATCATCACCGCAATTATGGACACCACCGCATTCGAACTGAGGCCGGCGATCGCCTGCTCCGCCGACAGGACACCGGTTAACGGCAGCAAAACCATCATCAGCAAACCGACGAGATCCACTCGCAGCAGGTCTGTAACAAAAAGAAAAATTGCCAGTCCGAGTAAACAGAAGACAATTATCATGTCCTTGGTGATCACGGTCATTTCCATGCCATTTCTCCTGGGCTAGCAGAGGAAGAAATGCCTGAAGCTGGTGCCAGGCACATAAATATCATTGATAGCAATCATAACGTCGATCGCTATAAACCTCAAGACCGTTTTATTATTTAATTATTTTCTTACACATCAAGAATCGCACCACCAATGCAGACGGGCAACTTTCAAATGGCCATAAAAGAACTACTTCTTCTGCTTGCCCAGATATGCTTCCTGAATACGTGGCGAATTGAGCAGTTCTTCGGACTCTCCAGAAAAAACAATCTTGCCAACTTCAAGAACATAGCCGCGATCAGCAAGTTTTAAAGCAGCCCGGGCATTTTGCTCGACCAGCAGCACGGTCACCCCTTTGGCGGCAATTTTTTTAATCTGGGCAAATATCGCTTTCACTAGAATAGGGGCTATGCCCAGGCTCGGTTCGTCAAGCAGCAGCAGTTCAGGCTGACTCATCAGCGCCCGGCCAATCGCCAGCATCTGCTGTTCTCCGCCGGAAAGTGTACCTGCCAGCTGCGATTTACGTTCCTTCAACCGCGGGAAAAGGTCGTACACCCAGGCCAGGATCTCCTGGTCGACCTTACTCTTGGTGTAGGCACCGAGCAGTAGGTTTTCTTCTACGGAGAGAATGTTGAAAACCCGCCGCCCTTCAGGAGAATGGCTAATGCCTAGAGACACCACCTTATGGGCAGGCAGCCGGGTGAGTTCGTGCCCTTTAAACATAATCGAACCGCTCTCAGCTTTTATCAGACGGCTGATTGCCCGCATGGTTGTAGTCTTTCCCGCGCCGTTCGAGCCGAGGATCGTGACAATTTCACCTTTTCGAACCTGCAGCGAGATCCCCTTAATGGCGGCAATACTGCCGTAAGAAACCTCTAGGTCGGAAATTTTAAAGAGTATATCTTCAGAAGTCATCGTCATCGCTCCCCAAATAGGCTTCTATCACTGCAGGATTTTCCTGAATTTCCGCCGGTGTGCCTTCAGCAATCTTGCTGCCGAAATTGATAACAGTGAGGTATTCAGTCACTTCCATAACCAGATCCATATCATGTTCTATCAGCAGGATGGTTATGCCTTTTTCCCGAATCCGGTAAATTGTTTCAATAAGTTTCAGAGTCTCATTATCATTGAGCCCGGCAGCCGGTTCATCAAGAATGAGCAGTTGTGGATTAACTGCCAGGGCTCTGGCCATCTCCACTCGGCGCTGAATACCATATGCCAGAGAACCAACCGTATGCGCTGCGTATTTCAGCAGATCGAAAAATTCGAGAAGCTCGTACACCGCCTGCCAGTTTTCTTTTTCGTCCCGGCGCGATGCCGGGGTATGGATGATCCCGTGCCACAATTTCTGACTGCTTTTGATGTGTCTGCCGCTCATAACATTTTCCGCCACACTCATCTGGCTGAATAACCGGATCGTCTGAAAGGTTCGGACAATGCCTAAACGAACAATTTTATGAGTCGGCAGTTGACTGATCTCTTTTCCCTGCCAGGTAATGGATCCTTCTTCACAGGGGTGAATTCCGGTGATACAGTTAAATACCGTCGTCTTTCCCGCACCATTGGGCCCGATCAAGCCATAGATCTGTCCCTCTTGAACATGAAAGCTTAAATCATCGACTGCGACAAGGCCGCCAAAGCGTTTCGTCACATGGGTCAAAATCAGATCGTTTGCTGCCATATCCCTCACCCTTTCTCCGTAAATATTTTAGGGATTCTGCCGAATTTGGCAGGCCATAGGCCACGAGGACGCAGAATCATGGTGAAGATCATGGCAAAACCGAAAATAAAATATCGCCACGTAGAAAATTCACGAAAGATCTCCGGCAGCACAAACATGACAAACACGCCAAGGAGAATACCAGGAACCGAGGAACCGCCGACAATGACAATGCTGAAAAACAGCACTGACTGCAAGAAGTCAAAGGCCTCTGGACTTACCGCCGAATATTGGTTGGCATAGACAGTTCCGGCCATCCCGGCTATACCGGCGCCAAGGGCAAAGGAATAAATCTTGTACACCCGGGTATTGATCCCGACACTCCCGGCAGCGAGGTCATCCTCACGCAGATAATGCAGGGCGCGGCCGACCTTGCTCGATTCCAGATTCCGTAAAATAAAAAGCGTAAGAATAAGGGCTGCAAGCGCCACATAATAGGGAGTAAACTGCTGATATGCCATAAGACCAGGTATGCCGAGCATCTCCAGGCCGAAGATTCCATTGGGCCCGCCGGTAACGCCGCCCAGATTGTTCTGCAGGGCCTGGACAAAGACAATATTGAAACCAATGGTCGTGACTAAAAGATAATCGCCGCGCAGATGGATGATCGGCCCGGCCAGCAGCACTCCGCAAATAGCCGGAATAATTATGGCCAGTGGCAGAGTGGCGAGCAGCGGCCAGCCAAACACTGAATTGCATATCGCTGTGGTATAGGCGCCAAGACCAAAAAAAAGCGCCTGCCCCATATTAAACATCCCAGCCTTACCAAGGACAATATCCTGACTCAGGGCGACAATAGTAAATATCACAAAGGTAGTCGCCACAGCCAGCCACCGCGAATCAAGCAGAGCGGGGAGCAGAGCCATTACGACAAAAAACAATGGGTATCCGAGTTGTTGTATTTTTTTCATCATACTTTTTCTGCTACCCTCTCACCTAAGATTCCAGTCGGACGGACTATCAGAATGACAATAAGAAGAATGAAGGTAAAGGCGTCGGCCCAGGTGCTTGAAATATAGCCGGCAATAAAAGCGTTAAACAGGCCGAGCAGAATACCACCAAGCATTGCTCCAGGGATGTTGCCGATGCCACCTATGATTGCCGCAATAAAGGCATACAAACCATATTGCCAGCCCATATTGAAGGTGATGCCCCGGTAGTAGAGACCGATAAAAAGTCCGCCAACCGCACCAAGCGATGAACCGATCAAAAATATCGTGACGATAATGTTATTGACGTTTATGCCCATCAACCGGGCAGCATCCTGATCAATGGCACTGGCCCGAATGGCAGTGCCGATTTTGGTCTTTTCCACAAAAAGATACAGGCCGACCATGAGAACCATGGAGAGCGCCATGATGAGTACCTGGATCAGACTGACGACCACCCCACCTATATCCCAGATAATTGTTGGAATAAGCTCTGGAAATATGTGCATTTGCGGTCCCCAGAGCAGCATAATCCCATTCTGGATGACCATGCTCGCTCCAAGAGCGGAGACCACTGCGGATAAGCGAGGTGCACTCCGCAGGGGTCGGTAGGCAAGCCTTTCGATGGTAAAACCGAGCAGGGCTATGGTGATGATAGTCAGGATAAATACCCCGACGACGACCAGTACCGATACTTTGCCGCCAAGGAGCTGGCTAAAGACAAACAAACCGACAAACGCCGACCCGGCGACAAGATCGCCATGGGCAAAGTTAATCAGTTTCATTACCCCGTAGACCATCGTGTAGCCAAGGGCGATCAGGGCAAACATGGAACCAATGGTGAGCCCGTTTACCAGCTGCTGTAAGAAAATATCCATAGGATCTTGTACTCAGCTTTAAGGGGATACGAGCAACGGAGCGAAGGTCCGTTGCTCGTTATATGGCTTATTATTTATGGACTATTTTATAGCTGCCGTCTTTTTGAATTTCGTACGCCATATAGCCGCTGCCAACCCGATTGCCATCAGGAGCAAACGAGATAGGCCCGGTTATACCCGGGTAATCTTTGAGAGTGTGGAGATAATCTGCCGCTTTTTTGGTATCGAAACTTTTGTTTGTTTCCATGGCATGGATAAATGCACGCATCCCATCAACATTCAAAATGGTCCAGATCGACGGGGGCATCATATTATATTTAGCTTTATATGCCTTCAGGAAATCCTTGGCGAGATCGTACGGCAGAATCTCGGGACTGGGCACATTGATAATATAGGCACCTGCAGCGGCGTTGCCGGCCAGTTTAATAAAGTCCACATTGTCATTGGCGTCGCCGCCTATGAAATCCGCAGTAATACCCAGACCTTTCTGCTGTGAACGGATGAGACCGCCATCAGAATAGTAGCCCGCGTAAAAAATGACATCGGGATTCTTCGATTTGATCTGGGTCAGTACAGGCGTAAAATTCTGCGAACCGGCTTTGACCTTTTCACGGGAGACAATATTTCCGCCCAGCCCTTTGACCGAATCGGCAACCGCTGTAGCCAGGCCGTCTGCATAGCTTGAAAAGTCAGAGAGAATAGCAATTCTCTGATATTTTTTCACTTTGATCATATAATCGGCGGCAAAGGTAGCTTCAGCACTATTGGGGAAGGAGTTCCTGAAAAATGTCCAGTAACCATGCTCGGTCAGCGTATCGCTGGTACCGTCGCTGGTCTGCAATACCCCTGCCCTGAAATAGGTAGTCTGGGCAGCTTCAGCACAAGTGGAGGTGTACGAGCCGATGACCATGGATACACCCTTGTTGACCAGGTCTTTCGCACAGATAGCGGCTTTCATCGCGGTGCCTTCGTCATCACAGGAGATAACTTCTATCTGTCGCCCCATGACGCCGCCTTTGGCGTTGATCTGCTCGGCCAGCAACCGAACCGACTGATCTATTCCCTGCCCTTCATTGGCATATGCACCAGTTATTGGGGCCTGGACACCAACTTTCAGTGTCTCTGCGGCAAATACAGGAGTGACCAGAAAAACTGAGGCCACTAAGGACAGTACTAATGCTTTGGATTGCAACATTTTTTCCTCCAACTAAGTGTTATGGTTGGTCTACGGAAACAAAGAATGCAGGAATTGCCAAGGCCAGTTCTTCCGTAGACTAAGTTATGGATTCTTCTTTTGTATGGGTCTCGATCATGCTGACCCAACTGAAGCTCCCATTGAGCACTTCAATACCGGGAAAATGGTGATGTTCAATTTTGCTGACAATTGCATACCATGAAAGTATACAATCATCAACTATGTTTTTTAAGTTTTCCAGAAGCCTTCTCCAGGGCACGACTCGCCCAATAACAGCAATTACTGTTGCGCGTTCCATCCTGAGCCGATACACTTTTCCCACAATCAATACCGCCTTCATACAAAGCAACTGTAATCATAAACTACTATATTTCACGACCGCCCATGACAGAAATAATTGACAAAAGCTATTTTCACGAATTGAATAATGCCAGCCCGGAAACACTCTGCAGAAAAGGGAGATGCAGCTACAATGGTGATACACACCAATACAATCTTGAAATATGGGGCGACCAGTACGGAATTGACCCGGCCAATAAAAAAATCAGCCAGGCTGCGGGAGGCAATCCGCCCCCTCATGAATATTTTGATATTTTTGCGATGTACTACCTGCTCCGGGTTCAGGATTTTCCTTTGCAGGGGGAATGGGTTTCTGAAAAAGATCTCCCTGGTGGGACCACCTTCTTCAGAGGCCCGCACCTCATACCAACCGATCTCATAAGTAACAAATTCGGCAACGATCTGCAAAATTTTAAAAACCGGTGTGTAGAACTGGGTGGGAAACCCATCGACATGGCCGATGCAGCCTACAGTTTTTATATTACCGCGGATATTCCGGTAGCAGTTCTTTTCTGGACAGGAGATGAGGATTTTCCTGCGGAGGCAAAAATTCTCTACGATAGATCAATAGCGGACCAACTTTCGCTGGATATTGTCTGGGCCCTTGCGGTTGGGGTGTGTGCTCGGATCGGCTCGCCAGCTTAGGGAAAAGGCAGAGGCAAGGCAGAGGCAAAATTGTTACTGCGGCGGGGTAATTGAACCAGATAAACGATGCCGGAGATTATCTGGTTCCTCATGCCCTCTCAGGTTAACAGGAGATCAATACCCGCTGCCAACGATGAGGTTGCTCTTTGTTCTTTTGGCATAGGTGTTTTTTTCCTTGCCCTTCCACTCGTATTTTACCCATGCTCCTTCAGGTGTTGCCTGAATGACAGCCTCATAGGCTGGAGGGGCTTTTTCTTTCAAATTACTCCCGGAAAGTGTTGGGTGAACAAGCAGCATGCCACCATCTTCCATGATGAAAATATAAGGTTCGTACTCTGCGGCTTTAAAATCCATGGCATCCTTGCCACTATCGATTCCGGCAACAATAGCATCGACATTGTGAATGATGGCAGCCTTATCTGCAGCCCAGGCACCTGCCACAACAAAGAGTACTGCTAAGAAAGACAGAACTTGCGTTAACCGTTTCATTATTTCCTCCATTTTGAAAGTAACAGCTGACAATCCCGTAAAATCAAGCCGGTCGGTCGTTTGCCCCGGACTTTTCTTTATCGGACTTCATTTCAGAGAAGAACTCCCCTGAAATCCTCTGAATGACTCAATTCTGCAGATATGCTCAATGTCGTGCGCCTCACCTCCTTGTATGCAGTTATAATACGTTACCGGTTCAAGGCACCAAGCCCTCCTCCCAGATTCTTGCAACAATTAATATGAGCATTTATCATGCCAACTTAACACCCCGCTCGATCCGGCACCGGAGCTATGTCTACGGTAATGCGCGGCAATTTTGCCACCAACTTGCATGCATTTTTTGCACACCGCTGTGCAAAATTCAGTACCTTGCAGATTATTCCTGTTTCCCGGGATTGGTCATATTGTTTACTGCTGGCCTTCTGGCTGAAAAACTATGCAGGATACCAGGTTCTATTTCCAGCGTTGATGCAACGCAAGGACACTTGCGTATTATTCCACCTGAGAGAGATCACGCATTTTTCGATAATACAGGGGAATCAAGATAAACCATTCCAACCGGTCGTCAAAACGTACCGCAACTCCGTTTTTCTCACTTCGCATTATACTTCCAGCAACGTTTTCAATCTTCAAACGACTGTGCACCCCTGCAAACACAATGTCAATATGACATCGTTGTCCGACAGTCAGACGATCGTTCATCTCCATGAACAAGCCGGTGATACTGATATCACGCAGGATCCCACTATACGTTTTACCGGTCTCTGGTACCGAACAAACGCCCTCTGAAACAAAGGGCATTCGTACCGATACTCGACGTTCATCTATCTTATCCATATCATACCTATAATAAAGAGATTGCGCGCTTCCACTGATCAATAAAGCAAATCGATGTGCAGGAGTGTTGTTCTCACCAGAAAGACCCTGTGAAAGAAATTTGACTGATATGGAGGATAAACAAATACAACTAGAAAATCGACCTTCAAATCGTCTTCAAATTACGCTGGCAAGGAAAAGCCCATTCATTCCAACCTGCATGTTTAAGGTCTTCTTTAAAAATCTCCACAAGAGATGATCACAACAGGACATCAGCCACGCAGTCTTACCTCAATATTTCCCGGAGACATCTGCTGTGATAACTATCAAGGCACTGCAATACATTTCCGCTCCCGACGTCGAGCTGATTTTGCAATGGCAGGTTTCCATAAATTTTGCACCCTGCCGATTCAGCATGACAATTTAAAGTGTGTGTTCTTCGTTGATCAGCCACCTGTTTATTCATCGGCAAAATCAGGCAACGGCTACCTGTTGCCATAAACTGTGACTCTATTTATAGTTCTTGACAATTCATTGCTGTTTTATTCAAATCGAAAGGAGCTGGCTGCCACACTCCATCATGTAATGTGGCGAGCAAACAGATATGCAACGCTATACTAAAGGAGTTTCAATGCTCGATTCTAGAAAAACACTCGTGACATGCCTTGTGAAACTCGCATTGCTCACGTCCTCACATGCTGCTATTGCGGCATCGGTTGAACAGAACGCAGACAAAAAGGTCAATAGCCCGGAGAACATGGCTGTCGATATCATCGCCGCGCGACCACTCGGCTTTGTGGCTATGTTAGGCGGCACCGTAGCTTTCGTGGTATCATGGCCTTTTTCAGCACTGGGCGGAAATACTGAAGACGCCTGGAATGCACTGGTAGTGACACCGGCGGAATATACCTTCCATCGACCACTCGGCGATTTTAATCAACAGCCCGCTGCCACTGACAATTAAGGCATTGCGGGGGCAGCATTGTTTGTCGCCACTTATCCCCCTCGTGGGGTGTTATCTATCTATACAGAGATGGTGAATTTTTGCTGAAACGCCAGTTACCGGTGATCTGAGAATCGTTTTTTCAAAAAATGCTATTTTCCCCTTATCCGTCACGGTAATCACTGCAGAAGAACGCGTCCCATAATCGACCCCGTTAATAAAGATGGAACCCAGCAACCGCTCCCAGTCAAGTCCCACCTTCGTATCCGGAAGCTGGTCATCCGGTGGACAAAAATCATCTTCCAGCAAATCCAGCAGCAGAGCAACATCGATATGATCGGTGGCAACCATATGCGGATAAAGCAATTCTTTACCACGCACCACTTTGGGCCAGGGAACATCAAGCAGATTATTGCTCAACCCGTAAAAGCCAGGGCTAAGTCTTTGTACACCTGTTGATCTATTGGAATAATAATAGAGTCCTTCCCCGTCGCCCAGAACCAGGTTAAACCCGTTATATCTTTCACTCTTTCCTGCAAGTCCCAGCAGGTATTGCCCGGCATCCTGTGCCCCGGTAAGATAGTCCACCAGGATCTCACCACGAGACGGAGCATCAGGCTTATTGGCTTGTGGGTCACGATAATTCGTAATGGCCGCAAACTTCAACTGCGCGGTAATCCCCAGCCAGGTGCCTCCCCCCTGCATATCCCGCCCGGCCAGGATCGTTTTTTCCTCATCTAAAAAAGCAAGAGGTGCGGTCGGTCGGCACAGGAACTCATCACGGTTTGCTGCAACTACCAGCCGATAGCCGGGCGTAGATCGATAGGAGAAAAACAACAGACACATAGCCTCAACCAGGTCTATGATTTTTGGGGCCAATCCACCCCTTTCTCTTCCTCGACCAGATAACAGAATTTGGCCCACTCAAACTCTTTCCCGGAAATAGGACACTTAAGAGTTATCTTGTTTTCACCAATGGCTGCGATCTCCCAATCCCCTTTCCTGCGTGAATCTTCAATACGGATTTTCTGGCCTACCTGAAATGGATACGACCTGAAGACGGTGACATCGTAATGCATATTTTTCTCCCCATAGTTACACTGTCCACAAATTTTCCTCACCTCTGCCAACATACAGGAAAACTATAATAATTCTGCAATTGATTTCTATCCTCTCCATGAAACCGTATCACAGTTGCATATCCAAAGAAAAAGGGTACTTTATAAGAAGACCCTTTAAATAGACGCTTGAGAACAAGCTTTGCCAACCATTTGCTGGTCTGCTACCTTTTGGGTAAAACACATGTCGATTTCTATAAAAACAGCCAGTGCTGCCGTCGCCATCATCAGGAGCCTTGTCCCCAGCGAGAGTTTTCTGGTCCTGAGAAGAGTCGTCCACCCGGAAGATCCGTGGTCCGGCCACTTTTCCTTTCCCGGCGGCAGAAAAGATGCTATTGACCAGGACCTTTTAGCCACCTGCCTGCGAGAAACCAGGGAAGAAACCGGTATTCTTCTTCATGCAGACCAGCTTCAGCAACGCCTCCCTCCAGAGACTGCCGGCCAGAGATTGCAGAACCATGTTGTGGTCGAACCTTTTCTGTTCACCATTGCAAAAAGGCCGAATCTCACGCTTTGTCCGGAAGAAATACAGAGTGCCTGTTGGCTCCAGGTAGAAAAGTTTCAAAACCCTGCTCGGCATAAGAGCGTGGAAATGCTACCAGGCCTGCTTTTCCCCGCCTACCCGCTCGAAGATTACTATCTTTGGGGCTTCACGTACAGGCTGCTGCTCAACATTCTGCAGATGGACAACGGCCTCAGATAGTTAGCCATTGACATCCAGTCACATCCTGCTAAATGAAAATTTGTGCATACAGTATTCATCAAGCCCGCTCACAATCAACACGTCTTACTTAGAGGAAAATATTATGCCTGAATATAAAAATGTTCTCGGTACCCCTTTAGAAATCTGCAGTATCGAACCAATGACCGGTTTTACCCGCGACGGAAGCTGCAAAGTTACGGCAGATGACTACGGCGTTCACGGTGTCTGCGTCCAGGTAACTAAAGAGTTTCTCGAATTTTCCAAACGCCATGGCAATGATCTCTCCACCCCCATGCCGATGGCCGGATTTCCAGGACTGCAGCCGGGAGACCGCTGGTGCCTCTGTGCATCCCGGTGGAAGGAAGCTCTCGACCATGGTGCAGCGCCACTGGTCAACCTGGCGGCAACGCATGAAATTGCGCTGAACTTTGCCTCTCTTGTCGACCTTCTTTCCCATTCTCTGGAAAATGGCCATAGCTGAGACAGCAACGACAAGACAGACACTGACAGGAGAATCAATTATGACAGAAGAACTGATCAAACAGCCGGTACCGCACCACAAGTCAAGTTTTTCGGCAATGCAGGTCCTGGGGCTGGTGTTTGTCTCAACGTGTATCGCCGTTGTTACCACTCTCTTGATAATTAAATTCTATCTCTTCCCGTCGGCCTTCTCACCTGTTGAACTGTCTCCCAAAGAGGCACAACAGCTGGCGGCAAAAATTGAAAAACTAGAAGGGTTCGATGAGTCATCGGCACCGCAAAAAAGCGAGCATAGCAAAGACGGTACCCTTATTCCGGAAAAGTACAGTGAAGATGGGGCGACCCGGGACATAACTTTTACCGAACGTGAACTCAACGCCCTGGTTGCAAAAAACACCGACCTTGCAAAAAAACTGGCCATCGACCTTGCTGAAAACATGGTCAGCCTCAAACTGCTCGTTCCACTTGACCCCGATCTTCCGGTGCTTGGCGGCAAGACCTTGAAAATCAAAGCCGGAGCAGAGCTTGCCTACCGGGACGGAAGACCGGTGCTGAAATTAAAGGGCATCAGCCTGATGGGGATCCCCATGCCTAATGCCTGGCTGGGTGGCATTAAAAATATCGACCTCATCAAAGAATATGGCACCCAGGGGGGATTCTGGAAAACCTTCGCCGATGGGGTCGACTCTATTAATGTGGTGGAAGGTCGTCTCAAAGTCCGACTGAAAGAATAGCGGCTTGCTGACACTCCCGATTGCCCTCAGTTGGCTGGAGGCAGTATGCCTGTTTCAATGACCGGCGGTGTCTGGCTCCTGATGGTTCTTGGCATGTCGTCAACTTGTTCAGGCGCAGGAACTGTTCGGTCCAGGCCATTATCCTGAGAGGCAGGGGCTATGCCTTGGTCAGCCGTATACACCAGGTTGGGATCGATCGCGTTCATTTCCTGCTCTACCCGGGCAATATTGCTCTGCACCTTTGCGGCAATTTCTACATTGGGATATTTGACCAGAATATTTTTCAATAATTTACGGCTTTCCACCAGAAGCTTCTTTTTACTCTCCAGATCGGTGGTTCTGGTAAATCGAATAAAGTAATCAGCGGCTTTTTTTCTATCAGCCTTTGCCGCTTCCAGAGACAGCTCGTCAATTTTAGCTTTGGCTTTGTCGGCATACTCGGTATTGAGCAGAGTATTAAAAACAGCGAGGGCCTCCTCATATCTGCCTCCGTTAGCCAGCAGCATGCCATTATTCCACTGGTTCTGGAGGTCTTGAACCTTGGCCATCTTCCCGGCTTCGTTGGCAACTGCATCCGCCGTCTGGAGTTCTTCGATTTTTGCTTTAATAACCAGCTGCTTTTCAGGACTGATAATGTCGACCGGGATATTCTCGAGCAACCTCAGAGCTTTGTTGACATCCTGTTCTTTACCGAGTTTATCCACCTCAGTCATTACACCGTTAAACCACTTGTCCGCCGCTGTCTTGACCGATTCCTTTATTAAATCAACATTGGTAGAGACCGGGGAATAGGGATAGTCGGTCTGAAATTTATCCGCATGGGAGAGTATCTTATACCCGTCCCGCTCAGGGAGGTATCCGAGATAATCCTTTAGTATAGCAGCAAAATCGGTCAGTTCCGGACTGCCGCCGTCTTTGAATCGAGCGAGTATCGCCAGCTGAAGTTTGGCCCACTCTTCAAGTTGACCAATTTTTTCGTAGTCCTCAGACATTTTCTGGTACTGCGTGCCTGCCGATCGATAATTCCCTGAAGCAGTATAAAGATCTGCCAGAACCTTGCGCAAAGAGACGAGGTCGGTGGCCTGTTCACTGGAATCGGCCATTTGATCAACCACCTTCTGATATACCTCCGCAGCCTTCTCCTCTTCATGGAGGTACATCAGAGCTTGAGCATAAAGAAGTTTGGTTCGAAGGTGCGCCTGATCGGCCTGTGAGCCGGGAATTTTCGACCAAACCTGAACAACCTGTTGATATTCCCTGTTCCCGGCATACTTATCGATCATTGTTTCAAACTGTGTCAGGTCGGCCCCTTCTGCCGGTGGGGTCCAGGCAACACTCTTGTCTTCCGACGCGGCGAGTAATCGCCCGCAGGCACCTTCCACAAAAGCGATATCATTTTTCTGGAGCTGGAAAAATTCATCATTGCTTATTTTAGCTGCAGCTTCGCTCTCCTGGACCTGAAGCAGCTTAGTGCGTAATTCACTGTAACCGTTCAAAACATCATGGAGTTGAGCAAAACAGCTCACCATCTCCGCCGCCTCCTTATCGCTCACCTTGGTAATGACCGACTTATTATCCAGCTCCTTCCACCGATCGAGCTTTCGCCCATATTCATAAATTCTATCGTTTACAAAGCTGGCTGAAGGCACAGTCGACTCAAGATCCTGTTCAACTATCTGCCGTTGATCCGGCAGATCAGAAGAAATTGACGGCCCCATGCTTTGAGTACTTCCGCTCTCCCGTCCAGGAGCGGGTATTGATGGGCCGGAATACACACTCGGTTTTTCAGGCACAGCGCAGCCATTGAGCAGGACAGCACAAAAAACGATACACACACTCCACAGTAGTTTCTTCATGTTATTTCGATCGAGTTAACGTTGATATTTAAATTTTTGCATACCGGCACATGCTCGCCGAGTTTATGGATTATTAAAAATAATTTTGCACAACCAACGGCAGAACCTTCCCTGCGTCACTGGGCGGCCTCAGCAGCTGTTTTCCAGAATGGCTGAAAATTTCTCTCCAAAACAAAACGCCCTGTATCAGTGGTACTGCCGAAAGTCTGTATGGATGGCTGCAAGCGTGACATATCCTTTACCTGCACGACCGGTTCAATAACCCTGCCGCCATTTTCCACAGCCACCCCGACATTAATCTGCCCGAGATCGTCTCTTTTGATGCCGAGACCATTAAACGAGACATCCACTGTATCGAGTCTCGATGCATAATGCTGCTCCTGCATCAGGTCATTGACAACCTGGCTCCAGGTGGGAAGAGCCCCGGCTGCACCGCTTATACGACTTGAATTTCGACGCATGGATTCATTATTGTCAAAGCCAACATAAACGCCAACAGCATACCCATCCCGAAGATTCATTGCCACCCCGTTTTCGGTAATTCCAGGTAAATAACCAAAAAACGATGCATTGGTATAATCATTGGCGGTACCGGTCTTGCCCAGCAGAGGAACAGGGAGATGCATTTTGGCAATTTTGGCACCGGTCCCCTCGTCATCGTCGCGTAACCTGACGTTCTTCGTTGCATCTCTTCCCGTACCGAATTTGACGACATTTTCGAGAATACTGCCAATTGCCAGGCTGGTTTTGGAATCGACCACCTGTTTTCTGGTCGGTTTCGGCTGATAAAGTATTTCCCCATCGGCGGATTCAATACGATCGAGAATCGCCATTGAGTCATTGCCGCCCTCCCCCTCCTGCTCGATTTTTTTACTGTCGCCGAACGTGGTAACATGCCCGGTAACCAGTCCTTCATACATTCTTGTTGCTTCCAGCAAAGTTATGACATTGGAGCCGAGCGGGAAAGAAAGTACGGGGGCAAGATCGCTTTGAATTCCAAGCTGCTCTGATAATCGAATGAGATAATAGAGCCCAACCGTTATGCGAAAATCCTCAACCTGGGATAGCACTTCAATACTGTATGGTAATTCATCGCTGAGCTTTTCATATTCTTGATCCAGCTGCTCCGCCACCTTGTCGAAGGCACCAACAGTCAGCACCCCGTTCAGTTTGATGTTTTCCCAGAAACGATAGTTATCAGCATAGTTCAGCCAGGTGAGATGATTACGTAGTTCGGTGTGGTCCACCCGCTGCAGATTTCCTTTTTCCCCCTGCAGCCGCAAAAAAGAATATTCCCCGGATTGCCTGTCTATGTACAGTGCAGCACCGCCAGTGGAATCGAAAAAATCGGTAGCCTCAGCTCCCGCAACCGGTTCCATCAACGACCGGTAGGTTTTTAATTCTTTTCTGAGAGGTTCAAGTGAAAGATAATAATTGGACAACAGAGATTTGCGTAACCAGAGTTCATTCACTTCGGAACCGGTAAGTTTGGATCCTGACAGTTTTCTTGCTCTGTCAACATCCTGCGAATAATCCGGATAGTTGAGTCCATACGGTAATTGTTTTAAGACCTCATACTCATTCATTTTTCCATCAAAGATAAAATCAGTCTCCAAATTTTCGACTGCCAGACGGTACGCTGAAGCCCTCAGGACGTCACGAGTAACCTGAATACCGTATTTGTCACGAATCCTTGCCCGGTAGCTTCGATACGATTCTTCCTCTCCCTCGGCTGTTTTAGGACCCAAGCCGACATTGTTTGCAACCTCGGCTAATTGACTGGTAGTGAGTTTGTCGCACAGATGGGACAACAACCACACGGAGGCAACGTTTTCGGAGAGGACTCCCGCCCAACTCATGGAAACCCAGTCATAAGGACTGTTATGATCGGGGCGTGGGAAATAGGCCTGATTGTGATAGATAAAACCACTTCGACTATTCTTCAGATTGTCGGCACTGTTCCATCCCAGCTGCAACGCTGCCGTGTAAACCAGCGGTTTCAGCGCAGAACCCATTTGCCTTTTGGCCTGGACGGCCCGATTGAAAAACCGGTTCTCGGTACCGCCGGCCATGGCCTTGATGGTACCATCTTTGATAACCAGAGCCCCGCCCTGTACCTGTGGGTATTTTTGCAAATCAAGCAGTACAGGTTCTTCATCCACAACTTCTCGTACACTCACCCACACCTTGTCCCCGACCTGCAGCTGGTTGACGAGTTTTGCCTGATCTCCTTTCGCACTCTTGCTCCAGCGACTTTCCTCCCATCGCAGCCTCGCCGTGGTGAGTTCGGCTAGACCTTTTGCATCAACCACACCCTGGCCCAATTGTTTGTCGAGTGTGACGAGAATACGGATGTTTTCGCCCTTGCCTTCAATTTTGTCGATTCGACCGAAGAGAAACGCGCCTTTGCGTACCACTGAATCCCCGGTGTAATCAAGCTTGGCCAGTTCTGCCTGCACTTCCTGCCGTTCATAGCCCCTGAGGCGAACATCCAATCGTGAAAGTTCATCACGCAACGCAGCAAGCGTGCTTTCTTGCAGTTCACGATCAATAGTCGTGATCACTCGAACCCCGGAACTGGAAATATTGGTCACATCATGCGCCTCAAGACCTTCGAGAACTTCAGTTGAAGAAACCGCATCTCTTACCAGTTCCATTGCATAATCGAGGTCATAACCAACTTTGCCGTTTTTAAAATCAATTATTTTATCAGTTGATTCATTATAGGTAGCAGCATCGATCATGCCTAAGTCGCGCATTTTATCGAGAACATATCTGGTCCGTGCCTGTGCACGCACTCGAGCCAATTGCGCTGCCAATTCGGTTTTTTTGATAAAAGGATTGTAATAATTCGGTTGCTTGACGCTCCCGGCGATAAACGCACATTCGATCAGCGACAATTCATTCGGCATTTTATCAAAATAATATCTGGCAGCAATGCCGAGCCCATGCCCGTTGCCGCTCACATAAAATTGATTGGCGTAGAATTCGAAAATCGTTTCCTTTGGATAATAGTATTCCAGCCGCAGCGCAAAGAGCAGTTCTTTAATCTTTGCTTCAACAGACCTGTCTGTTCGCTTAAAGAGATTTTTGGCTGTCTGCTGTGTCAGGGTACTGCCACCCTGAACCACTCGTCCAGCCTGGATATTTTTTATGATTGCCCGTCCTATGCCAACGATATCAAAGCCCATGTGGGTGAAAAACCGGTTGTCCTCGGATGCTACCATGGCGTTGACAAAATTCTTGGGAATATCAGTGTAAGACACATACTGACGGTGTGCTGTATCAAAAAAGACCCCGAGCTTGGTAGTGCCGTCGCTGTAAAAAACAGGACTTTCTTTGCCAAGGATCGCATGGATATTTTCGATCTTTATTTCATCACCTGGCTCAAGAACGACCAACTGATAAATTTTTGCCGCTAAGGCAGCTATTCCAATCACACAAATAGCTGTTACTAAAAGAAATAACTTTTTCAACGCAATACCAAAAATGTATTTAATGCACAAGACACCTGACAGGGAATTAAAGGCTATCCTGGTGCTGAACAAGGTATAAACCTTGCATTTAATAAGTAATTCGGTTTTAAATGCAAAATCTTACTAGAGTCGGACAGGTAAGAATGTACATGGTTAGCCAATATATCTCAACAGGCTAATTGTGAAATCTCCTGTCTTTTTCAGAACCTCTCCTGTTACGGACGACAATCATATCGACTCATGACTTCACTATCTAAAACTCTCGTAACCTGTTTCACGCTGGCGATTTCTGCATCTCTTCTGTCAAGTTGTGCAAATAACACGAATTATGGTATTAATTCTGGCACTTATTCCTCGCAGAAAGCCGACAATTCCTCTTCTGAAACAGATGACGTTCAGCTTGAAAATGTAGAATCCAAGTCCTGTCACGATGAAGAGCTGGTGGCCCTCAGACGTACAGGGGCATGGGACGAAAAAATGTCCTGGGACAAAAGCACCTTAACCGCTGGTTCTCGATACAAATTTCCGGTGGTGTTCAATAAAAAAGTCGACATGTATCTCAATCTGTTTCAAACCACCCAGAGAGAATCATTTGGTCGATGGTTGGCCAAGTCGGCCATGTATCGACCTATGATCGAAAAAGAACTGGCCTCAGCCGGACTGCCAAAAGATCTGCTGTATCTGGCAATGATTGAAAGCGGCTACAATCAACTGGCCTGCTCCAGCGCCAACGCGGTTGGACTCTGGCAATTTATGCAGGCCACCGGGCAGCAGTACGACCTGCAGGTAAACAAATATGTCGATGAACGGCGCGATCCGGTAAAATCAACCAAGGCCGCGGTCACTTATCTCTCCGATCTGTATCAGGAATTCAATGACTGGCATCTTGCAGTAGCCGCCTATAATGGTGGTCCCGGCACCATCCGTAATGGTCTTAAGATGCACAATGTGGATAATTTCTGGGATCTCGCCAGCAAAGAGTATTTAGCGCTTGAAACCAAACGGTATGTGCCAAAACTGATTGCAGCCCTGCTGATCGCCAAGAACCCGGCAAAATACGGTTTTACTGATATAGCCTATGCCGCCCCGGTGCACCCCGATACTATCACTGTAGGGCCAGGCATGAGTTTTGAAGCCATTGCCTTGATCAGCAACAGCACACCCAAAGAGATCCAATTTTTGAACGAGGAATTGCGACTTGGTAAAACACCGCTCAATACAGCGCAGTATGAAGTAAAAATTCCCGAGGCAACGGCAGGTCTGGCTTCCAGAAATTTATCGCGGCTGCAAAGAGTCGTCAACGTTGACTACAAAACCCACAAAATTGCCAAAGGGGATACTCTTTCAAAAATCAGTAATGAATATAACATCAGCAAAACAACCCTCCTTAAAGTAAACAATTTGCGCAGCAAGAAACTGGCCTATGGCCGGAGCTTACGAATTCCCTATAACACCATTACCTACCAACTTCTCCCCGAAGGAGCATCGAGCGCTAAAACTGCATATAAAAACGGTCTGGTCATGCACCGGATAAAAAAGGGCGAGACCCTTTCCGGGATAGCCGATCTCTACCATGTGCCGCAGCAAATGATTGTTTCCTGGAATACACTTAAAAATGCCCACTCCATCCGGACAGGCCAACAGTTATCCCTCTACATCAATCGTCCGGGAACAAAAGAGAGCAATTCGATGGCAACTGTTGCATCCAACAAAACCATCAAATCAATTGCACCAAGATCCCACAAGACTATACTGCCACAGCCTGTAACGGATTCACCTTTTGCACAATATAGCGTGCAGGACGGCGATACGCTCTGGACCATCTCAAGAAAATACAGCGCATCAACTGCAGAAATCAAAAAATGGAATAACTTGACCTCCGATTTGATTCAGCCAGGTTCCATACTCAAGTTGAAAAAGGTGTAACTGCAAAAAAACGACATAAATTATGCATGACAAAGGAAGTGTTAATGCCTACCTTGAGTCATGCTGCAGGCAGCCACCCTGATTTACAAAACGTCTCAGAAAGGCCATACTCCACACCCGACCGGTGTATCTCCCCCGAAGAAAAGCAAATACTCATGTCAACAACCAATGCACCTTTTCCAGCCCATAACGACTATGGCGATGATGTTCATGTCGTCGAACACGGTGAACAAACAATCATTCTTGTTGGGACGGCCCATATATCCCAGGAATCCGTACACCTGGTAAAAAGGGTCATTGAACAGGAACAGCCTGACTGTGTCTGTCTGGAACTCGATGACAAGAGATATCAGGCACTTACTCAAAAACAGCAGTGGGATGCTCTCGACCTCAAAACAATCATTAAAAACAAGCAGCTCTCAACTCTGCTCATCAGTCTGCTTATGGCTTCCTACCAGAAACGACTGGGTGGAAAGCTCGGCGTGACACCGGGGGCGGAGTTACTAATGGCTGCCCAAACTGCAAAAGAGCTGGACATCCCTATTTCTCTATGTGATCGTGATGTGCGTATCACTCTTCGACGGGCGTGGAAATCCACCTCTTTTTTGAAGAAGGGGTATTTAGTCGCATCGTTGCTCGCCAGCCTTTTTGATAAAAGTGAAATATCGGCCGAAAAACTTGAGGAACTCAAGCAAAAGGATGTACTTACCGAGTTGATGGATGAAATGGGTGACACCCTGCCCGACCTGAAACGAGTGTTAATTGACGAGCGGGATTTGTATCTTGTTGAAAAAATTAAATCGTCTCCCGGTAAAAGAATAGTTGCGGTGGTAGGTGCCGGCCATGTTGCCGGCATGCTCGATAAATTCGACATCGACAATAAGCATAAAATACCGGAGGTCACCCAGATCCCCCCGGTATCAAGAGGGTACAAAATTGTCGGCTGGACCATTCCTTTGCTGATAATCGGCTCTATCGGGGTGATCGGATCCCAGAAAGGTCTCTCTGAGGCAGGCCACAACATTCTTTTCTGGATTCTTGCAAACGGTATCCCATCGGCTATCGGCGCCCTGCTGGCCCTCGCTCATCCATTGACGACCTTAAGCGCCTTTGCAGCAGCACCCCTGACCAGTCTGACTCCGGTCATTGGTGCCGGCTATGTTACCGCCTTTGTTCAGGTGCTGACCTGCCCACCGGTTGTCAAAGAGTTTGAATCCGCAGGTGAAGATATCGGCTCCTTTTCCGGGTGGTGGAAAAATCGTCTTCTCAGAATCTTTCTTGTATTCCTTTTTACCGGTTTAGGCTCCGCCATAGGAACCTGGGTTGGTGGTTACGAGATCTTTAAAAATCTGGTGAGTTGATTACACCTCAGAAAAGAGTTAAAAAAGTATATATTAGTTACATGCACTATAAATTGCAGTTGACGACTGCTGAGCAGAGAGCTGTAGATGAAGGTTGCTCACACCGTTATCTCGTTTTTATCACGCCCTCTATTATTATTCACAGGAAAAAGGTACCCTTTCAATGGCAGAAAAGAAGACTCAACCAGCACCAACATTAACCACCAGACAAAAACAGTTCCTCAAAGGTCTCGCCCATCCGCTCAGTCCGCTGGTCCAGATCGGCAAAGAGGAATTAAGTCCGGGCGTTATAGAAACTATTAAAACAGAACTGGTCCGTCACGAGCTTATTAAGGTGAAGATCGGCAGCAATTGCGAACTTGACAAAAACGAGACATCTGTAACTCTCACCGAACTGACGGCAAGTGCTCTGGTTCAATTAATCGGCAAGACAATAGTGCTGTATAAGCCAAATCCGAAAAAAGCCAAAGAAAAGAGAATTCTACTGCCCAAAGCGACTGCATCCATGTGAACGGCGAATGAGCCAGCTGGCTCTTGACAATTATATTGGCAAACTGGCTCAGGATCAAAACCTCCCAGGCGAGAAGTACAATTAAAAATTTATTCTGACGAACTCAAGCACGTCAGAATAAATTAAATTCATCCCCAAGACCTCTCTTGCTGCGCGCGTACAACAAAGCAGACGCAGATATCGCTGTGTTCTCCTGATAATTTTTACGACACCGTCATAGCTCCAAAAGAGGGGTGGCCTTATCCTGGCCGGCGATAACCAGCGAAGTGTCTCCCCATTGCTGAACTGCATGAAGAGCTGCCGCACGGGCTAGCTCAGGGGTGTTATTGATGGCACTGAGATGTGCCAGGACTGCCGTGCGGAGATGCTCTCCGATAAGGCCAGCGAGGAAGACGGCGGCATCCTCATTAGACAGATGGCCCCGACTGGAACGGACCCGCTGCTGGAGTGGCAATGGGTAGGGTCCATTTTTCAACATCTGCAGATTGTGATTAAACTCCAGAATGAGTCCGTTGCATTGGGCCAGCCGTTGGCCTATCAGATGTGACACCTTACCGGTATCGGTACAATAGCCGACACTGCTCTTGCCATCACTGATCACATAGCCGACCGGGTCGGCGGTATCGTGGGAAATACGGAACGATCGAACCTGTAGATCACCAATCTGCAGAATATCGCCCGTCTCAAACTCCTTATGCACGGCGAGTCGCCCTAATTTCTTCTCTCCGGCAGCAAAGGTCCCGCCATTAATATAGGTGGGTATTTTACATCGCCTTGAAAGAACACCGACGCCGCAGATATGGTCGTTATGCTCATGGGTAATACAAAGAGCATGCACCCTGGCCAGATCACGGCCAATCGATTGTAATCGTGCCTCAATTTCTTTACCGGAAAACCCGGCATCTATTAAAATACCGGTCCTGCCGCTTTCAATATAAACGGAATTACCTCGGCTTCCGCTGCCCAGAACTGAAAAACGCATCTCTGTTAACTCCCGGTATGACCAAAGCCGCCGGCATTCCGGTCGGTCTTGTCGAGAACACTCACTTCTTTAATCGTCGCCCGGACAACAGGGGCCAGGATGAGCTGGGCGATACGATCACCTCTGTGTATGGTGTAGGGATTTTTGCCAAGGTTAATCAAGGCAATCTTTACCTCACCTCGATAGTCGGCGTCTATTGTACCGGGACTGTTGAGGATAGTTATACCATGTTGCACGGCAAGTCCGCTACGGGGGCGCACCTGCAATTCGTATCCCTCGGGCAGAGCAACGCCGAAACCCGTTGGAATCAAGACCCGTTCTCCGGGCTGCAGTTCAAGTTTCTCTTTGACCCCGGCTTCTACATCCATCCCCGCCGCGCCGATGGTCTCGTAGTGGGGAAGGTGCAAATCCCGTTCTTTTTCCGGGATCAACCAGCACAATTTCACTTCTTGTTCGTCCATAACCGCTACCACCTTGTCCTTGTCCCACGGGCAATTAATCAATAAAAAAGCCGACATTCTTTACAGAACGTCGGCTCATTATCAACACATTACACCGCTGATAGTTTTACTCTTCCATCAGGGCCTTACGGCTCAGGCGGATTCTGCCACGATTATCAACGTCGAGAACTTTGACTTCAATAATATCACCTTCTTTAACTACGTCGGTAACTTTGGCCACCCGCTTGATATCCAGCTCGGAAATATGTACCAGTCCATCAGTACCGGGCAGAATCTCGACAAAGGCACCAAAATCCTTAATGGTTTTAACGACCCCTTTGTACACGGCTCCGACTTCTGCTTCGGCGGTAATTGCCTTAACCCGGGCGACAAGGGCATCGGCGAGATCTCCACTTAAAGCGAACATTTTTATAAGTCCGGAATCGTCAACTTCAATCTTGGCATCAAATTCCGCGGACAGTTCCTTGATGATCTTGCCACCAGGGCCAATGATATCGCGAATCTTATCCGGGTTGATTTTGTGGACCATATATTTAGGAGCATGTTCCGCAACATTGTCGCGCGACTTAGCAATGCCTTTCTCCATCTCAGCGAGAATATGAACCCGCCCGTCTCTAGCTTGCTCAAGGGCTTTGCCCATGATTGCCCGATCGACACCGTCGATTTTAATGTCCATCTGCAGCGAGGTAATGCCATCGCAGGTACCAACGACCTTGAAGTCCATATCGCCGAGATGATCTTCGTCACCGAGGATATCGGAGAGGATAACAACTTTTTCCCCTTCTTTGATCAACCCCATGGCAATACCGGATACCGGTCGCTTCAAAGGTACACCGGCATCCATCATTGCCATACTTCCACCACAGACAGTAGCCATGGAGGACGAGCCGTTCGATTCAAGAATCTCCGACACCACCCTGATTGAATAGGGAAAATCTTCTTCTGCAGGCAGTACTGCTTCAAGTCCGCGGGTAGCGAGATTTCCATGACCAATATCACGACGGGACGGTCCTCGCAAGAAACGAGCTTCACCAACGCAGTAGGGTGGAAAATTGTAATGCAGCATGAACCGATTAAGCTGTTCCCCTTGCAAGGTCTCTACACGCTGCTTATCACGCTCACTGCCGAGTGTGGTGGTCACCAGTGCCTGGGTCTCCCCACGGGTAAATAATGCTGAACCATGGGTACGTGGCAGATATTGAGTTTCACAGCTGATGGAGCGAATCTCATTAAATTTTCGTCCACCGATTCTGATTTCACTGTTCACTATCTTTTCGCGCATGAAAGATTTTTTATAGGCAGACAGTAAATCTTTTACTTTACCGCTCATTTCCCCATCAGGATCAATCGCGGCGAGGACCTCTTCCTTGAGAATATCGTAGACATTCCCACGTTCGATTTTGTCGGCGGTATTAAAAACCTTATCCATCCCTGCTGCCGCAATTTCGCGCACTTTTGCCAGAAGACCTTCATCAGTAACTGGGGTCTCAACCTGCTGTTTCTCTTTACCACACGATTTCTGCAACTCATCCTGGAGATCGATAAGGGGCTGCAGGTGCTCAAAGGCATAAAAGATACCGGAAAGGACTTCATCTTCGCTTAGTTCATCAACCTTTCCTTCAACCATGACCACAGCTTTTCGGGTACAGGCGACAACGATATCCATTGAAGATTTAGCCAGTTCATCAATTGTCGGATTGAGGATATACTCGCCATCGATTAAGCCTATACGGCCTCCGGCAACCGGTCCGGCAAACGGTACATTGGAAATAGTCAAGGCGCAGGATGCACCGGTAAGCGCAAGAACGTCTGGAAGGACATTCTTGTCTGCGGATAGAACTGTCGCAATGACCTGCGTTTCTGCAGAGTATCCTTTCGGAAATAGAGGCCGAAGTGGCCGATCGATAATTCTACAGGTAAGAACTTCATTATCACTTGGCCTACCAATTTCACGCCGAAAGTAATTTCCTGGTATTCTGCCAACCGAGGCAAGTTTTTCCTGATATTCAATGGTCAGTGGTAAAAAATCGGCATCCGGTTTACTTTTTCCGGCGCCGACAACAGTGACCAGTACAATAGTGTCCCCTGATCGTACAACGACGGACCCTGATGCCTGTTTGGCAATTTTACCTGTTTCGATGGATATTGTTTTGCCACCAATTTCAGTTTCAACTTTATTAAACATTTTTTCTCCAGATGTGTAGCATCAGGGAAAGGCGCAGCGCCAATTTATCCGACTGGATTATCCACCAGCCCCGTATGCTTTATTTTCGCGGACTTCCTTAAACAACAAAAACCTCAAACAATCCTTAACCGCAGGGACTGTTTGAGGCAAAATGGCACTATGCCCGGTTCAAAAAGTGAACCTGCCGGCAACAAAATCTATTTACGAAGACCCAGTTCCTGCAACATCGTTCGATATTTGTTGACGTCTTTCTTCTTCAGATAATCAAGCAGACTCCGTCGCTGACCGACAAGCTTAAGCAGTCCCTGTCTTGAATGATGATCCTTTTTGTGTATTTTAAAATGCTCGGTGAGGTACTGAATTCGATCAGTAAGAAGGGCAATCTGCACCTCTGATGAACCGGTGTCGGTCGGATGGATCTTAAACTTCTCGATTATTTCATTTTTACTGACTGCTGACTGTGCCACGACACTCCTCCTGAAACTTTATAATAAAAACCTGATAGTTA
>JBBRDD010000052.1:0-25754 GCA_038204235.1 Desulfobulbales bacterium
TAACTGTTATATATAAGTAACAAACTGTAATGACAATAACGTGGACGTTTTGAGGGGAATGGCTGGGCATAAAAAAAGCCGTATTATCGAGAGATAATGCAGCCTGAATAGTGAATAGAGATAACGTATAGGGGGCAACCCCCAAAAGAAGTACAACATACAACCTGGGAAAATACGCAAGCAAGTCCTCCTGGAAAGGGTATCTTGAACAGGTAGAAGGCGTTATGAATTCGGTGCTGCTACGCACTTAGCAGAAAATCACCTTCAGTCTGCCAGCACATTTTGGATCATCGTGTTAAGTTCTTCCAGGCCATAGGGTTTTTTGACATAACTCTGTACCCCGAGTTCCATCGCTTTTTTGATTCGGTTGGTTTCGGAATAGCCACTCACTATTATGACCTTCTGATCCGGCCGAATGGCAAGAATTTGCCGATAGGTATCCAGTCCATCCATGCCCGGTTCCATGATCATATCGAGAAGCACCAGCTCGGCTGTCCTCTTTTTAAGAAACGCCACGGCTTCTTCACCGCTGGCAACCGTCTCAATCCTGTACCCCAAAATGGTCAGTATGCTTTTTCCCAGCAGTCGTTGTTCTGTGTCGTCATCGACCAGCAGGATTGTTTGCCCTTCACCCTGTTTGTGCGCCGGCGAGGTGGTATTTACCGGCTGTGTTGGCTCCTCTTCCGTCATAAGGGCGGGAAGAAAGACTGTAATGGTTGTACCATTATTGGGAACACTCTTCACATCCAAATATCCTTCGTGGTCTTTAACCGTCCCCCAGACCACAGTCATACCCAACCCGGTACCGCTGCGTCCCATGATTTTGCTGGAATAAAAAGGCTCAAAAATCTTCGCCAGATTGTCCTCGGAAATCCCCATGCCCGTGTCGCTGATGACGAGAACAACATAGTTTCCGGGAACGGTCGTGTCGTATCCTTTGATGGGTGTATCGACATACTTGTTTTCAGTGGTTATCGAGATGCTGCCTTGGTTTTCTATTGCTTCATAACTATTAATAAGCAGGTTCATGACCGCTTTTTCCAGATGGACAGGAGAGCCCGACAAATTTTGGAGATCAGGCGCGAGGCATGTTTCTAGAGTGATGTCCGGATAATTTTTCTGCAGATTTATAAACTCAGGACTCTGGAGATGGGCATTGATGACATCGTTGAGCTGCACTTTTTCTCTGGCCGTTATTCCCCGTCGAGCCAGAGTCAACAAATCCTGGACAATGACTGCAGCACGGGTTCCAGCTCGACGTATATTTTGAAGAGGACCGCGCATATCGCTGTCAGGCGATAGTTTATGCAGCAGCAGGTCTGGATAACTGACGATGCCGGAAAGAACGTTGTTCAGGTCATGCGCAACTCCACCGGCAAGACGGCCGAGAAGTTCCATTTTTTCGCTCCTGAGCAGTTCCGACTCCAGTCGCAAACGTTCCTGTTGTGCCCATTTTCGTTCTTCTATTTCAATCCGTAAATGTTCGTTGGCTTCCTCAAGTTCCGCTGTCCTGAGGGTGACTCTTATTTCCAGCTGGTTTCTCGCCTCTTCCAGTTCCTTTTCTTTTTCCTGTAGTTCGTTAATGGTGCCGGCGAGGAGTTGCTGTTTATCGATCAGTGCATTCCGGCTTGCCGCTCGGCTGTGCTCTACTAAAAAAGTCAGGACGCTGACCAGTAAGAAAGAAGGGATAAAACGAATGGCAAAATCTTTACTGTAAACATTGATGTTGTCGGAAAATAAATCAAAAAATAAAAATCCTGTGCAAAAAGAAAAGAGCAACAGCGTTGTCCACATGCCACGCGGTAAGCCAAGCAGATAAAGAGAAAAAAGCGGAAAGGTATAGAGCCACATAAACGAAGTAGTGTGCACGCCTCCGATAAGAAACAGATAGCAGAAAAAAAGGAACAAAGTAGCCACGCCAAAACGCGACGTAACGGGCTCGTTGCCGGTACGGTGGAGATAGGCCAGGTGAGCAAAAAGGATGGAGGATGCAAGAAAGTCGGCAATACCAAGAAGCTGGGCATTCTGCACCAAAGCAACAACACCCATAATCAAGAGCAGAATAGCTCCTAAAAAGAGAAAAATATTTAACATAATAATTTTTCTCAAGGTTTCGCTGTTCTGACCTTCACGGATACCGCGGTAGCAAAAAGGGTGCATCTCTGTCTCCAATATTTTCAGGAAATTCTTAATGAAAAAAAATATGCGATGGTAAGAAGTCAATTGATAGATTTCCATCTTCCTGATTGTACAACAGTATATCATAATTGACGCCAGTCTAGTAGCGGGGGCCTGAGACTCTTATTCTCGTGCCTCAAAGACACCAGTCTGAAGTGTGACGTACAGACGGACATTGTGGCGCAAACCGATGCCGGGAAGTTTTATTGTGATTCTATGTTCCATATAATCTGAGCGATTATTTTCTGGTTTTTTTGCAAGTAATAACCTGTCTCAAGCTGCCTTCTCCTTAATAAAAATGTTAAAAGGAGAACTCCTCCAGGAGGGGCAGGTTTCCGGATTTGTCCCCATATACCGTATTGGGTCTACCGGAAAGTCAGTATGGGTTGTCTGAAATTGTTTGGAGGCTGGTTTGTCTATGGAAAACAATGAGTGCGTTGGCGTTTTTGAAAATTTAATAATAATTATTGCCTGCTTTATTCTTGCTGTCAAGATGATATTCTGTGCCGGTAGAGTTTTCCTGACATTAACTGAAATTGACAGAAGAACGACTGATGTTCTAACTGGTGGTATAGGTTCGCTTGCAGATTTAAAGAAAACTAAAAAACTGAGATAATCTAAGTCTTTTCGTGGCAAAATGCCGTGGCGCATCGTAATCTTTATTTAACTTTAAAATTTTGATGAGGCTTGTTGACATATACAATTTCTTTGTTAATAATAATCGGCACCGCATAAGAGATGAACTTGCCAAGGTCGATCTCCTGGTGCTTCAACAAATTATGAGGTTTCTGTCTTGATTTTGTCTTGATTGTTTGGCAAAACCTTTTGTTAATATTGTTAAAAATGGCTGGATTTTGAATCAACACTGCTTATCCTGTTTTTAACCACGGGCTGGTCGGCTTTATTTTTTGTGCACAAAAAGCAAATGTATAGATCAGGAAAGGAGGTGGGGGAAGGAGAGACATCGGGCGATAGAGATACGAATCATGTCAATTTGCAGGAAGAACACCGGTAATCAAGGTTGTTTTGGTGAAGAGTGCATGGGTTGGAGGGAGAGAGTCAGAAGGAAACTAATTTGCTGGTATTGCAGGGAATATTTCCTGAGTACCGTTAATCATCTATGAATTGCTTTTTGATATGGGTGCAGTTTGATTTGTTGTTTGCATTTTATGATGGATACTGTTAGATTTGCTACGTCGTGTTAGAGTTGTCTATTGGCTTATTTATTAAAAATTAATTGGGGAAATTATTATGCAGAAAAAAACATTATTTGCTTTGCTGGCTATGCTCGCTATCAGTATGCCTGCTTTTTCTATTGAGCTGCCTCAAGGTGCTACTCCGACCTTTGAGAAGGATATAACGGCTTATGCGTCAGGGTATAAATTTAACGACCTGCTGGCAGCTTATGGTTTGAAAATGGCTCCGGAAGCTGTGTCCACAGTTCCTACATCCTATGCCAAGGTTGTCGGTGATAACGTTGTATTCAATAACGACTCCATCGCCTACACTCCTGTCCAGTATCACTCCATCCTCACCGCTTATGGCCTCTTGCTCAAGCCGGAGGACGTGACCAGCAAATTGGGCGGGGTTTCTTCTTATGCCAAGGTCAAAGATGGCGAGATTGTGTTTGGCAAAGATTCTGTCGCGTATGATGGCAAGGAATGGAATGAAATTCTCAGCGCTTACTCCTTGCCAGAAGTAGCTGCTCCGGTTGTTGTTCCTGCAGGATGTCCAGACGAAGACGGTGATGGCATCTGCGATGATCAAGATGCCTGTCCTGGCACTCCTAAAGGGGTAGCCGTCGATGAGAGAGGCTGCTGGGCATTGTCAAGCGCGGTATTGTTTGATTTTGACAAAGCAGTGATTAAAAAACAATTCTATCCCGAATTGGATAAGACCAAAAAGATATTCGATGACTATCCAACCATGAGAGTTCAGATTGACGGTCATACTGACAGTGTGGGTACTGACAAGTATAACCAGAAACTTTCTGAAAGACGCGCCAACGCGGTCATGAAATATTTGGTCAACAAAGTAGGTATCGAGGCCAGCCGACTGAAAGCAGTTGGATATGGCGAGTCAAAACCTGCGTATCCTAATGATACCGCAGCAGATAGAGCCAAAAACAGAAGGGTTGAATTTACACCTGCAATGTAAGTCCAGTAATCTGAGCAGCAACTCCGAACGGGAGTTGCTGCTCAGGAAAAAAAGAGCCCAAGGTGTGTCTATAAGCACACCATGGGCTCTTTTTTTTATATCTAACTGGGAACAGACAAAGCGGGCAAGTGTTCCCTCAAGGGGCATTGAGCAGAATCTCGATTTTCTTACCCGCTTACCCCGTGGTGCGTTTAAAAGTTTCTTTGCTCCGGTTTGTCAAAGAGAGGCGGGCTGGCTAGTCGGTCGTTTGAGCTGCTTTCTGTTTGGCCGCATATGCGGTGGCAGCACATTCGTTCTTGCCTAGATCGAGTTCTTCGGCTTTATCATCGTCAACCTTTTCAAGGTTGGCGTTAATGCGCCGGATCACCGCGTACTCGTCGGGTTGTTTTCTCATGTTGCTTTTAATGAAACTAAGAAAACCAGATTTATCTTTAATTGCGTATATATCTTTATTGAAAAGCATCGTTTCCGCCAGAGTTGAGGCAAAAGCGAGTTTATCGTTTGCCTCCTCCCAACTCATATAGTGCCCGGGAAGAATAATTATGTCGCTATTGTATGTTCTGACCTGCTGCAGTGTTTCAAAAAGTTTATCAGACCAGGCCTCTACTTGACCGCCAAGGTCGGGACGGCCGACTGATTGGATAAACATGGTGTCGCCGGTAATCATGAAGCGATTGTCAATAATGTAGCTGGTTGATCCCGGGGTATGACCGGGTGTAAAGATACACTGAACGTTTGGACCGGGGCGGGAAAAACTGTGATAAGCCCCATCCTGTAACTTTGTATATTTGATGTTTGCTCCGGCAAAATCGTTTTCGTTGGCGAGGAACTCGGCACCGGTCTTTTCTGAGAGCAGCCTGCTCCCGGCAATATAATCGGCCTGCAGGTGGGTCTCGAAAGTTTTAATCAGGGTGCAACCATTGTTCTTGGCAAATTCAAGATAAAAATCTATGTTTCTGGTTGGATCAAAAAGCATAAGCTCGTCGCCATGTTGCAGGCCATAGCTGGCTGATGCTTTACCCGGCCTGATGAACTGATATAACTGAAAGGTTTCATCAGGATTCAGCAGTACAGGAACCAGGAGGTTGCCCCACGATTTTATGCCTCCTTCAAGATAACCAACGTCTTTTATGCCGTGCTTATCGAGAATTTCTGCAACAAATTTGGCGGAACCTTCTTTGGCACAGACAATGCGGACGGGTTTGTTCTTGATCACTTTGGCAACACATTCATCTTCAATTTCCATAAAGTCGAAGTAGGAAATGTTCTGCAGAGTGAACGGATAAGGTGACTCGACTTTGAATCTGCCAAAATCCACTTTGTTTCTGACGTCAAGAACTACTATGTCTTTTTTGGTTGTCAGCCAGCCATAAAGTTCTGCTGCGGTGTAGGTGAATATGCTCATTTGATCTCCTTCGGTGTATCGTTTTTTGAAAAGAGTCTTCTGGAAGTATAGTAAAAAAACTGAGTGGTTCGACTATAATCAATTAAGGAAATACCCGGATTAAAAGCGTAAAAATCCTGCTTCCTCCGCGGTTGTTGCAAAACAATTGACATGCAGTAGCCAGAAATGATGTGATTTCTCGTGAATTGCTTGGGTGGTGGCTGGAGGGAGCCAGTGACTGTCGTCAATCAGATTGTAAAAATACGAATCTACGCCGATAAACCCATCGAGAAAATGGGTCATAATATGTAAAGTCTTGCTTAAATACCCTTGTTGTATGTTCAGGAAATCTTCCGTTTTCTCAATCTTAGCCGCTACAAGCTCGTCGATCAGTTTTCGCACAACCCGCCGATTATGCTCTTCCGCGGCAAGAATACGGTCAAAGAAGTCTGAATCCAGGCTGGAAAAAGATTGCGACTCAACGGCCTCGATGCAGTCGTAGACGACCAAAGAGGTGAGGTCAAAGAATTTATGTACCTGCTCTTTGCAATGGTCAAATGAATCACCGACCAGAAGCATATTGTGCTGGGAAATCTGATTCATAATTACCAGTAGTTATTAGTAAGGGTTTAATGGTTGAAGCTTTCGATAACGCGCTTGCCGATACGCCTGCCCATCTCCATACACTCTTCCAGTTTTCTATCATCGGGGACATACTTTATCCGAACACCATCCTCGATGACATCAATTTTCATATCCTGCAGTGCCGTATTTATAAGGCCGACCGCCTCACCACTCCAGCCGAAGGAACCAAAAGCGGCACCAAATTTATTTGTCGGTTTCAGGCCGCGCATATACATGAGAAAACCAGCCATGCGCGGTAACAGTCCATTGTTCAGAGTCGAGCATCCGATAACGACCGCCTTGGCGCTCAGTACCTCGGTCATGACATCGCTGCGATGATGTACTTTGAGGTTAATCATCCTGGTGCTGACCCCGGTTTCCTGGAGTCCTGTTCCGATTGCGTGCGCCATCATCTCTGTGGAGTGCCACATGGAGTCATAGATAACCAGTGTCTTTGGTGTCGCTTCATTGCGACTCCATTTATCATATGCGTCGAGTATCTTGTCTTGATGCGTTCGCCAGATAACTCCATGATCGGGGGCAATCATCTTAATGTTGAGGTTCATCTCGGCGACTGAGGCCAGGAGCTTTTTGATAAGTGGAGCGTAAAGATACAGGATGTTTGCGTAATATTTGGCACTCTCCTGCATGACTTCCGACAGATTCACCTCATCATCGAATCTCTCGCTGGTGGCATAGTGTTGCCCAAAGGCATCGCTCGAAAAAAGAATGCCGTCTTCTTTTATAAAACTGAACATTGAATCCGGCCAATGGAGCATCCTTGTCTCCAGGAACTGGATGGTTCGTTTGCCCAGACTCACTTCGCTTCCCGATTTTACCACCTCATATGGCCAGTCTTCCCGATGGAAATGATCAAGGAGAGCTTTTTGGCCCATAGGTGAGCAGAACAGTTTCTCCGGCTTGATTATATCCATCATTTCCGGAAGACTTCCGGAGTGATCCATTTCTACATGGTTGACTACCAGATAATCAATTTTAGCCGGGTCGATAATTGCCCGTATATTGTGCAGCAATTCAGCCATATGAGAACGTTTAACGGTGTCGAACAGGGTCACTTTTTTGTCCACATTGAGAAAAGCATTGTAGGTTGTTCCCTTATAGGTCGAGTAGCCGTGGAAGTCTCGAACGTCCCAGTCGACAGCCCCTACCCAGTAAATACCTTTTGCCAGTTCCGTGTTACTCATTTCTACTCCATGAACGTGTAATCTGATGTGTTGAATGTGACCGGGTATAACCGATGCTCAGTGTAAACAGTTGGCCTCATGGAAGCAACCGGTTCCTTGTGTTTTTCAATATTTATGATATAGGACAGAAAAAATTATTACCATAAAAGGATGACAATAGCATGAGAATCGTCTTCCTTATTTTTCATTTAAGTGATAATGATTATTATAATCTTACATGTCGATAGTTGCTACTGTAAAATTGTCGATAAGTTGGTCTCTTGCTGGTAGAATTGCACGTGAATGTACAGAGCAGTTGGCCTTAGGATCTTAAGTAGTTTCCGTCCTGAAACGGCCATTTTCCCTAGCTCGTCGTTGTTCTCAAAATTTAATCCTCGGAGGTAAGCGTAGACTCCGATATCGACTATATGCCTGCGGTTACATTTATCGAACGCCTAGATTTAGAGCAAAATGACTCGTTTCAGGATGGAAACTAAGTAGAGGATTTGTTGTAAATGAAAAAATACCCTTCAATAGATCTTGGTCTTTGCAGCAATTGTCTTGGCTGTATTGAAATTGCCCCCGAGGTGTTCAGGTATAACCGGGAAACAGGATTGATGGAGGTCATCGAGAGGGCGGAATATCCTCTTGACCTTGTCGATGAGGCGATAAAAAACTGCCCGGAAGACTGCATTACCTGGGAGAGCTGACTCTGCGCAGCGGTAGATAAAATAAATAGATTCTGGTAGGATCATTTCGTTCTTTTACTTGAACGTATCCGTTCACTGGAAAATACAATAAATTCTGGGTTGATGAGCGGTTGGGATCTGACCTTAGCCGAATAAATTTTTATGGATATACCATTTAAAATCACATCGCAGTTCCAGCCTTCCGGCGATCAGCCGGAAGCCATTAACATGCTGACAGATGGTGTGCAGGCCGGCGTTAAAAGTCAGGTCCTGCTCGGGGTAACCGGGTCAGGAAAAACCTTCACCATGGCCAATGTTATCCAGCAGGTGCAACGGCCGAGTCTGGTGATTGCGCCGAATAAGACCCTGGCCGCCCAGCTTTTTAGTGAATTTAAAGAACTCTTTCCCAATAATGCGGTTGAGTATTTTGTCTCTTATTACGACTATTATCAGCCAGAGGCCTATATTCCCCAGTCTGATAGTTATATTGAAAAGGATTCCTCAATAAACGATGCAATAGATAAAATGCGTCACTCGGCGACTCGTTCTCTGCTTACCCGCAAAGATGTATTGATTGTTGCCTCGGTCTCCTGTATCTACGGTTTAGGGTCCCCGGATGAATACAAGAATATGCATCTGTTTCTTCGGGTCGGCGATGAGTATCCTCTGGAAGAGATTCAGCGACGTTTGGTCTATATGCAGTACGAACGCAATGATATCTCCTTTCACCGGGGTACTTTTCGGGTGCGCGGCGATGTACTGGATATTTTTCCAGTCCACGAAGAAGAAAGATCTCTCCGCGTTGAGTTTTTCGGCGATACCCTTGAAGCTCTGGTCATTATTGATCCCCTGCGTGGTGTGGTGCTGGAGAAACTTGAGGAGTATACGGTCTTTCCCGGCAGCCATTTCGTTACCTCGAAAGATCGATTACAGATTGCCCGCGAGACAATCAAGGAGGAGTTGTCCGAGCGCCTGGAAACATTGTATCAGGAAAACAGGTTGGTAGAGGCGCAGCGGCTTGATCAGCGGACTATGTTTGATCTGGAAATGATACAGGAATTAGGCTATTGCAACGGAATTGAAAATTACAGTCGCCACCTGACCGGGAAAAAACCAGGAGTTCCACCGCCTAACCTGCTCGACTATTTTCCCGAGGACTATCTTCTCTTTATCGATGAGAGCCATATAGCCATCGGCCAGCTGAATGGCATGTACAATGGCGATCGATCGCGTAAGACAACCCTGGTCAATTACGGATTTCGCCTCCCTTCAGCACTTGATAACCGGCCGTTGCGATTTGATGAATTTGCGGGGCGGGTCAACCAGGTTATCTATGTCTCGGCCACACCCGGCCCATATGAACTGGAACAGGCACAGGGCAGGGTGGTCGAGCAGGTCATCCGGCCAACGGGGCTTCTCGATCCAAGAATTGAAGTTCGCCCAGCCACCAGTCAGGTCGACGATCTGCTTGAGGAAATACGGCTGCGGGCCAACCGCGGCGAGGCGGTGCTGGTGACAACGCTTACCAAGCGAATGGCGGAAGATCTTACCACATACTATGAAAACCTCGGCATCCGGGTCCGCTATCTTCATTCCGACATTAAGACCCTTGAACGTATCGAAATTATCCAGGCTCTTCGCAAAGGGGAATTTGACGTGCTGGTGGGCATCAATCTGTTGCGTGAAGGCCTTGATATCCCCGAGGTCTCCCTGGTGGCGATTCTTGATGCCGACAAGGAAGGTTTCCTCAGGTCGGAAAGATCGCTCATCCAGACCTGCGGCCGTGCCGCCAGAAATGTAGACGGCCTGGTCATAATGTATGGTGACAATATAACCGGATCCATGCGTTATACCATTGCAGAAACGGAACGAAGGAGACTGATCCAGGAAGAGTATAACCGGAAAAACAACATCACTCCGCGGACCATCATTTCGTCGATCAAGGATACCATGCAGCAGCATTTATATAATTCCGGATATACAATAGAAAATATGGATGCTACTCTGCTGGGAATTGCCGAAGAACTGCCTGTTTTCTCGTCAGTAAAGGACTTAGAAAAAGAAATTAAAAGACTGGAAAAAGAGATGCATCTGGCTGCTCAGGAACTTGCCTTCGAAAAGGCGGCGGAGCTGCGCGATAAAATAAAGAAAATTCGTCTGCTGGAGATAGAAATAGGGTGACTGAGGGGAAAATTCATAATCTATTGCTCGGTATAGTGCCGACGACCTTTGCCTGGTTGATGCGACTGTGGTTTTTGAGCTGCAGAGTGACCATACACAATCAAGAGCACTGTTTTCATGCAGAAGAAAAAGACAAGACGGCAATAGCCACGTTTTGGCATTATTCAATAATTTTCGTTTTGTACCAAATGCGCCATTATTCCGGTACGGCAATGGTTAGTGCCAGCAGAGACGGCGAATACATCGCCAGGTTGGCTGAGGAATTTGGTTTTGATACGGTGCGGGGATCAAGAAATAATAAGGGTGTTGAGGGGCTCAAGGCCATGTTGCGGGCAGTTCGCAATGGCAGCAATGCGGCAATTGTGGCTGATGGCTCACAGGGACCGCCGAGAATTGTCCAGGCCGGTTCTATTCTTCTTGCCTCCAGGACGGGAGCACCGATACTGCCGATGGTCTATGCCGCGTCCAGTTATTTCACCATCCATTCCTGGGACAGGACTATTGTTCCGAAACCCTTCTCCCGTATTGATTATTATTATGGAGAACCGCTCTTTGTCCCTGCAAAATTACAGCCGGAAGAGCTTGAAGAATATCGGCTGAGTCTGGAAAAACGACTGAATACGCTCTATGATCACGCATGGGGAAAATATGCAAAAGCAGGGCATTAAATTTTTGAGAAATATATTGCAATTCATTGAAGAACATCGGTAAGTCTACCATCCCACAGGAGATAGGATGAGCAGTAACAGAAGAGAGAAAGGATCGTACAAATGGAAAAAAAAGGGTTGGTGATTGCCGGACTCGCCGGCGGATCGGGAAAGAGTGTGGTCTCTGTAGGGATTACCGCCGCGTTTGCCAGGCTGGGACGGCGTATTGTGCCGTTTAAAAAGGGACCGGATTATATTGATGCCGGCTGGCTGCAACTGGCCGCCGGGAGGAGATGCTACAATCTCGATCCATTTTTTATGACTGGAGAAGCCATTCATCGTTCCTTTGCCGTGCATTCAGCCGATGCGGAACTGGTCATTGTCGAAGGCAACAGAGGATTGTACGACGGTGTCGATGTCCTGGGAGGCTATTCCACCGCGGAATTGGCCTTGACCCTTGATCTGCCGGTGATTCTGGTAGTCAACTGTACCAAGACAACCAGAACAGTGGCTGCGATGGTGTTGGGCTGTCAACAGTTCGATAAGCGACTCGATATCAAAGGTGTTGTGCTCAACCAGATAGCGACAGAGCGGCAGCGTCTTCTGGTCACCGAATCGGTGGAGAACTATACCGGTATTCCGGTACTCGGCTCAATACCACGATTGAAACGAGATATCTTTCCGATGCGGCACCTGGGGATGGTTCCCCATCAGGAATATACGGACAGTCATGAGGCGCTCGGATTTCTCGCCGATCTGATTGCCGAAAATGTCGACCTTGGATCCCTCGAGTCGATTATGAAAATCCTCCCTGAGGCTGATCTGACTGTTGCCGGGAGAGACGAAGAGCTGTCGATAGCCACGTCGCCAAAGATGAGAATTGGTGTTCTTCAGGATGCTGCTTTTCAGTTTTACTACTCAGAGAATCTGGAGGCATTGGAAAAGGCAGGCGCCCAACTGGTCTATGTCAATGCGCTGTGCGACAGCATCCTTCCCGAGCTAGATGGCCTGTATATCGGCGGTGGTTTTCCTGAGACCAGTGCCCGGGAGCTGGCGGCCAACACTTCGTTTCGTCAATCCGTGAAAAAGGCGGCCGAAGACGGTCTGCCGATTTACGCTGAGTGTGGAGGCCTCATGTACCTGGGCGATTCCATTGTGCTCGATGGGGAAGAGTTTCCGCTGGTCGGCATTTTCCCGGTACGCTTTGGCATGTCGGCAAAACCTCAGGCCCATGGCTATACCATTTTTCATGTTGCCAAAAAAAATGGTTTTTATAAGCAGGGGGTTGATATAAAAGGCCACGAGTTTCGGTATTCGAAAATTCTCGACTGGCGAGGGACTTCCGACCAACTGATTCTGAAAATGGTTCGTGGCCGCGGGTTTATCGACGGGTGGGACGGCTTGACCTACAACAACGTCCTGGCCTTATATACCCATATCCATGCCGACGGGACGCCAGAATGGGCTGGAGATTTTGTTCAGCGGTGTCGAACGGTCAAAAAATAACAGGCTGATTCTTTGGCGGTAAGCGGCCGCCGCCCGGTAATCAGTGGGCGGTGGCAGCAGAACCGAGGACTTTCAGACTGATTTCCTTTTGTTTTTCTTCGCTAGGTGCCGGTTCAACCCAGTGAATAAAAGATTCGCTGGTACGCATAAAGCTGCCATTGTCTTCTTTGCACTTGGCACAGATGCTGTGTGCCTGATCACGATACATGATGATTTCCGAAGCCGGATCACCCTCTTTGGATATGGCCGCCATTTTTCTACAGCCGCATTCCAGGCGAACGACCACGACGCCGATCCCGTCCGGGCTCCCCTCCAGAATACCTTCTATCATGGCCTGTTCGCGTTTTTCTGCCTGGATTATTTTTTTTGGTTTTTTTTCTTTCATGAGATATACATATAATTATTGGCAACGTGGTCTCGTCCGACTTTTGTGCCGGTTACGACCTTGAATCCTCCTTGAGGAGGGGTGTAAGACGAAGGTGCACTATATAAAAAAAAAAGTGTTCAGGTCAACAGTTATTCACCACCGCCCGGCCAGCAAAGGAAGGAAGATAATGGTGTAATCCATTGAAACATAATGGTTTTTACTGGAAATACCCTTTGTGGCTTGAAGAAAATAAGCTAACCGTTTTTGCTTGACAAAAATCTGGCCGTGAATTAATCCAATATGACACGTAACAACGGTTTTAAAACGATGTTCGGATAGCCAATTAAGTATGATGAATACTTATTTTTTCAATCACATTTTACGGAGGTAATTCATGTTTGAAGTAATAGTTGATAAAGACAAGTGCAGTGGTGACGAAGAGTGTGTAGCAGCATGTCCAGCTCAGGTTTTTGAGATGGTAGACGGTAAAGCAGAGCCCGTAGAGATGGATGAATGTCTCGGCTGTGAGACCTGTGTTGAAGTCTGTCCAGAAGGTGCTATCACTGTAAACGAAGTCTGATATACCCCTGCTTTTTAACAGAACAAGCCCATCTCCTGCAAAGGAGATGGGCTTGTTCTATTTGTACATGGTGCATTGCAAATGGCTAAAGGTCTGTCTCGTTTCAAACCGGGGGTTGCTACGCGCACCCATCTGTTACTTTCGGCTGCTCTCTGGACGACGATCGGTTGTCTGTTACTTGCCAAAGGCACGTATCGCCTGAGTCTGCTGGCTGAGTGGCAGGCATTTGTTGTCGTGGTCCCGGCAATCGTCATCGGCAGTCTTAAAGCGATATTTGTCCTGGATAAATCTGCCCGTCGGGGCATTGACCGTATCCTCACTTTTAAGGACGGGACATGTCTTGGAGCTGTCTACTCCATTAAAACATGGATATTGGTATTGTGCATGATGGGGATGGGTGTTATCTTGCGCAATTCTTCTCTGCCCATTAAATTTCTCGGTTTTCTGTATATTACTATCGGCTGGGCAATGTTGGTGTCCAGCAGGCTTGCCTGGAGGGCTTGGCTGCAGGGAAAGTAACCATCCCTCATTCTACTGTTATGTACGACAACTCCTTTAATAGCATAAAAATAAATTGTTCCGCCCTGCAAAAAAATTATGCCTTCATCCAGCAAAAAGCAGGTGCAGGTATTCCAGTCATGGCCATGGTGAAGGCAGATGCTTATGGCCATGGTATGGTGATGGCGGCCAAGGCATTTAGTCACGCCGGATGTACTGCCTTCGGCGTTGCTGAGTTGCGCGAGGCGGTTCTCCTGCGGGAGGCAGGGATTCAGGGCGATATATATGTGACAATCGGTTTTGCGGAAATCGATGCTGGTCTGTTCTTTCAGTATCGGCTCACCCCGGTTCTCTACAGCTATGCAGCAGCGCAGGCTCTGTCGATAAAGGCGGTGGCCTTGGGACAGGAGATCGGCGTTCATATTAAAGTCGATTCGGGAATGAGTCGCCTGGGCATTTTTCCCTCGGATATACCAACGTTTGCCGATACTGTTGCCAGTTTGCCGGGCATTAAAATTACCGGGCTGATGAGTCATTTTCCGGAATCGGATAATCCTGCCGCCGAGAGCACCTTGGATAATTTTGCACAGTTCGCAGGCGCTTGCCGCGCACTGAAAAACAGATTTACAACTCTCTGTCATATTGCCAATTCCGGAGCAGTGCTTAATTTTCCCGACACTTGGTGTGATATGGTGCGAGCCGGGATAGCTCTTTATGGTTATCATCCCGCCGGTCATGATCGCGTGGAGGACCTCCGCAGCGATGAATTGATTCCGGCTATGTCTTTTACCTCGAGAATTCTCCAGGTGAAGACAGTGCCGGCGGGAACGGGAATAAGCTATGGTCACACCTTTCTCACCAGGCGGCAGACGAGTCTTGCTGTGCTGCCGGTTGGCTATGAGGACGGTTATTCAAGGTTGCTGTCAAACAGGGCGAAGGTATTGGTGCATGGCCACCCGGTGCCGGTTGTCGGCCGGATCTGCATGAATATGTGCATGATCGATGTAACCGGTCTTACGGAAGTTTCCGCCGGGGATGAGGTCGTTCTGCTCGGACGACAGGGGCAGCAGACCATCACCGCCGATGATATAGCAAAGGAAATGGGCAGCATCAGTTATGAAGTTCTCTGTCTGCTGGGCAATAACAATCAACGACAATATATTGAGTAGAGATTAATGATCCGTTCAGAAGTTAAAAAGGTGCTTGACGACTGTTTTGTACATGGGGTCGCAGAAGGCCTGTGGTCTAATGAAGCCGCCGGGAAATTTACCGTAGAACTGCCTAAACATGAAGGGCAGGGCGATTATTCGACAAATTTTGCCCTGGTGCTGGCTGGGATCGAAAAGAAAAATCCCCGGCAAATAGCGCAACTCGTGGCCGAAAAACTATCGAGTTATACCGATCTCATAGCACGGGTGGAGATCGCCGGACCAGGCTTTGTCAATATTTTTATTGACCATGATGTCTGGCGGCGTTTGATTCCTGAGATTATTGACCGAGGGGCTGCATTTGGCAAAAGCAGTATCGGGGCGGGACGGAAGGTAATGGTTGAGTTTGTCAGCGCCAACCCTACCGGGCCGCTCAGCATCGGCCATGGGCGACAGGCGATTCTCGGCGATTCCATCGCCCGGTTGCTGGACGCTACTGGTCATGATGTTTTCCGTGAGTATTATTATAATGATGCCGGTCGACAGATGCGTGTTCTCGGGGAGTCGACCCGTGCCAGGTATCTTGAACTGCTCGGCGAAAAATTTACCTTTCCTGAAGATGGCTACCAGGGGGAATATATTATCGACATCAGTAGGTCTCTGATCGACGAACATGGCGATGGACTGAAAGATCATGCCGATGTCACGCCGTTCAAAGAACAGGCCGAACGATTTATTTTCAAAGACATTTCTTCCACCCTCGAGCGGATGGGGATTGTTTTTGACAATTTTTATAATGAACATTCATTGTATGAGAACGGTCTTATCGATGACGTGGTGGCTGAGCTGAAAGCCAAGGGCTATGTCTACGAGAAGGACGATGCGGTGTGGTTTAAAACCACCGCTTTCGGGCAGGAACAGGATCGGGTTATCATCAAGAGCAGTGGCGAGCCGACCTACCGGCTGCCGGATATGGCTTATCATCGGGAAAAATTTCGCCGAAATTTTGACTGGCTGGTAAATGTTTTTGGTTCCGACCATATTGCAACGGTCCCGGATGTTCTTGCCGGGGTAAAGGCTCTGGGCTATGATCCGGACAAGATAACCGTCGTCCTGCATCAGTTCGTGACCCTTACCCGGGATGGCAAACAGGTGAAAATGTCCACCCGCAAGGCCAATTTCATTACCGTCGATGAGCTGCTGGACGAGGTTGGCGTCGATCCGGTTCGATTTTTCTTTATGATGCGCAAGGCGGACAGCCAGCTGGAATTTGACCTGGAACTGGCCAAGAAACAGAGTCAGGAAAATCCGGTCTATTATGTGCAGTACGGTTATGCCCGTCTCTGTGCTATACTGCGTCAGGCGACGGAAAAAGGATTTGCCGAACCTCAGTATGATGCGGATGAAGCAAGGCTCCTGAAAGAGCCTGAAGAACTCAAACTGCTCCAGGCTATGTCGACTTTCCCATCCACCATCGAAGGAAGTGCCCTGGAGCTGGCACCGCATAAGATAATTTTTTACCTGATGGAACTTGCCGGTCAGCTGCATAGCTATTATAACAAACACAAGGTGATAACCGACGATCTTCCCCTCAGTCGAGCAAGGCTCTGTATGATAAAAGCACTGCAGGTGGTCTTGAAAAACGGCCTTGATATTGTTGGACTGTCAGCTCCGCAGAGAATGTAGGTGGGAAAACCGGATGGCAGTAAAGCGCAGGCCCCAGGCAAAAAAACTCAAATTTGAGTTAACCAGGAGTGCGATAGCCGGCATTGGCGTTATCGTCTTCTGTCTTTTTTTGTGGATGTTCCTGCTTGGAGTTTGGACCGGCCAGTCGCTGCTGCTGCCATCTTATGAAAAAAACGACGTAGTCGCTCAAGAGCCTGTCAAGAAAATAGGGCCGCTGATTATTCGGGCGGAAAAGAAAATAGTTAAAAAAGCGGAATAAGGAGTGCTGAATTTTACACTCTCGAGGATCTGTGTATAATAGAATACCAGTAATTACAATTTCGGCTTCATCAAAAATATCTGGAGACGGTTGTACGGACCTTTTACGGACCACTACCAACGGCAAAATATAATGATCGGAAAAATACTCACCAAGGTTTTTGGCAGCAGTAATGACAGATATCTCAAACAGCTAAATCCTCTCGTCAGGCAAATAAACGAGCAGGAAAAGGACATCCAGATTCTGGACGATGCAGCATTGGCGGCAAAAACCGTTTCTTTCAAGGAACGAATTGCCCAAGGTGAACCTCTGGATGATCTGTTGCCGGAGGCTTTTGCCGTTGTGCGTGAGGCGGCCAAACGAGTTCTTGGCGAACGTCATTACGATGTTCAGCTGGTGGGTGGCATAGTATTGCATCAAGGCAAGATCGCCGAGATGAAAACAGGCGAGGGAAAGACTCTTACCTCAACTTTGCCGGTGTATCTCAATGGCCTTACCGGTAAAGGTGTACATGTCGTTACCGTCAATGATTATCTCGCAGCTCGCGACAGTGAGTGGATGGGACAGGTGTATACTTTTCTCGGCATGCGCTTTGGTAAAATTATCCATGGCTTAAACGATACCGAGCGCCGTGAGGCATATGGGGCGGATATCACCTACGGTACCAACAATGAATTCGGCTTTGACTATCTGCGTGACAACATGAAGTTCGAACTGGCTGATTTTTGCCAGCGCGGCTTTAATTTTGCTATCGTTGATGAGGTCGATTCCATTCTTATCGATGAGGCACGAACCCCGCTTATTATCTCAGGTCCGTCGGATATGTCCACCGATCTGTATAATAATGTCAATCGGATCATGTCTAAATTTAACAAAGACGAGCATTACACCGTTGACGAGAAGGCACGGCAGGTTTCCCTGACGGAAGAAGGCGTCTCGCTTGGCGAAAAGCTTCTTGAGGTGGAAAATCTTTACGATCCGACCAGTATTGAAAAACTCCATCATCTCAATCAGGCCTTAAAAGCCCATATCCTTTTCAAAAATGATGTCGACTATATTGTCCGGGACAATCAGGTCATCATTGTTGATGAATTTACCGGTCGAACCATGGAAGGCAGGCGTTATAGCGACGGCCTGCACCAGGCGCTGGAAGCCAAAGAAAAAGTAAAAATTGAACAGGAAAATCAAACTCTTGCATCAATTACCTTCCAGAACTATTTCAGGATGTATGACAAACTGGCGGGAATGACAGGTACCGCCGACACAGAAGCCCCGGAATTTAAAAAAATATATAATCTCGATGTCGTGGTCATGCCTACCAATCAGCCGATGGTGCGCGATGACTACGCCGATGTTATTTATAAAAACGAGGCGGCGAAATATCGGGCAGTTGTCAAGGAGATCAGCGAGCTGCATAAGGTCGGACGCCCAGTTCTGGTAGGAACCATTTCAATTGATGTGTCGGAGAAAATTTCCAACATGCTCAAAAAAGAAAAAATTGAGCACGAGGTTTTAAATGCCAAGCACCATGAGCGAGAAGCTGAGATTATCGCCGGTGCAGGACAACTGGGTAAAGTGACCATTGCCACCAATATGGCTGGACGAGGAACCGATATCAAACTTGGAGCTGGAGTCGTAGAGGTCGGTGGACTGCATATCCTTGGTACTTCACGCCATGAATCCCGGCGTATCGACAACCAGTTGCGCGGTCGTTCCGGGCGACAGGGAGATCCAGGTTCTTCACGCTTTTTCCTGTCTCTTGAAGACGATCTGCTGCGTATCTTCGGCTCAGGCCGTATTACCGGCATCATGGAGAAGCTCGGCATGGAAGAGGACGAACCCATCGAGCATAACATGATCTCACGGGCCATTGAGAATGCACAGCGCAAGGTTGAGGGACATAACTTCGAGATTCGCAAGCATCTGCTGGAATATGACGATGTTATGAACAAGCAGAGAGAGCTTATCTATCAGCAGCGCCGGGACGTCCTCGACAAACCCGATGTCAGTGAGGTCGTCCAGGATATGATTGAAGACCTGGTGGATATCGTCACCGGAGAATTTTATCAGGATCGGATCGATTCAGCGGAATGGGACTGGCCGGCATTCAAGGCCCGCATGGGGGAATTATTTCACCACGTGCCTGAGTGGCCCGAAGAGGAATTAGAAGGGTTAAAGTTTGACACCTTCACCGAAAAAACCCTCGATTTTATCAAGCAGGCATACAAAGAGCAGGATGAAATCAATGGTCCCGAGACCCAGCGTCAACTGGAAAAGCTGATCCTGCTGCAGATTGTCGATAGCCATTGGAAAGATCATCTTCTGTCCATGGACTATCTGAAAGAAGGAATCGGTTTGCGGGGCTACGGTCAGAAAAATCCTTTAAACGAATATAAACGTGAAGGATTTGAAATGTTTGGCGTTATGGTCGAGACCGTCAAAACACAAGTGGTATCCAGCCTGATGAGGGTTCGCGTCGTCAGTGAAGATGATGTGGAACGTCTGGAAGAGGAGCGACGCAGGCGTCATGAGCAGGAGCAGATACGCCTGAACAGGGCGGGCGCAGCAGAGGACACACTTGCTGCCCAGCCAGTTCGGCGTGATGGCGAAAAGATTGGCAGAAATGCCATCTGCCCCTGCGGCTCAGGTAAAAAATATAAAAAATGCTGCGGTAAAGAGGCCTGAGGCCGATGCCGGGGAAGCAACAGCGGCACAGGCCGTCGGCTGTCTGTCAGCCGTGGAGTTTTTCCGGCGACATCAGGTTGTCTTCCATATGTTTTAGTTCATCGATACCTGAGATAACAACTTCCGTATCTGGAGTAAGCTCTTCAGCTCCAAGTTTTTTGTCATAATCCATCTGGGTCAGGATATGTTTTATACAGTTTATTCTGGCCTTTTTTTTGTCGTTGGAGCGAATGATGGTCCAGGGGGAAATGGTCCGATTGGTTTCTGAGAGCATCTGGAATTTGCGCACAGAGTACTGATCCCAGTATTCCTGGGCCAGGTTGTCGACAGGAGAGAGTTTGTATTGCTTTAAGGGATCGGTCTTACGTGATTCGAAACGCTTATTCTGCACATCTTTTGACACGGAAAAATAGAATTTCAACAGTATGATCCCGTCTTTCACCAGCATTTCTTCAAACATCGGCACATCCTTCAAAAAACGTTTATTCTGCTCGTCGGTACAAAAACCCATGACTGGTTCGACCATCGCCCGGTTGTACCAGCTGCGGTCGAAGATGACTATTTCTCCGGCCGAAGGGAGATGCGCGATATATCGTTGAAAGTACCACTGGCTCGATTCCGTTTCGTTGGGTTTCATCAGAGCAACGACCCTGGTATTTCTGGGGTTGAGATGGGCGATGGCTCTTTTTATGGTGCCCCCCTTGCCGGCTGCATCCCGTCCTTCGAAGATGATCGCCATTCGTTGGCCGTTCGCCTTCATGGTGTTTTGCAGCTTCATAAGTTCGATCTGCAGTTTTTTCAGCTCTATCTCGTACCGAAGATGGGTATTCTGGATCCAGATCGAAGTCTTATCGTTACCCTCTTTAGTGTCGATATTTTTATAGGCTGTGCCTTCCAGCAGCCTGACCTGTTCCAGCTTATTATTACCATTCTTGCTTTTCTTGTCGTTTTTGCCATTCTTGCTTGATTTGCTTTTGGCCATAGTAGATTCCTCGTTGCAAATGGTCAGGGATTTAATTCTTGTGTGTCACAATACGATAACAATAATTTCGCGGAAAAGACAAAGCTCAATTGAGTTTTTTGCCTTGCTGATACATAGCGACATATATTTCGGGAAGATTTTCCTCTCTGATTTTCATAACAACTTCGTCGATTGCATAGGTTATCCTGAAGTGTTGCACGGTGATGGTTTCATCGGTGACTTCCAGCGTGGCGCAGGAGGCACTTGGATTTCCATCGAACATCCTGCCTACTGAACCGGGATTGATAAAGTGGACGTTTGCCAGCATTTTATGGTACGGCGAGTGGGAATGACCCGTCACCACGATCTGGCAATTGGTCAAACCTGCCAGCTCAAAAAACCTGCTGTCTGGCGTATCTGCAAAAAGAAATTCATCATGATCGGCTGGGCTGCCATGAAAAATGCCCAGTTTCACCTGGCGTTTCTGGGCTGTTTTTCCCGATTGTCTCAGTTTGAGCTTGAGTTTGGTGGTGGTTGCCAGGGAGCGGAGGTAACTGCGGCCGGCATCATCGAGTGCTTCGGCTGTTGAGGTGTACATGATTCTTTTCTCAGGGTTTCCGGGTTTTTTCATCATCTTGCCGGAGAGGAGTTTGATCACTTTTTGATCGGTGTTGCCGAGGATGGAGATGGCCCGATGCTCTCTTAACCAACTGACTGTTTTGTTAGGAAAAGGGGCGTAGACCAGGGAGTCGCCGGAATTGATAATGTAGTCGAAACCGGACGTGTTCAGTTGCTGGTCAATAGCCTTGAGTGCCGGATAATTGCCATGAATATCAGAAATCAACAGTATGCGAATAGTCATCAGAGCAGGGGTGAGACGAGTAATACAGAATTTTCCTTAAATTTTTCCCAGGATCCTCTTTGAGAAAAGGCCTCTATATCGAGTTCGATCGATTGATCGAGGTACTCCTGTTGAATTGCCAGGAGTTTTTCGGTAAATGATTTACAGTATACAAAAAGGGTTGCTTCAAAATTGAGCCAGAAGCTGCGCATATCGAGATTGACTGAACCAAAAAGTGAAAAATCATGGTCTACAGTGATAGTCTTGGAATGGAGAAGTCCACCATAGAAAAGGAAAATTTGCACCCCTGACTCGGCAAGTTCCTGGTAACGGGCTCGGCTGGCGTACTTGACCAGCAGAGAATCGTTGTTTAAGGGAATAATTATTTTAACGGTAACCCCACGCTGAGCGGCTGCCTTGAGTGCAACCAGCAGCGGCTCGTCGGGAATGAAATAGGGTGTGGTCATTATCAATTCGCGTCTGGCGGCGTAAATGGTCGTCAGCAGCAGGTTGTGAATCGCATCCGGCACGAGACCCGGCCCGGAGGGGACAAGTTGGATCGCCGATTCTCCGGCGACGGGGTTGGTGCGCACATCGATGCTTTTCCCGGCAGTTTCAATATCTTTAAGTAGTAATTCAGAGTGAAAGTGGTCCGTATCCGTGTCCAGGACCCAGTCGCTGATAAAGGTCCCGGCTATGCACTCAACCACCGGACCCTCGACTTTAACCATCACATCGACCCAGTTTCCAACCCCCGCATTGATCTTAAATACCTCGGGGTCCACCATGTTCTGACTGCCGGTGAAGGCGATCTGGCCGTCTATTACGACAAGCTTTCGATGGTTCCGGATATCCATTCTGGAGAACAGTGCATTAATAATTCCGGCGGGCAGTGATTCCTGGATTTTTATTCCGGCCTTGCGCATTACAACTGCCGTCCTGCTTTTTAGAAAGTCCCGGCTGCCGATGGAGTCGAGGAGTATTCTACACGTCACTCCTCTGGCTGCTGCCTTGAACAGGGCCTCGGCAACCTTATCCACCCTCCCGCCCTCCTGCCAGATATAAAACTGCAGGTGACAGGTGGAGGTTGCGTTGAGGATTGCTTCGGTTATGGTGCTCAGGATCTCTTCAGGGTGGGTGATCAGGGTGAGATTGTTTCCGGCCATGGTCGGGATGCCCACCAGAGTCTCTGCCTGGCGGTGCAGAGGGAAACATTCCAGATTGAGTTTATTCCAGGAGACCGGCGTTCTTGCCTGCAGGGTCTTGAGCCAGCTGAGATAGGTGTTGTATGACGTTTTGGCCCGTTCCTTCCGTCTTTCAGGAAGTCGGTTTTCGCCCAGAAGCAGATATAAAAAACCTCCTAAAAAAGGAATCACCAGAACAACAACCAGCCAGGCCAGAGAAACACCGTAGGGGCGTTTGCGCATGATAACCCTGACTGAAAGACCGATACGGATAAAAAAATCAGCCAGCAGTACGAGCGCGGAATAAAGGGTGTAACTCGAATAGAGTTCTTGAAAATTCATGGCCTGACACCAGTAAACGAGAAATAAGCCGGGACTCTTTTTAGTGCTCGCTTGTCGGGTGTTCTTTTTAGTACCGCCTTGAGGGGTTTTCGTACTTTATGGATTATTCTCTTGCAAGAAGACACAAAAATAATCTGTAAAACACTGAAACCATGGTTTTTTGTTGACCTGTTTGTGCCTTTGTCGTTTGTTGGGAATTGCATGTTTTATGTATCCACGCCAGTTAAAACCAGGTGTAACCTTGCTGTCCGCGGTTTGTGCTATTTTAAAGTAGCATAATCAGATGGATAAGTGGTAGATGTATTTTGTTGTTGTCATGGAGTGCGGACTGGAATATGCGTCATTTTTCGGCTGGGTACGATTTCGAAAAGTTTTCCTGAGGCGATGAAAAGTTTGCGGAAAGTTATTCAAGGGGTAAGATTTTTATGAAGATTACGGGTTTTTCATTTTCGGCAGTTAAGGCCGGTATACGATATGCCGACAGGCTGGATCTTGGACTCATTTACAGTGACATCCCCTGTGTGACAGCGGGAGTTTTTACCACCAATCAGGTGAAGGCCGCCCCTGTGGTTCTTGACAAAGAACGGCTGAAAAGCGGCCATGCCCAGGCTATTCTTGTCAATAGCGGCTGTGCCAATGCCTGTACCGGTGTAAAGGGCATGCAGGCGGCCAAAGCCACGAGCAGCCTGGTTGCCGAGGCACTGGGGATTGCCGATGATTTAATCCAAGTTGCTTCAACCGGGGTGATCGGCGAACCGCTCAATGTTGCAGCCTTTGAAAGAAGTGTACCGGCACTGGTCACTGGCTTGTCTGACGATAATTTTGAGCAGGTCGCCCAGGCGATAATGACCACCGACACGGTGCAGAAGATTGCCCAAACCACGGTAACTATCGGTGGCAAAGAGGTGAAAATTATGGGCATGGCCAAAGGGGCGGGGATGATTATGCCCAATATGGCGACCATGCTAGCCTTTGTTTTTACCGATGCCCGGATCAATTTTCCGGAACTGCATAAATCGCTGGTCAAAGGAGCCGACCGTACTTTTAATCGCATAACCATTGATGGGGATACCAGCACCAATGACATGGTTTTGGTCATGGCCAATGGGATGGCGGAAAACCCTTGGATCGACGGTGATTCTCCTCTGGAACAGCAACTTTTTCAGGATGCACTTGAGAATGTCTTAAAGGATCTGGCCCTGCAGATAGTCAGCGACGGGGAAGGTGCTACCAAAACGGTCACGATCAGGGTTTGCGGCGCAAAAGAAAATAAAGATGCAGAGAAAATTGCCCGGACCATCGGCACCTCCAGCCTGGTTAAAACGGCTTTTTTCGGCGAAGATGCCAACTGGGGAAGAATTCTTGCGGCCATGGGACGGTCTGGCGTCCGGTTTTCTCCAGACCGAGTCGACCTGGCTTTTGGAAATGTGCTGCTTGTCAAAAATGGACTTTCGCTGGGTAAGGAGGCCGAGGCCGCGGCGACGTTAATCTTAAAGGAGAAAAGTTTCGCGGTCTGTATCGATCTGAAAGATGGACCCGGTTGTGAAGAGGTCTTTACCTGCGATTTTTCTATCGATTATGTCAAAATTAATGCTGATTACCGCTCCTAGAACGATGAAACGTGGCTGAGGATTTTTGGGTGTTTTACTTAAATCAGCTTTGCGATTGATCTCTGAACCCTGTTTTGCAACCGAGCCGTAATTTTGGGGTGGGGATCTTTGCCGATCAATCCGGTAAACAGTAGGCCAACGGTGTCTGCGCCTAGAGTCTTTGCGGTCATGGTAAGCTGTTTACGGGTTGCAAAAAAGTATCGGCCCAAAATTCCAGGTGCCGCGCAGGAGGACACAAGGACTGCTTTTTTCCTTGGCGCCTTGGCCTTTCGATATTGCGGACTATTCATGTCCCAGGGCCAGTAAGCATAGACCACCAGTCGTTCCATAAAACGTTTGAACAGTGCAGTAGCTGAACCGAAGTTAGTCGGTGAGGCCAGGATGTAGCCATCGGCCCATTCTATCTTGTCGATCAGCTCCTGCATCCCGTCCTGCAGCACACAAGGACCAGGGGCATCTCCCGGCATTTGCGTGCATTCCCGGCAATTAAGGCAAAATTCAATCGGATGGTCACACAGATGAACAACCTCGACCGTACCGCCGGCTGCCTCGATTGCCTTTTTCAATGTATCGACAGTCTGGTCAGTGAGGCCACCGTGCCGATATGCTGCATTAATTGCAAGTATATTGGTCATAATTTTCTATTGCACCACCCCGCAGGCTACGCGGGCACCACCCCCACCGAGAGCTTTGGGACTGTCTGCATAGTTGTCGCCGCCCTGATGGATCATGAGAGCATGGCCTTTCAGCTCAGACAAGTGAATTCTTGGCGCCAGTACCGGATGAATGGCAGCACCTGTACTATCGGCATAGAGTGCCGGTAAATCTCCCTGGTGGCCATTTGCATACGGCCCCTTGTGACTGTTGGTCTGCTGAGGATCAAAATGGCCACCGGCTGCCAGCCCCGGTACCATCTTGCCGTCTTTTTCACCAGGTCCGCAACTGCCATTTACATGCACATGAAAACCATGCAAACCCTCCGACAACTCGCATAACTGCGGTATAAAAAGCGTGCCATACTGGGTTTCTCTGACTGTAATGGT
>JBBRDD010000053.1:0-25713 GCA_038204235.1 Desulfobulbales bacterium
GAGGATGAAAACATCTGGCTGTCTCAGGTACAAATGGCGGAACTGTTTGATAAAGATGTCCGGACAATTAATGAACATTTAAAAACTATTTTTAAAGAAGATGAGCTAAAAGAGACTTCAACTATCCGGAAATTCCGGATAGTTCGCAAGGAAGGTATCCGGTTGATAATGCATATGTTGAATCAACCTGATAGATGAGAATGGGTAAGGTGAAAAAAAACTATCCTATTGATGTGGTGCAAATGTTCTGTAGTAAGATCATATTGTGACTACAAGTGTGACTATTGGCCGTTGTGGTGTTTTGATTAATTGGCTTAACTGTTTGTAATTGCTAAGTTGTTGTTGCGTTGCGTGGCTCCGACCTCCGCCTGGTATCAGGCCGTCAATTCATCAACAGTTGTTAATGTTGCTACTCCCGGCAAAATCAGCTTTGCGCGCACGCATACAGTTGTTCCTGCTAATCAATTGCAATATTGCCTCTCACAAGGTATTCCATCTCCATCACCGTCCATTTTGGTTCCTGGGCAGTTCTGCAGATAAAACTTTGCTTCTTCACAAGAATTCATTTCTGAGCAATGGATTTTTCCGGCGCAAGTATATCTTGATGACACTTGCGTTGCCTCCTGTGGCGTATTGAAGGCACTGGATAGCTCAGAAATATCTCGAATCCACTGACCCTTATTGGCTAGAAATTTATTATAGATGGTGCTGCCGAGCCCTATGACGAGAATGGTGCTAAAAACCAGAAACCTCCCGCTACTTTTGGAAGTATGCTCTCTTTTATAGGTTTTAGTTCTCGAAGGAATTTTTTGAGAAATTGGTGTGACTCCTTCGATAATTGCATCGACAGCCTTTGTTTTTCCGTTTTTATCTTCCTGCGTATAATAAAAGATCGTATCTCCAGCTTTTGGCCGTCTCGGAATATTCCTATCAAAGGCAGAAATATGGATGAATATTTCTTGCTTGCCCTTTTCTGGTGATATGAATCCGAATCCTTTACCATCGAGCCACCTTGTGAGTTTTCCTTTCGAACGAATATTAGCCAAATCGTGTACCTTCTGATTTTTTCTTGTACAATTAACAAAAACAGACACTTATAATAGGCTATGTTAGAATAAATATTTTGTCCAATTTATATTGCACGAAGAGATGGTGCGTGTGAAATTTCATCGAGCCATCGTTTGCACGCACAGAAAACAAACGTTTAGGCGAAGAGTAATTAATACGAAAAAAAGTAAGTGAAATGCTCGAAGAACAGCTTTAGATTTTCGTCTTTAATCCAAGGATATAAAGTAATGACCACCCGTAACGCACTGTTAGTAGGAGCAACTGGTTTAATCGGAAGTTTTTGTCTTCAGGCTCTTCTCGATAATCCTGACTACTCAATAGTAATCGCGCTGGTTAGAAAACCACTTCTCACAACGCACCGTAAGCTAAAGGTTATACTCTCAAAATTTGATAATCTGCAAAACGATCTGGCGGACATTCAGGTTCATGATGTCTATTGCTGTTTAGGGACCACGATTAAGAAAGCAGGGTCTCAGGAAGCATTTGAGAAAATTGATCTCTCGCTGGTTGTTATGATTGCCGGCTTGATGAAAAAACAGGGAGCGGAACAATTCCTGGTGGTCTCTGCATTAGGAGCCGACAAAAATTCAAAGGTTTTCTACAATAGGGTCAAGGGAGAGACTGAAGCGGCTTTACAGGAGTTGGGGTATCCTTGCCTGCGTATCATTAGACCGTCACTACTGCTGGGACCACGGGAAGAATTCCGACTTGGTGAGAAAGTAGCCGTTCTGCTGACGCCTTTATTGCAACCTCTTCTTTTCGGTGGGTTAAAAAAATATCGACCTGTTGAGGCTGAAAAAGTTGCTGAATTTATGGTGAAAGTAGCCAGAAAAAAGCCGATCTCCGGGGTCCATGTTTATGAGTCCAATCTGCTAGAATAAAAAAATACTCTCTCCGGTTCGCTGGAAGTCGGCCAGGAATACATCTGTCGTTTATTTTTTCATGAACTCGACAACAGTAAAAGCAGAAAAAAGCCAGTCTCCATCCTTTTTTTCCACTGTAATATTAATTTCATAGGCATCAGTGAATTTTTCGTCAATTGTTTCTCCGTTGAGACGAAGGGTGGTGGTGACTGCAGCCTTCTTCTCACCTGCAATATCGATAATGGAATCATGAAAGCTGAAAATCGTGTTTGGCAGTCTTTTTTTCATCATGAGAAATTGATCGGTGAACTCTTTGTGACTCAAAGCACGATCGATTTTAAATGATTCAATGTGGACTGTGCAGGGGGCAGTGCAGAGTTTTGCCGCCTGAGCCGCTTTTCGCAATGTCGCAAGAACCGGCTCTTCTTTTTCTGATGAACAATATTCAGCTAAAGAATTGAGATTGCTTTTAATCTTTTTCTCGTCACTGGGCCAAAAAAAGACAGCACCAGCGACAACGAGCAAAATTGCTACGTAAAGAGAAAATTTATTGTTCATGGGAATACGCCTCCAACAATACGTTGCATATCTATTTCGCCAAACCGATGGCGGTCCATTGAGGTCCCTCGATTATCTCCTACGACATATACGTGACCGGAAGCTATCGTTCTTGGTGGAAGATCCCAGGCGGAACGATGACGAACATAGGGTTCTTCAATGAAGCCTCCATTCACATACAGAAGCCCTTGGCGAAACTCAACAGTCTCTCCCGGTAAGGCAACAACCCGTTTGAGCAGCATCACACTTCTCCCCGAAAAGCGAACAGTCACCACATCAAAGCGCTCTGGCGGTGAAAATAAATACTGCAGCCGCCAGCAAAGGGCAAAAGACCTGTCACGATAGGTGGGGTCCATGCTCAGTCCCTGTATGCGCAGAGGAATAAGCAGATGACCAAAGATGAGGTAACTGACACAGGCAACGATGATAAGACGAACAGCGTATCTTTTATCCAGATGAGGAAAGAAAAACCTGCGAAAGGGAGCGGGAATCATTAAGAGAGCGCAGCAATATGGGTGAAAACTCGAATACCCCTCCGGGATCAGCAAGCATGAGGGGTTTGCCTGAAGCACATATGTTCTGTTAAGAAGTCTAGGTGACCGCTGCCGCCAAGTCAACAAAAAGGTTTTGCGAACACCTTTGCCATCGCCTTGAACACATGAAGGCCGGAGCGCCCGGCTGAGCAGACTGATACGTTGACATGCCATTTCGGAGCATTATTTTTTCTGTGTATACTAACAAGATCCGTCAGCAGTCGAGATTCGACCAGTGGACTTCGTCATGTTTATCCATAATCTTTCCATATTCCTCATGCTGCCCGGCATCTTTTTTATGCTTGCCGCTCTCATCATGAGTCTGAAGATGCAGAGCTTACTTCCGGATGCCTCTCAGCGGAAATGGCGCATGATGTCCAGCCTTCTGGCCTTCTTTTCCTGTGGTTATATCTTTTATCTTATTCTTCAGGTTCTGAAGTTCAATTTTCCTCTTGAGCTTATCACAAGTTCAGTTTTTTTCGGTGGATCACTCTATGTCTTCCTGGTTGTCAACATGACCCAGGAGACAATCAGGAAGATCAGAAAAAGCGAAGAAGACACCCGTAAAGCCAATAAAGCATTGACTCGTGCCTATGATTCAACCATTGAGGGCTGGGGTAAGGCGCTGGAGCTCAGGGATGAGGAGACGGAGGGGCACACCCAGCGTGTGACAGAGATGACGTTGCTGTTATGCCGGGTAATGTGTCTGGACGATGAGCAATGCATTCAGGCCAGAAGGGGTGCTCTGCTCCATGATATCGGGAAAATGGCGATATCAGACAGTATCTTATTAAAAGAGGGCACCCTTACCCCTGAAGAACGCCTGGTAATGCAAAAACATCCGGCCTATGCCTACCAGATGCTTTCCAGTATCGGCTACCTGTATCCCGCACTGGATATCCCTTACTGTCATCATGAAAAATGGGACGGTACCGGCTATCCCCGCGGCCTGCGAGGCGATGAGATTCCACTGGCTGCCAGAATTTTTGCTGTGGCTGATATCTGGGATGCCTTAACGAACGAACGCCGCTACCATCGCGCCTGGTCAAAGGACAAGGCACGTGAACACATCAAATCCCTGGCGGGAACCCATTTAGATCCGCAAGTGGTAGAAAAATTCCTGGAGTTAGTGCGTTAAACCATTCCCTTGAACGAGCAGTTCCATTGCCTGCGGGTTTTTTGTAAATTGTGTCGAGAAACCACCCATAACTTGCCAAGATGCAGCCCAGGATTTCATCTGAATGAAAACACTATCTATACCTGCTGAAGCAAGGTCAGCAGTTCCGTCGCGGATATCTTGCCTGCGGCGTCAGTTCCTTCCAGCAGACTGTCGGCAAGCTCACGTTTTTGTTTATGCAGCTTGACGATCTGCTGTTCGATTGAATTTTTCATCACCAGGCGATAGACGGTCACCGGCCTCTCCTGGCCGATTCGATGAGCCCGGTCGGAGGCCTGGTCCTCCACTGCCGGATTCCACCAGGGGTCCATGTGGATAACATAATCGGCGGCGGTGAGGTTGAGACCCGCCCCGCCAGCTTTCAAGCTGATGAGAAAGACGTCTCCGATGCCGTTCTGGAAACTTTTGATCCGCTCTTTCCGCTCCTTGATCGGGGTCGAACCATCCAGGTACTGGTAGCCGATGTGTTCTTCCTCGAGCAGGTTGCGAATGATCGCCAGATGATCGACAAACTGACTGAATATCAGGGCCTTGTGATTATTATCGATCAGTTCGTGCAAAGTGTCGCTGAAGACCCGCAGCTTGGAGGAGATGATTTCGCAATCCGGCAGAATCAGACGAGGATTACAGCACAATCTGCGCAATTTCATCAGTTCAGCCAGGATACGTATATGCTGCGGTCCGGTCTTTTCATCTTGATGAGCTTCGATAGTCGCCAGGGATGTCTGGCGCTGGGCCTCGTAGAGCAGCTGCTCCTCGGGGCTCATTTCGATCTCAAGGGTTATCTCGGTCTTGGCAGGCAGTTCCTGGAGAACCTCACTTTTCAAGCGCCGCAGAATAAAGGGGCGGATCAACTTGCGCAGGTGACTGCGGGCTTCTTTGTCCTGATTGCGCTCGATGGGGATGGCGAATGTCTCGTTGAATTTTTTGAAAGAGCCGAGCAGACCGGGGTTGAGGAAGGTGAAGAGGGTCCACAGTTCGCCAAGGTGGTTTTCCAGCGGTGTGCCGGTGGTGATAATCCGGCATTCGGCGCACAGCTCCATGGCCGCTTTTGAACGTTTGGTCTGCATGTTTTTGATGGCCTGGGCTTCATCAAGAACCACGGTCTGCCACTTGACCGAAGCGAGCAGCTCCGCCTCCAGGGGCAGCAGGCCATAACTGACAATGAGCAGATCGAAGGCTTGCAGGTTGTCGATGACCTGCCTGCGCTCACCCGGACCAAAGACTATAACGTTCAGCGTCGGCGCAAAACGGTCGGCCTCATCCTGCCAGTTTGAAGTAACTGAGAGCGGTGCCACCACCAGGGTCGGGCCCTGAGAGGCGCGAAGCAGGATCGCGGCCAGAGCCTGCACGGTCTTGCCAAGGCCCATGTCATCGGCGAGACAACCACCCACCCCCCAAAAAGAGAGGCGGGCCAGCCACAGAAAGCCTGTTTTCTGGTAATCACGGAGCTGGGCCCGGAGGGTGGAGGGAACCGCAGGGGTGACCGTTTCCGACAAACGTTTACAATGCTCCTTCCATGCCGCATCGCTTTGCAGCTGCCCGGCCTCCCCGGTGAGATTTTCCAGAGCAAGAGCAGCCAGCGGCACGAAGCGCACTCCTTCACCGTGCCCTTCCGAATAAGCCCGCAGTTCGGCCAGCCGTTTGTGCAGCGACCTGGTAATGGCCAGGAAGGTGCCATCGTCGAGCGGAATAAATCGGCCGGTTGAGCGATCAAGCTTCTCCAGGAGTCGGTGCAGGTCGAGGGCATGCGTGTCGTCTATGGCCAGGGTTCCGGTGGCCTTAAACCAATCGCGATCCTTGGCGATCCGCAGGGAAAAATTTTTCGCACCTACCTGCCTGTGTACTGTCATCTTCTCGCCCTGTGGCCACTCCATGACAACCTCATCGCCGCATTCCTTCAATTCCAGTAATAGTTCGAGCGAATCCTCCGGATCATCCACCTGCCACTGATTATCGATAGCCTCCAGCCGGTTCAGGGTTGGACAGGCTTCGATGAGTCGTGTCAGCCGCTGTTTTTCCTCGGCCGGATCACGCACCGCCTGGACAGATTTGCCATCCATCACCGCCATGACGCTTCTGCTGCCCTTACCCGGAATGAAACTGGAGGTGCCGGTGGCTATCGGCTTTACCAGGAACTCCAGACTGATCCCGTCCCGGTATGGAAGAATGTGTGCGTGGGGTCTGCTGTCGGCTTGAATGGACCTTGCCTGATTCACTCCACCTTCAAGATCTGAATGGACGGTGAGAAGGGGTGAGAGTGCTTCTACTACCTGCCTGGCCAGCGTTTCTCCTGTGCTGGGAACCGTCATGCCTTTTCCCAAAAGTCCGATAAGCTGCCGGTGCTCGGGCTGCAGCTGAAAGATCTTAAAGCGGGTAGGCGTGTCCTTGATTACCATCAATTTATCGTCTTCGTTGACAAAAGAAGGAGTGACGGTGAGTTTTAAGCCCTTTTTGTCTTGCTTGATATGCAGTTCCGGCTCGGTTGGGACAAGTTCAACATTTACCTCGGGGCTGTCTTCGAGAAAAAACAGAGGGTGTCCCACCAGGGCGGGCAGGGCCTGATCGGCATTGAAGTAATACTCCGCCGTTTTGTGTCCTCCCCAGCCCGAGCGAACAAAATCTTCCCTGATAGCTTGGCAGATCCGGCGATCCTGGTCCGTCAAGCCGGGCATTTCATGGTAGCCGTTATACAAAGTTTTCAGGGCAACGGCCCTGCCACCTGTCCAGGTACCCTTTGCGGACAACTTTTGCAGCCTGGGGGTAATGGAGCAATAGTTATATTTTTCGTTGGAGCTGAAAAGCCAGATCAATCTCTGTACAGCCGTCCCTTTTTTTCTGTCTTTCCCGGGTTGGCTGAGGTGCAGCAGGGCGTTCAGGGTCTTTTCCCATTGGGGCTGCAGTCGGACTATATCCAGGCAGCTTTTGGTGTTGCAGGACAAATGGAGACTTGCCGCCGTCTCCCGGTTGGTCTTTTCGTCATTGCCAAAGGCGGCGAGCAGAGCGGAAAATTCGGCCGCCAGCCAGTTGTAGCCGTTCTGCAGCGCTTTGTCTCTGGTTTGCCGCAGCAGGTTCATATCATTACCTATGGTTTTACCTCCCCCCCAGAAACGAAAGAGGAAGATAAAAAAGATATCCATAGGATTTTTAAGAAAATAACTCAGGGTTATCGACAATCTCTCGGGAATGGCCATGCCAAGTTTCTCATAAAAAATCGGGGCCAGATTTTCCATGAGAGGGTACAGCGGATATCTGTTCTTCCCGGCAATGTCGATGTACTCCAGAGCCTCCCGAAGCATGGCGGTTTCGCCGCGCTGCAGGAGGGTCAGGAGATAAAAGATACCGCCATAGTTCTGTAGAAATACCTTTCGTTTGCCGGTCAGCTTTTTCAGTAGCCGGCTGGACGTCGCAAAAAAAGTATGAGCCTTGGTATAATCGCCGCGGACAACTTCGAGACAGCCGGCCCAGACAACTTGATCCAGCTGCATATCATCGGGCAACTGATTCAGGAGTTGACTGAATGTGCCGGTCTGGCCGTGGAGGAGGTAATTATGCAAAAGATACGAGGCAAGTGGTTTCTTCTGTACCTTGCCGGAGTACGTGTCGTCATTGTAGGCAATGATATCATCAGCTGGCTCCAGGCAGCTGTTGGCCGCAGCGATCAAATCGGCTAAAATTCCCGGCCTGATGCCGGGGGCGATCTTCTCAATGATTTCAGCCGAAAACGGCCGGGCCAGGATAGCCAGAAACGGGTTGTTGTCGTAATAATCATCGTTGAAATCTGCATAAGCATAATGATAGGCAATGTCTCTGGTATCCTTCAGGGAGCCTTGAAAAAACAAGGATATCTGAAAGTCGCGGAGAAGCTGGCGATAATTGTTATAAGGCGAATATCCGCCTGTCAATCTCTTCGGCAGGGGCAGGAATTTCTGCAGGCACTGCACAAAAGATTTGAAGGTCCCGGCCTTCAGCGTATCGCCAAAGGCCAGTCGCCTGACCGACTCCGGACAGGCGATGCCTTCATAATTTTTCAGCAATAAGCCCTTGGCAGTTAACTCTTCCAACAGTAGCCGAAGACCTGTCGAGGTAAATTGTCGGCCTTGGTCGTCGGTAATCAGCATGTCGTTCAGGCAGCGGCTCAGCACCTCGGGACGGCAGTAATCGATGTTAACTGCCAGAAGTTGCAGTATGGTCTTTGCGGTGGGATGCAGGGAGGTATACGCCTCTTTAGGCGAGGTACGTTCGGGTTTCTTGATTTTCATCGCCATGGTGTTTCATTGTTGAAGGAAAGAAGTAACAATAATCACAAGAAGATTCGCAATTATCGCAGTTCACGCCGGCCTTGCGCATTTTCCCTGAACCGGCAATAATAGAGCACAAAATAATGGCCTGCGAATACAGATTTGTAAACGGAAATTAACTCTTTTGCACTGGGAAAAATTATGCACAACAGGGGAATGTTCAGATCGTTCGCCGAGGAGCTGAATGCTCATTACCGGACGGAGTGGAACCCCTGGATATTCATCTTTTTCAAGATGACAGAATGGCTCAGTTTTCCTCCATATGAGGTGTATAAACGGGAACTTAGCAAAGCGCACGGCAGTAAATACAGTTTCTGGGGAAAATATGATAAACAGTAACCAGGGAGGTTATTGATGAGCGAATACCAGTATTATCAATTCCAGGCTGTTGATCGGCCTCTTACCGACGATCAGCAGCAAGAGCTGCGGCGGATATCTTCCCGGGCCCACATCACTCCCTCCGGATTTGTCAATACATATAACTATGGTGATCTTCACGCCGACCCGGTCGTTTTGCTGGAAAAATATTTTGATGCCTTTTGTTATCTATCCAACGGGGGTACCCGTCAACTCATGTTCAAATTTCCCATTGGCCTGTTTGAGAGGGAATCGCTCGAAAAATATTGCCTTGACGATATTTTTAGTATTCGCCGAAAGGGTGAATATCTGATCCTTGAATTTTATTCAGAGAGCGAAGATTATGAATGGGAGGAAGGCGAGGGATGGCTTGCTTCGATGATCTCTCTCAGGGAAGATCTTCTGCGTGGTGATTCTCGTTGTATGTATCTTGCCTGGCTGCTTGGTGTTCAGCAGGAACTGGTCGATTATGTTGAACATGAGCCGCCGGTACCTGCCGGTCTGGATGACCTGAACGGCGCACTGTCTGCCTTTATCGAATTTATGCGGATAGATCCTGATCTGGTAACGGTTGCAGCGAGATGCAGTAACAGAATGCAAGAGACAGGGCGGGAGCAGGAAATAAAAACATGGGTTCAACGTATTGATACGGCCGAGAAAAATGAGATTATTGTCCGTCTTGTCAACGGCAAGGAACCACATCTCGGCAGTGAATTATATCGGCGCTTCTTACGGTTTCGTGGTACTGACGAAACCATTTTTACAACCGTAAAAAGACGGACCTCCGGTGAGTTGCTGGAACAGTCGGATGCCTTCGCCAGGGAGCGCCTGGAGAAAGAGGCGCAGGAGCATGCCCGGCAAGAGGCTCTCCTGAAAAAAGGAAATGCTGCCAGACGGACAAAATACCTCGAAAGTCTTGCCGGACGGGAAGACGAGCTCTGGCCCAAGATTAACGAACTTGTCTCTGGTAAACGGCCGGTAGATTATGATCAGGCGCTTCAGCTCCTGCTGGATCTTGGTGAGATTGCAAAAACCAGGAGCGCGAAGCAGGTGTTTAACAGCCGGCTGGAAAAGTTGCGCTGGGAACACCGTCGAAAATCCAGCTTGCTGAAACGGCTGGACAAGGCCGGTCTTACAGGAAATTGAGCGGCAGGGAATAGCGGTTGAGTTCATGTTGGGCGATGCTGGCGGCAAGTGCAAGAAGAGGAGCGACGAGCGATTACCAGCAACGAATTCAATCTGCAGCAGATCCAGACACATTCAACAGAAAACGCCACACGGGTACAACGTGTATTATCCCTGAATCCAGCTGAATTTTTTCATTATCCCCACGGGTCACAATGGTCCCTTCCGTCAACTGTAAATCAGCCATAGCCTCGGAGAGTGCTGTGATTTCCCTCTTTCGGGTTTGCTCGGCAGTGATCGATTCGCAGACCTGAACGAGCATGCGGGAGCTGCCTTGGCCTCCCAATACAGGCATTAGAGCGATGAAATCCACTTCGCGGCCGGCTTTGCTTTTGTAATAGAAAATATCCGGCGTGACTCTACGCAGCGCAGTGAACACCAGGTTCTCAAGCAGGTGCCCTGAATTGATAAGAATACCTGAGCTGACCGAGGTCACCAGCGCATGGTCGATGCAGTAGATTTTCTTCGGATTGGTATTGGAGCGTGCCAGCGAGGCATCGAAGATACGGACGGTGAAGAGGAAATAGGCATCCTCGAACCATGCCAGGTAATCGGACACTGCCGACTTGGGGGTTTTGTGACCCAACGATTTCAGGTAGCCGGCAAGGCTGTTGACGGAATAGAGATTAGCCGTATTGTCCACCAACCGGTGAGCCAGATCCGCAATCGCTTTTGGATGGGATATGTTATGACGCTCAATAAGATCGCGAAAAAGCATGGCATTGAAGTATTCCTGGTGGGTTTTTATCCGCAGCATCCGGTCGAGTCCGGCTACTTCGGGAAATCCACCGGCCTGCCAATACTCATCGAAAGCTTTCTGTACAGTGAGCCGTTTCTTGGTCGACAAGGGGCTGTTGCACTCTATACCTTTGTAATCGAGAAATTCCTGGAATGAAAAAGGAAACATTTCCCAGGAGAGCGCTCGACCGCGCATCTGGGTGGCGATTTCACGGGAGAGCATTTGCGCTGAGGAACCGGTGATGTATACTTCACATTTTTCCAGGCGCATCAGACGATCAACAAATGGCTCCCAACCGGGAACGACCTGTATCTCATCGAAAAAGCAGTAGATTTTCTCGGTGTTTTTCTTTTCCGGGTAGAGTGAGAAGTAGGCTTCGAGTATGACACCCAGGCTATCGTGCTGCAGGTTGTGCAGACGGTCATCGAAAAAGTTCAGGTAGAGGATGTTCTGGCGAGGCACATCTGCATCCTGCAGCCGCTGCATGAGCTGAAACATGAATGTCGATTTGCCGCTGCGACGAACCCCGATACAGACGGTAGCCTTGCCTGACACCGGCACGATTGCTACTCGCCTGGTTACACCAGTTGGCAGATTAAACTCTTGAAAGTCGAGGATTATCTCTTTAAGTATATTAATCATGGGTGTATCCAGACATAATTATTGCCGGTTAATATTTGAACTGGAAATATTTATATCCGGTTTGATGGAAAATGGCACGATATAAAGTCTTTTTCAAAACATCAGTCGAGAAAGACTTCATCGGTATTCTAAAGAATATTCTCCAAAAGATATTAGAAAAAATTAAAAATCTGCAAGAAGATCCCCGACCAGCCGGCAGTGAGAAACCTACTGGCCAGGAAAGGTATCGGATCTGACAAGGGACATATCGTATTGTCTACTCCATCCAAGATAAGGAATTAACGGTTTGGGTAGTAAAAATTGGCCATCGAAGAGAAATATACAGACGTTAACCAGGTCCTGTCAGAAGTGGTCCTCTTCTATAAACCACGGATTAACGGTCTTTAGGGGTATGACCCATTGCCGCAATAAATCCTGCGAGAGCGCGGTGAAAGGGTGTGGCATCGAGCTCACGAGCGGCGGCGGCCTGCCTTCGGGCGTCCGTCGTCTTACCGGCAAGCAGGTTGTGGACTGCCATCCGGGCCAGCTGTTCCGCCCGGGATTCTATCGCCTGCAGCAAACCGAGGTCGGCTTCGCAGCGGCTGCAGATGGTCCTGTCCCTGAGCCGGGCCTGGCACAAAGGGCAGCGTTCCATCATTTACGTCTCCAGATAGAAGATAATTTCCGCCAGTTCATCCATATGCTCCTGAAGCAGTTGGTTATCTCCTTCGGCCATGGCATTGCCGATCGCCTCGATCAGGTCGATCATGTCCTCCCGGTCGTCCTCGCCTGCCGTGGCCAGCAGGCTGCGAGCCTTGTCCACCAGGGCTTTCGCCTGGACATGGCGGCTGTTGCCCGCTGCCGGCCGGGGCGCCTTTTGTTTATCGATCGATGGGTCGTCAACATCCTCTTCCACCTCCGCGGAATCTTCGTCAAACAAATTCCGGATTTTGTCCCGGGCCTGGGAGAGGGAGTTTTCGGCACCATTGGTGAAGGCATTATGGATGGTTATCGATTTCGCCAGTCCGGTCGCCTTCTCGGTGGCGCTGACCTGCAGTATGCCGTCTAAATCGAGGGCGAACCCAGCTACAATTTCGCTGCCTGCCCGACGTTGGGCCAGTCCTTCGACCAGGAATCGACCTACTTCGAGATTGTCCCGGGCATCTGCACATTCACCCTGGAACACCTTGACCTCGACCGCCTCCTGGTTATCCACCGCCGTAAAAAAAAGCTCGCTGCGGGTTACCGGTATCGGGGTGTTTTTGCGGATGATCGGGACGAACATATCCATCGAGAAAAGGCCGTCAACCTCACCCATGGCACTCACGCCGAAGGTGTATGGAGTCACATCGACGAGCACCGCGCGGATCTCAGCGCCATTGATCATCGCCGCCTGCAGGGCGGCACCTGCGGCGACACAGAGATCCGGATCCACCTCAAAGCGGGGCGTAATGCCGAACTCCTGCTCCAGTCGACGCTGCACCAGCGGGGTGCGGGTCGAACCGCCGACCAGGAGGATCTCGTTGATGGCCGTGGCAACCAGGCCGGCGTCTTTTAAAACCAGATGAACGGCATCCAGGGTGTCGTCCAGAAGCGGACTGATCATTTCCTCGTACTCACTGCGGGAGAGTTCGACCCGGAGGTGATAGGGAATACCGTCCCGGTCCAGGAGATATTCCTCCTCGATTTGAGTGAACGGCTGGGAAGAGAGCTGTTTCTTGGCATTCTCCGCCGCCCTTTTGATCCTGGCCCGTGCCGGGCGAGGAAGGTCGGTGATGTCATCCTCCTGCAGCCTTGCCAGCAGGTAATCCTCAATCAAGGAGTCGAAATCGTCACCCCCCAGTTGATTGTTGCCGTGGCTGGCGATGACCTCGATAACATCGTCCTGCAAGTCGACCAGCGAGACATCGAAGGTACCGCCGCCAAGATCGTAAACCAGCACCTTTTTCGACCCCTGATGGCTGCTCTCATAGACCAGGGTGGCGGCAGTCGGCTCGTTGATGATTCTGACCACCTCAAGGCCGGCAATCGCTCCCGCCTCGCGGGTAGCCTGCCTCTGCTGATCGGAAAAGAAGGCGGGGACGGTGATGACCGCCTTGGCAATCGATTGGCCCAGATGTTTTTCGGCGATCTGTTTCAGTTGTTTGAGAATAATTGCCGAAATTTCCTGGGGGGAATACCGGTTCTCGCCGAGCACCACCGGCTCCGGCCGACCCATCAGCCGTTTAATGGATTTGATGGTCCGGTCCGGGTGGAGCACATACTGGTTCATGGCCGGGCCGCCGACCAACAGGTTGCCGTTATCATCGAGGCCCACATAGGAAGGCAGCAGCTTTCCATCCGGTCCGTCAATGATCGTTACCGAACCGCCTTCATACACCGCCACTTCCGAGTTGGTGGTTCCCAGATCGATTCCGAGAATTACCCCCGTCATATCTTCCATACCGTCATTCCTTTTGTTTATTGACGACCACCTCCGGTGGCCGGATGATTCTCTGCTCCTGCCGGAAGCCTTTGCGATTCTCCTGCAGTACCGTGTTGTCCGGCCGCTGCCGGTCTGCCTCAAAACCAACCGCCTTCATGATGTTGGGATCGAATTGTTCTCCTTCGGTCTTTATGGTGGATACCCCGCACTGCTCAAGAAGATCAAGGATCCGGCCGGCAATGATCTTCTGCCCTTCCAGGTGGCTCCGCAGCCACTGTCTGACGCGTTTTCCGCCGGGCAGCAGACGTTCGGCGAGTGACGGTGCTGGCGGCTGTGCTTCCAGGCCGGCCGCTGCACGATCGTACAGTTCGATCAAACCGGCGATGGCCGGTGCCAGAATGGCGCGTGCCGCTTCGCGCTCCTGCTGCTCTTTGGCCTGCATCATCCGGACAACACCTTGCTGGCTGTCGTCGAGCGACGTAAAGGCCTGACGGAAATCGTCGAGCGCCCCCTTGAACTGGCGTGACTCGAGCCGGACTTCATTTCTGAGACCGGCCAGTTCCCGGAAAAGGCTCATTTGATCGATTTCATCCACCGGTGATTCGAGGGAAAAATCGGCATCGAGATAGGCCCGGAACCGCTCTGTCAGTTCCTCCTTCAGCCGTTCATTTTCGTTGTCCATAGCATTTTTCATCACAATTTCAACTCTCGGCAGAACCGCAGCAGGTCACGGCCCAGAAGGTTTTTCCACTCCTCGCGGGAGGCCGGCACCTGCTGTTTGTCCTTTTGCAGCAAGAGGGCTGCGATATCGGCCGGTTCCGGCAAGGCGCAGTGAAACAGCCGGTACGACAGCCGGTCCTCTACAGTTTTAATCTGCGCATAGGCCTGATACACTCGCTGAAAATCATCGGGGAAACGTTCCGGAGGATAGCGTCGCACCATGCCGAGGTAGGCCTTTTTAATTCCGGCATCATCGGCGTCTTCCTGCACCTCGAGTATTTCATAGGGAGTTTTCATAATTCGTCGTCAAAAAGGTTCAATTGTTTGCCGGCCGGTTGAGCGGGTTGAACAGGTTTTTTGGGCTTATGGCGATCCGGCATGATCTTAGGAGCCCCAAACGGCCCGAAGTCGATGAAGAAATCTTCCTCGTCCATATCTTCGTCGTCGAAGTGACGAGAACGATCCAACCCCCTTCTCTCCAAAATGTCTTCGATATGCTCGATAAAATCGAACTGCTGTTTTCCCGTCAGCCTCTCGAAGAGTTCCTCCAGTTCGTCATAAGCAGCAGATGTCATTGGCCTGTTCCTTTTCCAGGCGAAGGCCAGGAGATACCAGACCTTGAATTCCGGGACGTCCGGATATTTCTTTTTCAACACCGTCGAACATTTGAGCAGAGCAGTGGCTAAGTCGATCTGTTCCAAAGCCCGGCAGAGAGACAAGCCGTCCGCAAGGTTCAAGTCCAGGGCCGCCGCCTTGGCAAAATACTCTTTCAGAAGCTGGCAGATATCCTTCAGCATCGGCCAATGATTGTCTTCAAAACTGAGGATCCAGGAAATCAATCGATGGAATTCGCTGGGGTCAATGGCCTGGGCTGCATTCACATGCTGTTTGAGGAGGCTGTCGAATTCCTTCTGCCGTGCCTTGGTGAGATCATAGAGCCTGGCTTCAAGGGCAACCAGCACATGGCCAAGCAACGGAAAGGGGTTTTCCTGCCTCCCCGCATCAATATGCTGTAATCCTAGATCGTCGCTTTGCAGCAGAAGGAGCATGCCGAGGCAGATCCGGCTGCGTCCCTTGTACCGGAACGATCTGGCCCGGGTATCGGCAGCCAGTAGTTCTTTTTCAGCCAGGGCCCATTTTTTCTGCGTTGCCAATTTGCGGCCATGTTCCAGACGTGACGCCACCAGAAAATCGAGGGCTGCGGTGTTGATGGGATCGAGTGCCAGCACCCTGCCGGCCAGTCCGGCAGCTTTTTTATAAGCGCCCCGATTGCTGCAGGCCCCCATGGCTGCAAGGAGAATGGATACCTCTTCGGGCAGTTTCTGCACAGCATTCTGGATGATTGCATAATGTTGCTGCAGGCCGAGATACCGCCTGGCGTACTCCGAAGCGTCGAGCCAGGTCGGGGCATGAGCGGGATCATACTCCAGGCTCTTCAGCATAGTATCGAGGATCTCCTGAGGCGGGTAGACGTACCGGTCCTTCTTCATCAGCGTCGCCTGACGGCGAATAACCATGGCGATTTCCTTAAATCTTGCAGAGTCTTTCCGGTCGATCGTCTGCAGATAGTCGCTCCAGTAGGCTACTGCGAATCTTGGCATATCGTCCTGCTCGGCAGCCAGGGCGCATAAGCGGTATTTTTCGGCGGCACCGAATGCCTTTGAGCGTTCCAATATGTCAACGGCCTGCTCCCGGCAAAAGGGGAGGATATTTCGATAGAGGGCAATTGTTTTCTCTTTGTCGAAGCACCGTTCATTACGACGGACAATCTGATACAAATGCAGGGGCTTACCGTCTGCCTGTGCCAGTTCCTCCAGCACCCGGACATGACTGACAGGCAAACCATGGAGTTCCGGCAATCGGGTACGTTCCGCTTTCGGAGTGGCGGTAAGATCGGCAAGCAGGGATTCAGGTGAATTGTCGTTGGCAAGGTAATCGGCCGCGCAATAATAATAAGGTGAGTCAGTGGCTATCTTTCGAAGAAATTCACTTCCCTTGGCTTTGTCACCAAGAAAATGGTGCAGGCCGGTCAGCAGGGTGCGCAGATCGTGATATGGCGACCGGACGGGGATTTGCCTGAGAGCATCCTTCAGCTTTTCCGCATGGCCGGTGCAAAACATGTCGATGGCCGCCAGGGCCTTCGGAAGGACTCGGACAATCGGTGAATCGGACTCGAAGTCCTCCGGTTTCACACCATTGCCGGCAAGCAGCAGAGCGCCGAACAGGGTCGCCATCTGCGCTTGTGTTTCAGGGGCCAATTGGCCATGACACTGGGCGTAAAGTCGGGCTGCCTCGACATAGCTGCCTTCCTGCAGCAACAGTTGCAGCTTGAGGGGCTCGACAGTGGCATCCGGTCGGCGCTGAACCAGGATATCCAGCAATGCCAAGGCCTCCTTAATCATCGATTTGGCGGCCAGCGCCGATATTCTTCCCCTATATGCCTGTTCCAATGCCTGGAGAATCTCCGCCTTCTGTTCCAGCTTGAGAAGATGTTTGAAACAAGCAATGGCGTCTTGAAATTTTTCCTGTTTCAGCAGAAGGTTTCCCCTCTCCATCAGAACCTCAGGGGGGAGGCCGTTCAGAGAGGCAGCCTTGTGCATTTGACCCTTGAGTTTCTTTTTATTGCGTTTTACCATAGTGTTGTCTCTGGTTTCTTTTTGTCGGGACATCTGCCGGATCATGGGCAATGACTTGACATAATACTACCTTCTTCTTCCTGTTGGTCGTAGAATCCGCAAAAAAGACGTAGTTTTTATAACAATTTTTGTAACCGTTCACCTGATTTGAATAGTCGTAGCTTGTCTCTGCAAACAAACAGGCGGGAAATCGCTGTGCCACGATTTCCCGCCTGTTCTCTAATGCGCCCTGGTGATGGTGCCGCTCAATGAATGGTTGCTTTTGCCAGGATCTCCCGTCCAATGGGCAGCGATTTACAGCTGGCTGATCTTGATGGTTCTCGGTTTGGCTTCCTCTGCTTTGGGCAGATGGAGTTTAAGCACCCCTTCTTTGAGTTCCGCATGCACTTTGGCGACAACTATGGACTGGGGAACTGCAAAAACCCTCCGGTATTCAACATCGGTGAATTCCTGCCAGGTGTCATTACCTTTCTTTGCTAATTTTCGAACACCGGAAATTTCCAGCTTCCCGTTATCTACGTTGATTGTTACATCTTCCCTGGCAACACCGGGCATGTCGGCATGCAGCAGGATTTCGTCCTCGTTTTCAAATATATCCACGGCAGGTGCAATCTTCGGCAGCTCCTGGTTCTTTTCCATCATAGTCTCTTTTCTTGGTGCTAATGCAGTCGTCTCATTCATAGCTCAACCTCCAAAAACGTATTTGCAGTTTCTATGGACCATTAACTGATGCTGATTTGCTTTGGTTTGGCAGCCTCTACCTTCGGTAAAGAGAGGGTCAGGAGACCATCTTGCAATACTGCTTCGATCTTTTCGACATCAACATCGGAAGGCAGGGTGAAGCTACGGGTGAATGAGGCCGTATTCCGCTCAACACGATGGGCTTTATAATCTTTGGGCGCATCGGATTGGCGTGAGCCGCTTAATTCGAGATAGTTGCCTTGAATTTTGATATTAATGTCATCTTTCGTCAGCCCGGGAACCTCGGCGATTACCTGGAAAGCACCTCCAACCTCACTAAGGTTTGTCCGTGGAAAACCATTTTGGGCTCTCCAGCCATACTTTTCCCCATAAGATGGGTCGTAATCCAGGTACACTCTGTTCAATTTTGAACGAAGACGATCCATAGCATCAAACATTCGATCAATGTCATTGAGTCTTGTCCACATAACGCCTCCTCCTGTGAATATGGTTGATTGCGACGATTCTCGAGGGAGAAAACGTCGTTGAAAAATTTTCGGCCTTTTTTTTATCTGCCGATATCCTCATCTGCCATGAAAAATAAATACGGGAAAACTTCATGTCAATATGGTAAATAAATTTAATACGCAAAATATTGCCATATTACTATTTATGTGTAGAGTTGAGTTAGTAATGTTAGCTGTCGAGTTCATAGCAAAGGAGACATCACTATGGACAGTAAAGATGTCGGACAATTTTTAAATAACGCAGCAATATCATTTGATGAACTGAGGAAAAAACAATCTGTTCGAGCCACCTTCAAGCTCCCCCAGGAAGTCATCGACCTTCTGGGGGTTATTGCCGGGCAGCTGGGAATCAAGCAAAAATCTTTGCTTGATCAGCTTATCGAAGACACTTCGCTGCTCGCCGGACTGGCGCAGGAAACTGAGCAAATCGAGACAGACCAGATATCGCGTCGTCAGAAGACCTTTGTTATAAGCAGAAGTTCCTTGCGTTCGATTAATGATCTAGCCAGGAAGGAAAACATCCCCAGAGACATCCTGGTGGAAATCTCCATAAAAAGGCTTTTGCCGATTATTGAAACCGAGCTGGAGAAACATATTACCAGAAAAACAATTCTCAAAAAATTGATTAAGTCTTTGAAGTTTAACGAAAATCTTCTTGATAAGACCGAAAAACTGCTCGGCAGGGATGATGTGCTCTATGATATGCTTGAAAAACAGGTGAGTCTTGCAGAGAAAAATATCATAGCTGTTAATGCCATTATCGAAAAAGGGATGCCAATGGAGGACTGGTAGCGGACCGGCAAGGCCGACAGAAATACATCGAAGATGTTCGGCTGCGATTCCATGATAAGCTCTGAGCATTCAGAGCGGCTTGAGAGATTGTTAGATCGCCTTAATGCTGCCAGTGACCTCAAAGACATGGCAGTCGTCTTAGGTATTTCAAGAAAAACGCTGTCTAAAATAATCAATGAAAGAGGTTCTCTAACCCCGGATATGGCACTGAGGTGAGCAAGAGCATTTGGGACAATACCCGAGCTGCTTCACTCTCATTAAAAGCTCCGCGAACAAATCATTCTGATACCCGAGGTCTTTTTGGGTACTTACCTGATAAGCCTGAAGTATCTTTTCACCAGTTTTATACTGGTTTCCCGCTTGGTAGACGGTCGTCTGTTAAGGCTTGAAAACCTGATCTTCAGCAGGTTTCGATGTAACGGTTTGAAAATTCTCCCAGAAAATTTCATAGGTAAACTCCCTTGTCGTACGATGGTGTCCTTGCATGGTGCCGCCCAGACAGGACGGGTGAAATGCTGTAAATAGCATTTTATACGCCGATTCAGTTGCCGTGCAATAGCTGACAAGATAACCACCCGGAAAGATGTGGTACACTTTTTATTTTTTAGCTGCGGAACACCCGCGCAAAGGGCATCTCATACCCTTCTGGATCTTCTAAGCTGAACTTTAATGGTAATCACAAAATTTTATGATTCTCATCTCCGGAAGATACAGGTTATACTACTGAAACGCTGCAAGAGTGAATGTCTGCACAATTTATCAACCCATTTTTCCCAGGAGCATTGTCATAAATGAAGATACTAGTCGCCGATTTAGAGGGAGTTTTTTTGCCGGAGATGTGGGTGAGTGTCGCGGAAAAAACCGGAATTGAGGCGCTTAAACTGACCACCCGTGATATCAAGGATTATGATGTACTGATGACGAAACGACTCTCCGTATTAAAGGAGAACAATTTGAAGATTCAGGATCTTCAGAAGGTGATTGCTACTCTGGAACCTCTTGACGGCGCATTGGATGCTTTAAACTGGATCAGGCAAGAGGCGCAGATCATTATTCTGTCCGATACCTTTGAGGAATTTGCCAATCCACTGATGGTAAAATTAAATTTTCCGACACTTTTGTGCCACAATCTGACCATTGATGCGCAGGGAAATATTACCGGGTACAACCTCCGGATCAAAAATCAGAAAACTCATGCAGTCAAGGCCTTGAAAGGGCTTAATTATCATGTGATAGCCTTTGGCGATTCTTATAATGATGTTGGCATGATCCAGGAAGCGAACCAGGGGTTTTTCTTTAACCCGCCTGATTCAATGCTAATCGATTATCCGCAGGTACCGGTAACGAGAAATTACCAGGAGCTCAAAGCCATGATAAGTACAGCGTTGATGGTGGCATAAAAACCTACCCAAAGGGCATAGAAATCTTCATCTGTCGCAGTTTACTCAAGAGCAGGGAGGATTGTTCCCGTCACTTCGCCAAAGCCGACACGATACCCTGCTCCCTGGCACCAGCCGGTGAGGGTGACGGTATCCCCGTCCCGAAGGAACTTCCGCTCCTCCCCGTTATGCAGCCTGATTGGTTTGCTCCCGTTCCAGGAGAGTTCCAGCATGCTGCCGCAACCTCCTTCCCCGGGGGCACTGATGGTGCCGGACGCCATCAGGTCGCCCGGATTCACCTTGCACCCGGTTATGGTGTGGTGGGCCAGCTGCTGCTGGATGTTCCAGTACAGGTATTTGAAATTGCTGCTGGAGATCCGCGAGTTCTGCAGGGAGACTTCCAGGTTGATGTCGTAGGTCTGCGCGTTTTTTGACTGCAGATAGGGTAGAGGGCGCGGTACCTGTTCCGGGGCATTGCAAAGGAAGGGTTCAAGGGCGTCGAGCGGAACTATCCATGGCGAAATAGAGGTGGCGAAATTTTTGGCAGTAAACGGGCCGAGCGGCTGGTATTCCCACTTTTGGATATCCCGGGCCGACCAGTCATTGACCAGTACCATCCCGAAGATATGATCAGCGGCAGCGTCTACCGGGACAGGGTGGCCCAGCTCGGAGCCGGGTCCAATGAAAAATCCCACCTCCAGCTCGAAATCAAGCAGCCTGCTGGCTGTGAAGACCGGGTTTTCCTGATTCTCAAGTATCACCTGGCCTCTTGGCCTTCGTATCGGTGTCCCGCTCAAAACCACCGAGCTTGACCGGCCATGATAGGCGACCGGCATGTGCCGCCAGTTTGGCATCAGGGCGTTTTCTTTGCCACGGAACATGGTCCCAACGTTTACGGCATGCTCCCTGGACGAATAAAAATCTGTGTAATCGCCTATGGCCACCGGCATCTGCAAGGTGATATTTTGCACCGGAATCAAAGCCTTGTTTCTCAATTCACTATTGTCGCGAAGTTCACCTTCGTCCTCACTTAACAGGCGGGAAACCGTTGCCTGTACTGCACGCCAGGTTGATCGGCCCATCGCGAGGAACGGATTGAGGGTGCTGGTATTGAAAAGCTTCGGCCGGGAGGGAAAAAAACCTCTTTTTTCCAGAACCGCCAGGTCAAGCACCATATCGCCTATGCGCACTCCGGCCCTGGTCTGCCCCTTTTCTGTAAAGATGCCAAAGGGGAGATTTTGTATTGGGAAATGTGAGTTTTCGTCATAGTCGACAAAGGACCTGAGCTTCGGATCGGTAGTTATTGGCATAGATCAGGCTCCACTCTTACCGCCGTTCCAGCCAGGAAGTCTGGTAGTCTTTATCTTCACAGGCAAGAGCTGCTTTGGCCACAAAAAGCGGTTTGAAGGTGTCGACCATTACCGCCGTCTCTTTGGTCTCCTTCACTCCGATTGATGCCTCGGCTTTGCCGGGGTGGGGACCATGGGGCATGCCATCCGGGTGCAGGGTTATCGAGCCGCATTCAATGCCCTTTCTGCTCATGAACTCTTCACTGCAGTAATAGATAGCTTCGTCGGAGCCGATATTTGAGTGGTTATACGGCGCGGGGATGGATTCGGGGTGATAATCAAAGAGTCTCGGCACAAAGGAGCAGACGACAAAGCCGTCTCCTTCAAAGGTCTGATGGACCGGCGGCGGCTGGTGAATACGACCGGTAATCGGTTCGAAATCGCCAATATTGAAGGCCCATGGGTAATAATATCCGTCCCAGCCGACCGTATCGAAGGGGTGGTGGTTAAGAATCATGCGCTGCAGACCATTTCTGCTTTTCACCATAATGGGAACCTCATCCGTTGTCTCATTGGTGACAAGCCTTGAAGGGGGGCGGATATCCCGTTCGCAATAGGGACTGTGTTCCAGCAGTTGTCCGTGCGTATTCCTGAATCGGACGGGACTGCGCACATACCCTCTGCTCTCGATGATAAAGAAAATATTGTCTAGAGTTTTGAGGCGATAGCGGTGGATGATGCCTTTGGGGATGACCAGATAATCGCCCTGGCTGAAGTCAATCTCGCCCATCTGTGATTCGAGCACGCCCTCGCCCTCGGTCACAAAGACAATCTCATCTCCCTGGCCGTTACGATAATAAACGTCCTCGCCGGCTGCCGGGCGGGCAAGGGAAATGGCGACATCATCGTTGAACAACAGCGGGGTCCTGTCCAGTACCGGGCTTTTCCCGGCAGAAGCAAGGCTGTGGGTTCTCAGGTGCCTGAGGTGCAGGGTGGGGTCACTCTCCGGCTCCCAGTTGATTTCCCTGATTCGTTCCACCCCTTTCAGCTCAGTGGGAGGGCGTAAGGTATACAGCAGGGACTTGATGCCGTGAAACCCGTTGCCCAGCAAATGCTCCTGATATATCCTGCCGTTTTTCTGGCGAAAGGCAGTGTGGCGTTTATGGGGAATCGATCCCAGCTTGTGGTAGTAGACCATGGTATTCTCCTGAGCTGAATGGATAACGCGTGCCCGGGGTGAAGCAGCTAGAAATTGCCCCTGCGCTGCTGCTCCAGTTCGATGGATTCGAACAGCGCCTTGAAATTGCCCTTGCCAAAGCTCTCACAGCCCGCCCGCTGGATAACCTCCAGAAACAGAGTCGGCCTGTTCTGCACCGGCTTGGTGAAGATCTGCAGGAGGTAGCCGTTTTCATCCCTGTCCACCAGGATATTGTATTTACGTATCAATTCGCGATCTTCTTTGATTTCTCCGATCCGGTCCCAGACGGCGTCGTAATAGCTCTTTGGAATAGTGAGAAACTTGACTCCGTTTTTTCTGAGCTTGCTGACAGTGGCCAGGATATCCGGCGTGTAAAGGGCGATATGCTGTACCCCTGCACTGTAGTTGAAATCGATATATTCCTGGATCTGGCTTTTCTTCTTTCCTGCAGCCGGTTCGTTGATGGGAAACTTGATGTTGCGAGTCTCGCTGGCCATCACCTTTGAGCGTAGCGCGGAAAATTCGGTGGAGATATCCTTGTCGTCATAGGAGACAAACTGATGGAAGCCGAAGACTCTGGCGTAATATTCACACCATCTGTCCATCTGCCGATCCTCGGCGTTGGCCACAATATGATCTATCCGGATAAAACCGAGATCTTCGCCTTCAACCTGCGTCGGATGGTATCCCGGTAAAAAATCACCCTTGTAGCCCCTGGTGGAGACAAAAGTGTGGATGACATCGCCAAAAGTTCGGATAGCTGCCACGCGCACCCTGCCGATTTCGTCCTGCAGGTCATATGGGGCCATGGCGGATGCGGCGCCGCGTCTTACTGCCTCCTCATAGGTTGTATCCACATCATCCACTTCAAAACTGATATCCTTTACCCCGTCGCCATGCAGAAGCAGGAAGACATTCCGTGGATCCTCATGGCTGAGCGGCGTGGTGAAAACGAGCCGGATGCGGTCCTGCTCGAGCACGTATGAAGCACAGCCGGGGTGACCTGTTTCCGGTCCAAGATAGCCTGTCTGGTTAAAGCCGAAGGTTTTACGATAGAAGTATGCCGCCTGCAGGGCGTTGCCGACAATGAATTCGACGTGGTGAATCCGTTTGATAGGTAGAAGAGTGACCATAACCTTTTTCCCCGGGTAATTATTTCGGATCTTAGCTTCAGTTTTGGGACATATCGTTAAGGTTAAAAGTAACCATTGTGAAAAATCATGCAGCAAAATTGCGTTATGTCCATTGCTCTATCGTGCAGTGCGTATGGAGCAATGGCTTGGCGATTGAACCGAAAATCAGCTAAATAGCCAGCGTTTGACGAATTTGGTGTAATGCGGCATTACAAGATAGACCATGAGGGAGACAATCAAACCGGTAATAACCAGGGTGTCAAGGTAACGAGTCTGCGGGATCCCGAGCTGCCGCAGCAGTGGCACAATACCAACGGCACCCCGAGTACCAGGGGGTAGATGGCCGACCAGGTAATGAGAAATTGTTTCCATCGCACTGGAATCCTGGCCTGAGCTCCTTCTGGTGTGAACCAGAAATCCAGTCCGCTGCGGATGGTAAAATCGTCCTCGGTCGCCAGAAGGGGCCGTACCTGTTCTATAAGTCGTTTCCGTTGCGGGGAAAGCATCCAGTTCTCCAGATGCTCCCGGGTATCAAAGCGTATGATTACCGTATATGTCGCGGTAAGACCGGCAATTGGACGGATAATCTGCCAATCCAGGAGCCCTGCAGAACTTCTGCACAGAGGACCGATTTCGTCCAGCCAGTCGTCGTACAGGGACTCCTTGCCGGGATGCACGCGATGGGTAATGACAACGGTGGCGCCTTTTTCCGTCGGATGTAATGTTTCTTTATCACGAGTCAAAGCAAACCTCTCTTTGCCCAGGCGCGGCAGCAAGAGTATCGCGCCTGGGCACCTGTCCGTCACGCCGCTTTGGGCGGTATCGTTTCGCCTTTAAAATTACCTCTAGGCTCTGCCTTGTGGACCATTGTATACGCATAATCCACACCCATACCATATGCACCGCTATGCTCCTGTACCAGAGCGATCGTCGCATTATAGGTGTCTTTTTTCGCCCAGTCGCGCTGCCATTCGAGCAGTACCTGCTGCCAGGTCATCGGCACAACTCCGGCCTGCACCATACGATCCATGGCGTAGTTGTGGGCATCAAGAGATGTACCCCCCGAGGCGTCGGCAACCATGTAGATCTCATAGTCTCCTTCGAGCATGGCGGACAATGCAAAAGTGCAGTTGCACAACTCGGTCCAGAGACCTGAGACGACAACTTTTCTGCGGTCGTTTTTGGCCAGTGCGTCACGGACTTTCTGATCGTCCCATGAGTTCATTGAGGTTCGCTCGAGTAAGGGAGCATTCGGGAACACATCAAGCAGTCCCGGGTACGTGTGGCCCGAGAAACTCTCGGTCTCGTGGTGATAGTCGTTGGAATATTGAATATCTTCGCTGCTTTAGCGAGTCCAATGACATTGTTTTTAAGGGTCTGGCGATCGATCCTCTGTACACCGAAAGCCATCTGGGGCTGATGATCGATAAATATCAGCTGACAATTTTCCGGAGTTAGAACCTCCAATTTATTTTTATTCATTTCGGTTCTCCAAATGATTTGTTTTGCATACGGCTAATCAGCACTTTAT
>JBBRDD010000054.1:0-25517 GCA_038204235.1 Desulfobulbales bacterium
TTTTTGACCCATATCTACGGTGTAAAAGGAGGGTATTATGATCGGGGCGATACTGTGAAAAGAGAAACACAATGAAGACGGTTGATCTGCCCAGAGGGGGAATTCGTATGGAAATAGAAGTGCCCGGAAAATATACGGACGCATTCAAGGAAGAAGCCATTTAACTGATCAACGATCAAGAAAACAACGATCAAGAAAACAAAATTCCAATTGCGGCGGAGAATCCTGCCGTCAATGCCACCCAGCTTCGACGGTGGGTCAAAAGCAAGTCTGCCGATTCAGGCGCCACCACGAACAGCATATTTTTTCTGCAAGCAGAATTCAGGCAATTGAACTGAGAGATTGAACAGTTGCCGATGAAGCCCGAGCGAGGCAGAACAGCAAGCCGGCAAAAATCGGCTTTTAGAATGTCTGCTTTCGTTTGACTGCGTCACATTCAGATGTGCCATCAACCTCAATAGAGTGGAGGAGGATAACACCATGAAAACATTACAATCTGTAAAAATCGATGAGTTGAAAAAGAATCATCAGGGAGAGGTTCTTCTCCCGAGCGACGAAGTTGCCTATGATGCTGCAAGGAAAATATGGAACGGCATGGTCGACAGACATCCAGCACTCATTGCCCGTTGTGCAACCACTGCAGATGTCGTGTGTGCGGTAAACTTTGCGAGAGACAATAAATTGCTGCTTGCCGTCCGCGGTGGTGGGCATAATATTGCCGGCAATGCCGTGTGTGACGACGGTATCGTCATTGATCTTTCCGGGATGAAAAAAGCAAGCGTCGATCCCGGCAAGCGCCGAGTGATTATTGAGGGTGGGGCGACGCTTGCGGACCTTGATGCGGCTACCCAGGCCTATGGTCTTGCAACACCGCTCGGGATCAATTCCACCACCGGCGTTGCAGGTCTGACACTTGGTGGCGGTTTTGGCTGGTTGAGCCGCAAATTTGGTATGACTGTTGATAACCTTGAGTCTGCTGAGGTAGTAACCGCAGAGGGGGAAATAATTCGTGCCAGCGCCACCGAACATCCCGACCTGTTCTGGGCATTACGTGGAGGTGGCGGTAATTTTGGTGTAGTCACCAACTTCGAATTCCGACTTCATCCCGTCGGGCCGGACGTGCTGAGCGGGTTGATTGTCTTCCCGATTGCCGAGGCAAAGTCGGTGCTGCAGCAATATCGTGAATTTCAGGTCAAGGCTCCTGACGAACTTTCGGTGTGGGTCGTCCTCCGCCAGGCGCCGCCGCTGCCGTTTCTGCCTGAGGCGGTACATGGTGCGGAAGTCCTTGTGCTGGCACTGTTCTATGCGGGTGACCCTGAACAGGGCGAGCCTCTTATCAGGTCGCTGCGCAATTTCGGCACGCCTTTAGGGGAGCATGTCGGCGTCCAGCCGTACTCCGCCTGGCAACAGGCTTTTGATCCGTTGCTGGCTCATGGAGCGAGAAACTATTGGAAGTCGCACAATTTCAGAATTCTCGACGATGGCTTGTTTGATACGGTACTCCAGTATATAGGTCTGCTGCCTTCCCCTCAATGTGAGATATTTTTCGGTGCCATCGGTGGTGCTACAACACTGCCGGATCCAAATGCCACAGCATATGCTCATCGAGACACCCTGTATGCAATGAATGTGCATGGTCGTTGGGAGGATCCGGCTGACGACGAACGCTGCATTGACTGGGCGCGCAATTTTTTCAAGGCCTCTGCCCCATTTGCCAGCGGCAGCGTGTATGTCAATTTCCTCACTGGAGACGAGGATGATCTACTCCGTGCTGCTTATGGGCCGAACTATGAGCGTCTTACTCGAGTGAAGCGCACCTATGATCCGACCAATCTCTTCTGTATGAACCAGAATATCAAGCCGGCCTGAGAAACATTACACGAAAACCAGCCGGGTAGGATATATAACCCTGGAAAATCCACCGAGACATCCTTGAGCTTGCCCAAATCACTTTTGACACCGGGCAGCTCAACCCGGGTGCCTGCCTGCAAAGCAGACATAATCACCTTTGCCGGCAATCACGTAGAGCCCTGCAGCACTTCAATGTGCAGAGCAGGATTGTCAGCACCTTCAACAAAGTTATTCTTTCCGCCGATTTTTCGGTCTGCCCTCCTGTCGCAGGGCCAATACGAGACATAAAAAAACATAACAGAAAAAAGCATCTCTCTAAGATCTTAACGCCATTGTCCGCTAAGCTAACAGGCCAGAGGTATTGATAAAAAAATTTTTACGCCAAAAGGTCCTTCCAAAATTGGTACTACCAATATGTTAATGCAGGTCCGTGGCAGCGGGTTTGGAAAGAGATGGTGATTGTTGTTAACATAATGAAAACATAAGATAAATAATATTGTTATTGGGGTTATATTTCTCGTTGACAATTAAATGTAATTCCAGTATTTAATTGGTCATACCAATTTCAGACACTGAAGCTTGTGGACGGAATTGGCAACACCGTTCCTGGTTGTCAGGCATTGGAAAACAATTCGATATTGCAAATTATAGGAGGAGAAGCGGAAGGTATGTAAATAAGAAAACCCCTTTTGGATCATTTCTCGAACTATTTCCTTGAAGTCCAATCAACTCATCTGAAATAAAAAAACAACTCTATCCGCCGCGGAGGAAAATCTTATGCCATGGCAACAAGTTTATAATCCTTTTGGCAATATATGGGTGTCTGCCCTTATTGCTTCTATACCCGTCATTTTTCTTTTCTGGGCTTTGGCATGGAAAAGAATGAAAGGCCAGTGGGCCGCACTGGGAGCAACAACCCTGGCTGTCCTGGTTGCAGTAATAGCATATGGAATGCCGGTAAAATTAGCTCTTCTCGCCACATTTGACGGAGCTCTTTTTGGCATATTTCCAGTTTGTTATATTATTGTAACTGCCTTGTTCATTTACCATCTGTCGGTCAAGACCGGGCAATTCGAGGTTATCAAAAACTCCCTGGCCTCGATCACCGACGACCGCCGCATGCAGGCATTGCTCATTGGCTTTTCCTTCGGCGCCTTTCTTGAGGGTGCAGCAGGCTTTGGTACCCCTGTCGCCATCACCGCCGCAATGCTTGTTGGTCTGGGCTTCAATCCACTGTATGCAGCCGGAGTCTGCCTTATTGCCAATACAGCTCCGGTCGCTTTTGGCGCCATCGGTATCCCGATCGTCGTCGCCGGCCAGGTTTCAGGCATTCCTGAAATGGCCATCAGCCAGATGGTTGGCCGCACCCTGCCGTTTCTGAGTGTCGTCATTCCCCTCTATCTTACCGTCTTGATGGCTGGATGGAAAAAAGGTCTGCAGGTGTGGCCGGCGTGTTTAGTCTGCGGCGGTTCCTTTGCTATTGTTCAATTTCTGACCTCAAACTACATGGGGCCTCTGCTTCCGGATATCCTTGCGGCAATTGCCTCCATCGTCTGTCTGGTTCTGTTCCTGAGAATGTGGCATCCTGAAGAAAGCTGGCATTTCCCGGGGGAAAAACCCAGTCTGGGAAGAGAGAAACTCCAATATACCGGCGGTCAGGTTCTCAGGGCCTGGGCACCTTTCATCATTCTTTCTATCTTTGTTGCTGCCTGGGGCATTCCGTCTATCAAGGCAGCGCTGGATCATTTGTTCCTGGTCAAGTTGGAAATCGCCGGGTTAAATAATATGATCCTGAAAGGGACGGATCCTATTCATGCGATTTATTCTCTTAATCTGCTCAGTGCGGCCGGAACCGCAATTTTATTTGCCGGAATTTTCTCTGTGCCTATTACCGGCGCGAGCGTTCAAACCGGCATTACGGTCGCTATTGAGACGGTCCGGAGATTGTTGTGGCCTATATTTACCATCTCCATGATTCTCGGTTTCGCTTATATCTTTAACTTTTCGGGAATGGTCGTCACCCTGGGCGACGCGTTTGCCTCAACAGGTTCGTTATTCCCCTTTTTCGCCCCATTTCTTGGCTGGTTGGGCGTCTTTATGACAGGCTCTGATACCTCTTCCAATGCTTTCTTCTCGAAACTGCATGTGATCACCGCCCAGAAGATTGGTGTTGATCCGGTTGTCCTGGTTGCGGCAAACTCCTCTGGCGGCGTCTGCGGCAAGATGATCTCTCCCCAGTCCATTGCCGTCGCCACCTCAGCGACCGGTCTGGTCGGTAAAGAGGGCGATATCTTCCGGTTTACCCTGAAACACTCTCTTATCCTGTGTTTTGTCGTCGGTATTATGGTTACTCTGCAGGCATATGCCCTGCCTTGGATGATCCCTGTATATGAAAAAACCGAGGCTGTAGCCAAGGTTGTAGCTCAGGTTGCATCCTTTGTGGGCGTAAGCTATCTGATCGGGGTTTTTGCCCTGGTAGTGGCCATCACGGTAATCTCTATTGTGGTTGGCAGTAAAATCACTGCCAAAGAGGGTGAGAACGAATTCCACTTTCATTGAGAAGTGGTTGAGTTCCGGGTTTTCCGTAGCCGAGGAGCAGGACTACAGCTTTTTCAGTCCTGCTCCTGGCTGATGCAGTTTTTTCTTCGGTAGCCCGGAGACTGTACCTGGGTGATCATAAATCCAGCAGATACAGTCAAATCATGTGCGTCCAGATTAATTTTCGTCGCGGGTCTGGTCGTTTTTTATTTCGGGCTGCTGTGTTACCGGTTGATCAAGGTCATATCAATTTGAGGTATCTGGCCTGTTCCCAGAGTTGTTTCGCCATACGCACAGTGGCCTGATCAACCATACGCCCCTCCACGGCTACGGCGCCTCTGCCTTCGGCTGCAGCATTCGCATCAGCCTCAAGTACTTTAGCGGCCAGTTCGATATCTTTTTGCGACGGTGTAAAAACCTCGTTGATGATATCGATCTGGTCAGGGTGTATGGCCCATTTACCATCACAACCGAGAGCACAGGACATTGTTGCAGAACGACGTAATCCTTCCGGATCCCTGAAGTTTCCATAGGGCGCGTCAATGGCAAGACAGTGGTTGGCCTTGGCTACCATAATCATTTTACTTAAGGCAAAATGCCAGCGATGTCCGGGATACAGATCCTCTTCCTTTTCCCCATGTCCGGAAATTGATACCAGCCGGGCTCCCACGGAGGCAGAGTAATCAGCAATACCGAAGACAAAAGTCTTCAGCCGATTACTTTCACGGGCGATAGCAGCAGACCGAAGTAAACCTTCGGCTGTTTCTATGGAGGCTTCGATGCCGAGGTGAGGGGAGAGCTTCTTGTTCATCTCAATACCATCCAGCATACGGTCGACAAAAGATATATCGCCTGGGGCATTCACCTTAGGGACAACGATGGCGTCAAGAATATGGCCGGCATTTTCAACAACCTCAAGAAGATCCCGATAAGCGTATGGGGTATCGAGAGAGTTGATGCGGACGGTGATGGTTTTGCTGGTCCAGTTACGGTTGAGCAGGGAATGGATAACCTGCTCACGTGCCTTTTCCTTTGCATCGACCGGCACACTGTCTTCCAGATCCAGCATAATGACATCGGCATTGCTGGCAAGAGCCTTGCCGTGCATCTTTTCTACATGTCCTGGGACGGATAAATTCGAACGTCTGGGTTTCATATATTCTCCTTTGTTTCATGTAATCAGCCTACCTCTGTAACGGTAGATTTAAACATGGAAACATGTTGAAGTCCCGCAATATCGATCCCTTATTAATGCTTTGTGATTTTCTTCGTTGCAGTTATTCAGGAAAAGTACTTCTGCTACTGTCAATACCAATAAAAAATCCCTGCTGAAATACATCAGCAGGGATTTTTTATTGCAGAGCAGAATATTCCCGATCATGGTTTGCAGATCGGGGCCACCCCACTCAAAGTTACCAGCTGTCACCAAGAACAAGACTGATGTCCGTGCATTTTTCCCGTTCGTTCTTGGTAAGGTCTTCACCTTTTTTGAAATTCTTCAGATCATCAACATAACAAGCATATTCTTTACCATTTTTATCGTGTATGAAGACCATACTTGTATATTCTTTGGAAATTATTTCTCCTCTCATACTCATATTATCACCTCTATGTTCAGTTTATTGTTTTTGTAGGTCAACACTCGACTTGGTTCTAAACAGTTGCCATCCATGATTTCATTCCACGTTGACCTACTTATAAAATATGTCTTCTAATGACGATTGCAACTGGTAGTAAACAGGAGATTTATGATAGTTAATTCTATTATCATTAATGAAAAATAATCTATCAGGTGCCTTGAAGACTTTTTCGGGCGTGAACCATATGATCAAGGTTTGCTAAGTTCTGGCCTAACGGCCTCTGAATGGAAGAAAATTGGCTTGTTTTCCATGGCGCCTATGATAATGTCTTACCATATCGACTGAATTTCACGAAAAGCAATGCCTGTATATTGCTTTCCAGGTTTTTTCTATCTATAGGGCTCTCCCATCCTCTTTTACCTTTTCCTGACACTTGTTATCGTGATAATTTTAACCGGAATGTTGCTCAAGCTTATGGTATTGAAACAAGCTGACTCAAACTGTGGCAGGCGGGAGAAGAAGAGGTTGAAAACATATTTTAAGGCAGGGGATTGTGAAAATGGCTAAAAGGCAGATGGATTTTCTGGAAAGTAGTGCTCTGTTAGGTCAATACGGTATTCAGGCAGAAGGCTGTCAAGTTTACTCCATTTTGGATGCGGAAAGTGCAGCTGATGCATTTGGCTATCCTGTCGTGGTCAAGTCTGTTTCAGAGAAGATCATCCATAAATCCGATGAAGGAGCTGTTTTCTTAAATATAAAAACCACAAGTCAACTTCAAAAAGCCTGCGCATCCATTGAAGAAAAAATGGGTGGTTTTTCCAGAGAAAACAAGGAGGGCCTTCTTGTTCAGAAAATGGCAGAAAAAGGTTTTGAGCTGCTGATCGGTGGAAAGCAGGACCCTGGTTTCGGGCCACTAACAATGATCGGTATTGGTGGAATTTTTGTGGAACTCTATTGCGATGCCGCCATGGGCATTGGGGTTCTTGCAAGAGATGATGTCGAACGCATGCTGATAAAAACCCAGGCCGGCAGGGTGCTTGACGGGTTTAGAGGGCATCGGTATGATAAGGAAAAGATTATAAATCTGGTCGTTAATATCTCAAAGCTTATGGCTGAGAATCCGGACATCTGTGAACTCGATCTCAATCCTGTTATCGTGTACGAAGAAGGCTGTGCCATTGTTGATGCCAGGCTTATTCGTGATGAGAACATTGTCAAACCCATGGCAGAGAATATCAAACAGTGGAAACTGGATAGCATCGATGCCATTTTTAACGCACAATCGGTTGCGGTGATAGGGGCCTCTCGTCCTGGAACTCAGGGTGGGGTCATTTTGAAGAACTGTACCAAAATCAAGAAGCTCTATCCGGTACATCCGAAACTTGCAAAAATTCATGGCCTTACCTGTTACCCCTCCCTGAAAGATCTGCCGGAAACTCCGGAAGTGGGAGTCTTTGCGGTAAATTCTGAGAGGACCGTGGACATTTTTGAAGAATTTTGCAGGATGGGTGGGAAAGGAGCTATTATCTTTAGTGATGGCTTTGCCGAAATGGGTCGGAAAGAACTCGAGGACAAGCTGGTCGAGATAAGTGAAACCTATAAGGTCGCTTTTATTGGCCCAAACTGCATGGGCGTAATCGACACCTTTACAGGTCTTAATACCAATTATATTCCTGAACAGCGCTCTGTACCTGTTGCCAAACCCAACTGCGTTGGTGTCATTTCGCAAAGTGGTGGTATTGGCCTTGAATTGTTGGAAATGTTCAGTGCAGACAACCAGAATCTGGGAAAGTGGGTTTCCATCGGTAATGCGGCAAGCACTGGAGTGCCTGAGCTCCTGGCGCATATGGGCAATGATCCCAAAATAAAAATCATCGCCATATATCTGGAAGGTGTCGCAGACGGTTTGAAACTTATGAAGATCGGCAGGGAGGTGGCAAAAAAGAAACCTGTCCTGATCATCAAAGGCGGTACCGGCGGTGGCGCTGAAGCAGCGCTTTCCCATACTGCATCCCTTGCCGGAAGCCACGAAGCCTTTAAGGCATGCTGCGAACAGGCTGGATTTTATCTGGTGGAAGAGCTTACCGAAGATCCCAAAATATTGGTCAATGTGATCTCTATTCTGACCAGCCAGCCAAAGACGGAAAGCAGTAGAATCGCAGTTGTCAGTGTTGGCGGAGGAGCCGGTATTCTCCTTGCCGATCAGGTTACCGAGGAAGGCATGTCGCTTGCCGAATTTGCCCCCGAAACCCGAAAACGCATGAAGGCGCTGATCGAAAAAAACCTCAAACCCGAACAACAAAGTCAGAGTGAAACCATTCTAAGAAATGTCGGGAATAATCCGATCGATCTTTTCGGAAACTGCAACGATGAGAGACTGCTGGAGTCTATCCGGATAATAGATAAAGACCCCAATACCGATGTGATTGTGGCAGCCATCTATCTGCAGGTTCCGCTTCTGTCGGAATATCTGCCAGAAAGATTGGTCGAGCTGAAGGAAGAGCTGACAAAACCGCTCATTATCTCTCCTCGAGGTTTTTCAGAATATGTGGATCGATGCAGGAAGTATATGGCTGATAAAAAATTGCACACCTACACCGTTCCCATGATGAAACCGCTGAGTATCGCCATTAAGATCTGGAAGAAATACGGTCATTCATTTCTTGAATAGACGGCGGACATTGTGAGCCGACCTGACCTGCGTCATGCAGGGAAGAAGAGGGGGAAAATCAGGTGCGTTCTGAATACCGGTGCTGGTTCCATCTATAGATGGACAGTGCCGTGCCGAACCTTTAGACTAAAACCTCATTGAAATGATAAGGAGTGTCCAACAATGTTTTGTAAAAATAATACGGTAGAGTATCGAAAGCTTCTGGAAGGCGTTGAACTGCAGACCCTTGTTCATGGTGAAAAGACACTGATGGGGCGATTTACATTGGCTAAAGGTGCTAAAATCCCACCGCATAAGCACCCGCATGAGCAAACGGGGCTTATGATTTCGGGGAGACTGCTCTTCACCGTCGAAAATAAGGAGCGCGAGGTTGAAACCGGTGACAGCTGGTGCCTACCTGGCGAGAGTGAACACTCTGTTATTGCACTTGAAGATTCAGTTGTTGTGGAAATTTTCTCTCCAGTCCGCGCTGATTATCTTCCCGATACCCATAAGTAAATTTTAGGATTTTTGAACTGGACTGCAAAGCAGGAAAAATTCGTTCTGACTCGGTGTTGTGTCTTGAGTCAAATGGAAAAATGTTGGACTTCTTCTGTGAGAGGTTTTTTATATGGTTCGGCGCATATATTGTAAAACTCCACCCGTCTTCGACATGTTACAACCACTTTGTCATCTTTTGGGAGATCTAGCGGTATGACCAATAATTTCCAGCAAAGGTGTCCTGAAATGATGGCGCTTTTGCGCCACACAGAGGATTCGGTATTCTTCAAGGATATGGACGGGAGATTTGTTTTGGTGAGTGAGGCCAAAGCGAGAAGATCAGTCGTTCGTTGGGAGGATATGATTGGCAAAACCGATTTTGATTTTCTTCCTTTAGAAGAGGCTCGGAAATGTCGGGATGATGAAATTTTCATTATGGAAACAGGGAAATCATTAGAGGATAAGGAGGAGGAGCTTACTCGATTAAACGGCACAAAATCCTGGATATCTGTTGCTAAATTTCCCTGGAAAGATATCAACGGAGAAATTATTGGCGTGATTGGAATTTCACGTGATATTACTAAGCGGAAAAAACTGGAGAACCATATTCTGCGAATGCTCTCCATAGCTACACACGATATGCGATCGCCAATTGTATCCATTGCTTTAACCGTCAAGTTATTGGCAAGAGGACGATTTGGTGAAGTGAGCGAAAGTGTTAAGCAGACGCTGCTCGACGTTTTTAATCGCATGATGAGACTGGAAACAATTATCAAGGAATATCTGACCAAATCAAGTGTCATGAGTTCCGGTAAAATCGGGAAGAAACAACTTCTTGACCTCCGGCAGGATATTATTGATCCGATTCTCGGAGAATTTTCACGGGAGATTGAAGAGGGGGATCTTCAGATTGACAATCGTCTGGGTGGAATACCAGGCGATAAAATTATTGTTTCTGCCAATAAAAACTGGTTGGCCATTGTGTATCGAAATCTTCTTTCTAATGCTATTCGTTACACCCAAAAAGGCGGTGTGATTGCGTATGGATTTGAAGATAAAGGGAAAATGTACCATCTTAACGTTTATAACAGTGGCGAAATCATTCCAATAGAGAAGAGGGGCGCGATATTTGAAATGTTCGAGAGCGAGGGGAGCTCAGGCATTGGCCTTACTGTCAGTCGTGAACTTGTGCGACGTCATGGCGGAGATCTGTGGTGTGACGAATCACCTGATGGTCATCCCAATTTTGTTTTTAGTCTTCCCAAGGAGTGAAAATAAAGAGATAGTCTTGTAACAATAATTTCCACGATTCTATGCAAAAAATCGTTTAACGACCCGATTTCAACCACTTGTCATGAAGTAATTAAGCTGCCTGTTTCTTATTATTGTATGTAAAATTGATGTTATGTATTACCGTGTTAAGTTGTGACATCCAATGACAGAGTTTCGATGATATGAAGATATGGATTAGAGCGAAGATCTGGTTATGAGATTATTAACCTTAGGGTCAATAGGTAAAAACCTTGCTCTGTTGATAGTCCTGGCAGTTTTCCCGGCTCTGGCCATCCTTTTTTACTCCGGCCTGGAGCAACGGCAGCAGTCCATCGAAAATGCCAAAGGGGATGTTATGCTGCTGACGCACACTATGGCCGAAGCACAGAACCAAATTGCCCGCTCCACCAGGGAAATTCTCTCCACTCTTTCTTCCCTGCCTGCAATCCAGGACATGGATGTCAAGGCCAGCGCTGAAATCCTGAAGGCAGTGCTGGAGAAAAATCCTCAATATAACAATATGGCGTTAGTCGATCTCAGCGGACAAGTTCTCGCTGCGGGTGGAGCCTTTTCGAGAATAAATCTGGCCGATCGAAAACATGTTCGAGAAGCCATAGACAGGAGAAGGTTTGCTGTTGGTGAATATATTGTATCACGGGTTGGGACTTCTGTCCCTGCCTTTGCTTTCGCTTATCCTGTACTCGACCCCAATGGTACCCTCAAGGCCGTTTTGACTACTGCCGTCAAATTGTCCAGTTTTGCCAGCTTCTATAACTTTTCGACCCTTCCTGAAAAGTCCTTTGTTGGCCTAACCGACCATCAGGGAATTCGGCTGTTTTATTATCCTCAACGGGAAAAAACTAATCCCATCGGTGCCCCGATTCGATCCCAGAATTGGCAAATGGTCATTAAAGCGAAGGATTCTGGCATATTTGTAAATACTGGATCTGACGGCCTGCGTAGAATATTTGCCTATGAGCAAGTTCGTGTCGAACCCGGGGAGCCCCCATATTTATGTATATGGGCAGGTATTCCTGAAGCCTATGTGATTGCGCCTGCCAACGCTATACTGACCAGGAACTTGTTATTAATGCTCCTGGCAACAGTGCTCTCTCTTTTCGTTTCCTGGGTGGTTGGAAAAAACACATTAATTTCTCCTCTACAAAGTCTTGTGACTTTGACGCGAAAAATTGCCCAGGGAAACCTTTCCGCTCGCAGTGAAATTACCCCCCAAACCCGGGAGCTTGAAACGCTGACCAGTGCTTTTCATGAGATGGCAGATGCCCTGAATCTGAGTCAAAGAGTGCTGCTTGAGAGTGAAGCACGGTTTCGCCTGTTGATGGATAGTCTGGATACATTCGTTTTTGTTGCTGATATGGAGTCTTATGAGGTTTTATTTGTTAACGAATACACCAAAAAACATCTCGGTGACGTTGTCGGAAAAAAATGTTGGCAGGCCATACAGCAAGGACAGGGCGGGCCTTGTTCCTTCTGCACCAATAAATATCTTCTGACCGAGGAGGGCCAGCCGGGAGAACCGTACAGTTGGGAGCTTCAAAACACTGTAACCGGGAAGTGGTTATATATGCACGACAGGGCAATACAATGGATTGACGGTCGTATAGTACGGTTGCAGGTTGCAGCTGATATAACCGACAGGATAAAAATTGAAGATGAACGGGAACGGCTCATTGCACAGCTTAAAGAAGCATTGGCTGAAATTAAAACTTTAAGTGGTTTTCTGCCAATTTGTGCATCATGCAAAATGATAAGAGATGATAAAGGGTACTGGAATCAATTAGAAACATATATTCGCGATCATTCTGAGGCGGACTTTAGTCATGGTATTTGCCCTGATTGTGCTAAAAGATTATATCCTGATCTCTATCGTTGAGAACCCCTGACGCAGCTGCATGTGACACGGATATGGCTGGCTGGTCTGTCTCGCTGGAGAGAGGCCAATGGGTAATAGTTCCTGGCGCTTAAAGTTAGTTTTTCTTTTGCAGGGATTCAACAAGATCAAGCCTTTTGGACCAGGGATCCGATTCCGACTCTGATTCTTCAGCACCTCTGTTGTCAAAAATCATTATATTTTCCTTTTGACTGTTAAATGGAGTCCATTTGGGCAAACCGTCACCATTTGGCGAGCCGGTTTTTATGAAATTGACCCAATATCCGAAAACAAGAGTTGCCATGGCCTGGTCTTTTTCAGTCAGGTCAACGCCATATGTTGTGTTGACAGTATTAAAGGCATATGGAACGTCTGTCGAGTGGTAGGCTCCGGACCATGCAAACTTCTTTGAATCAGCCACGTAGCCGAATCTGTATCCGTATACAGGTGCGGGTTGCTTACTCGCTTCCTGCATCACAAAACGAGCTGGCTCCACCATCAATATATCGCTTGAGATCGCCTGAGCTATTGCTTGTGGTGATTTACTTTCGTTGACGTCATAGGCACTTCGTGCTTCCTGGTATTTCTCATCGCCAAACGGGGCGAGCGCTTGTTGCATGGTTTGAACACTGGGAGGACGCCCGATATCTGAATCAGTTGTCCCTATAAGAACGGGAATGTTGAGACCTTTACCGCGTTTATAAGTTTCCTCGGGCTGATTAACCATGAGAGTACCATCAATGATCGGTCCCGAGTACGTCGGATCATTCATGGTCGCCATATTGAGACCATGAACGACATCTTCCGCCGATAATTTGCGCAGTGCGTCGATTGCTTTTTGATCCTGCCCCTGGATCCCCATTTTACTGGCGAATGCAACTCCTACAGATTCGGCCGAAGCCATTCCCTGCATGTTTGTGGCAGAGAGCAACCTTATGCCGTTACCCCCGCGGCCACCACCCGATTGAATAATGGCCTGCTTATATAATCTTTGCGAAAGTGGTGATGTCAGCAGAACATGAACAGAAAAGCCACCAGCGGATTCGCCCATAAGTGTCACCTGGTCTGGATCGCCACCGAAGTCCCGGATATTCTCCTGAACCCATTTCAGTGCGGCGATCTGATCCATGAACGCATAGTTACCCAGCACGCCATCCTTATTTTCTTGTGTCAGAGCCGGGTGAGCAAAAAAGCCAAAACGACCAATCCGATAATTAAAACTTACGGTCACAATATCTTGTTTGGCAAACTCATGACCACTGAACATAGCAGGTGATGACCCACCATTAACAAAACCGCCACCATAAATCCAAACCAATACGGGCAACGGTGTTGTTTGCTCCCCTTTGGGTTTCCAGATATTAAGAAACAGGCAATCTTCAGAGAGGGAAGTACGAAGAGGTGCATCGTCACTTAGTATAGGTGCCTGCATGCAATCATGCCCAAATTCGGTGGCTTTGTATGTTCCGGGCCAGTGTTCAAGGGGCTGAGGTGCACGCCATCTTAGTTCTCCTAGTGGCGGTTTTGCATAAGGGATTCCTTTAAATACAGTTACACCATCTTCCCTGATTCCCTGTACCAGGCCCGACTGGGTCTTTACGATAGGGAGATTCTGCGTATAAATTGTAGAAACCGTTGATCCCCAAAGAGCACAAGTTATCAGCAGGTAAATGCCTTGTTTTAACATTTTTAGTCTCCAGTTACGCTGTACGTTGATTACTCGCCATTTAAATGGGCTCTATCTTTGGGTATCAGAAGGAGGATCTGACCTTTCCCGGAGGCCGTTCAAAAGAACGTATGATACGCAGAATTCATTTGGATGGATCAAAACAGGCTTTTTGAGCTGGCGGACGCACAGTGAATCTTCTCTTCTTGACCCTGAACGTTGTTTCCGGCCATACTATTGGGAACTTTAACGCCAAGGGTGAAGTCATCGAGGGGTGCATCAGCATATTCCGGGCAAATGACGATTTCGGTAAAAACCGCCCTGAACTCCACACAAAGAGCGCAACAGTATTGATCAACTTTACCGGTCCTGTACCGGCGACTATGTCTCCCATGCCTGTTGAATGGTGTTTATTTCCGGCTGGATTATGCCCTGTCATAAGTCGTATTTCCAGGAGCATGTATCGATGTCCAGGTGATGTTCATTCATGGATTAAAGAGTAAGATCTTTTAATAAGAATAGAAACCCGACGAATCTGTTCTTTTGCGCAGATTTTCTGGAACCATCTGTTTGTTGTTGTCTGACTCTCTGGTTAACAAAAATCTGTAATATGTTGCATGTGGACTTTCTGAAATTAGAGTTTTTCCCGGCTACAAAGCGCAATAGAATATTTTTCCACGTCTTTTATTGCGGAATTAACTGTGCTACCGCAATGCGTTACTATGAAATATGAACAATGTCTTTAGGGGAACTGGAGAGAGAAAGGAAATGAAATTTTTAGAAGAAAATCTGCTCGATCACTTGCAGCGTCCCGAATTTGCAGAACTTCGTTCTGTGCTGATCAGCCACAAATTTCCCAAGGGTAGTTTTATCTGCCAGCCGGGGACGGGATCTAACCGAGTATTTATTGTCGTGAGCGGTAAGGTAAGAGTCTATCTTGGCTATGAAGAGAAGGAGTTTAATCTGGGCATACTTACAAAAGGTGATATTTACTCCACACATACCGGAACATTCGTCCAGGCTTTAACTGATGTTGTTGTCTTGCTGACAGATGTGAAAACATTTAGACAACGAATGGTTGGTGATCCTGAGGTGACAAAGGCCATGGTTCGGGTGCTGGGCAATATTTTAAAAACCTCTTTTTCCATAATTGATGGACTGGCCTTCAAAGATGTGAATGCACGTTTGGTTGCTTTGCTTTCAAATGAGGCAAGCAGACATGGTGTTACCTTAGCGAATGGCAGTGTTCAGATCCAGCTGGACTTATCTATTGAACAGATTTCGCGCTTAGTTGGTTCAACACGGCAAACAGTATCAATGCTCCTCAATGATCTCGTGAGAGCGGGTCTTATCGAGCGACCGGAGCGGGGCAGATTCCTTATTCCCAATCTCTCAGCGTTGGAGTCCGTAGGGGGAGTCAATCGCTCCTGAAATGATAGCCACAGTATTCTATCTTCTGTCGGCCAGGCGACAGTTTTATATGGCTCTTTGTAGTAGTGTCCTCCCTTGAGTGAATATTCTAGCGGTTGCATTTGCGCTCAAAGCCAGAACAGCTAGATGATAGAGTAAATACTACTTGAGGAGTTATCATGTCCAAACAACCCACACCCGCAAAAGAATTATCTATCTGGGAAGACGCCCAAAAAATGATTGAAAAGGCGAGAAGAGACGGGGTGGAAACCGTTTGGGATCGCTTCGACCAACAGCAACCGGGATGCAAATTCTGTGAGCTTGGTTTGACCTGTAAAAATTGCAACATGGGGCCTTGCCGAATTAGTCTCAAAGAAAATGGCAAAATGCAACGAGGGGTTTGCGGGGCTGACGGGGATGTGATCGTGGCGCGGAATTTTGGCCGCTTTGTCGCTGGGGGAGCGGCAGGGCACTCAGACCATGGCCGTGATCTTATTGAAGTCCTTGAAGCCATTACCGAGGGTCGGGCTCCTGATTACAAAATCACCGATGAAAAAAAATTGCGAAGTGTTGCCGGGGAACTTGGAATATCCATTGAAGGCCGGGAAACGATGGCAATCGCAGAGGATTTGGTAGAAGCCTGTTTTGCTGATTTTGGCAGCCGCAAAAAAGAAATAGGGTTTGTCTGTCGTGTCCCAAAGGTGCGCCAGGAAATCTGGCGGAAGTATAAAGTTATGCCACGGGGAGTGGATCGGGAAATCGCCGAAATGATGCATCGTACTCACATGGGTTGCGACAACGATGCAGTGAGTACCATGTTGCACTCTGCCAAAACCGCGTTGGCTGATGGCTGGGGTGGATCCATGATTGGGACCGAACTCTCCGACATTATCTTTGGAGTTCCTACCCCTGCTAAGTCCCAGGTGAATCTTGGGGTAATTAAAATGGATATGGTCAATATCCTTGTGCATGGTCATAATCCGGTAGTTTCTGAGATGGTGCTCGCGGCAGCGCGGGATCCGGAGATGATAGCTAAAGCTAAAAAAGCTGGTGCAGCAGGTATCAATATCGGAGGCCTCTGCTGTACAGGCAATGAGCTTCTGGGCAGACAGGGAATTCCTATGGCCGGAAATCACCTGATGACAGAGCTGGCAATTGTCACTGGTGCAGTAGAGGCGGTGGTGGTTGATTATCAGTGTATCATGCCAAGCATGGTTCAGGTCGCCGCCTGTTATCATACCAAATTTATCACTACTGCCGATAAAGCCCAGTTTACCGGGGCTACTCATATTTCTTTCAACACCGCAACAGCTGCGAAACAGGCAAGAGAAATAATAGAGATGGCCATAGAGGCATATGCGGTACGTGATCAGTCTCGGGTGGAGATTCCTGTTGCACCTGTAGACGTTGTCACTGGTTTTTCCAATGAGGCTTTGTTAAATATGTTGGGCGGTAGCCTTGATCCACTGCTCGATGCCATAAAAGAGGGCTCTATCCGCGGAGTGGTGGCCATTGTGGGGTGTAATAATCCCAAATTCCAGCACGACTCGCAAAATGTCGGCCTGGCTAAGGAATTAATTAAAAGGGATATCCTGGTTCTGGCAACCGGGTGCATTACAACGGCAGCAGGTAAGGCAGGACTTTTGGTTCCCGAGGGAAGCGAAATGGCCGGTCCCGGCTTAAAAAAGATCTGTTCCGCTTTGAATATACCTCCCGTCCTCCATTTTGGTTCCTGTGTCGATAATTCAAGAGTTATTCATCTTTGCGGCTTGATAGCGAATGCACTGGGGGTTGATATCTCCGACCTGCCGGTTTGGGGTGCATCCCCCGAATGGTATTCTGAAAAAGCGGTTGCTATTGGCTTGTACTGTGTGGCCTCCGGAATCCCGGTGCATATAGGAACACCGCCACAAATAACCGGATCTAAACTGGTGACCGATATTGCGTTGAATGGACTGGAAGATTTGTTTGGCGCAGCCTTTTTGGTGGAGCCTGATTATGCAAAGGCCGCTGAAAAAATGGATGAGCGGATCATCGCCAAACGATTAGCCCTTGGCCTTTCTGCCTAATCCTACTGAAGACGTAGCCCTTGTCTCTACTTTCTGATTCAAGGGCTAATAAATGATTCTGGGTTACGGAGGATTTTTTCTGTTTTTGCGCAAGGCTAGTAACATATTCTACGGAAATCGATCTAAAAAATTGCTTTTTTCATCAAAACTCGTTAGTAAAGGTTTATTCCGATTGGGGTGTTCTGCAATAGCTGCGGGGCTGAGATTATACCCATCGAACCTGATACAGCTCATACTGTCGCAGGAAACTCGGAGATCGCTTTTTCCCGCCGGAACTTTTTCTCCTGCACCATCAAAGCCATCCCCGCCTTCCTTCGCCAGTCTCCAGTATCGAGAACCACTGCACGTAAAATAGGAGATTGTCCATGAAAACCGGCGTACCCATTTCCAATTCCCGCGCCGCTGAGGAAGGGGAAGTTCAAGTGACAAGAAAACTCTGGGAGCAAATCAGAGAAATGGGGCCGGCGTGGATCATCAGCGCCGTTGCCTGTGGACCGGCGACTTTGGCCAGTGTCGCTATTGCCGGCTCGACCTATGGGTATAAAATGCTCTGGGTGGTGATCTTAAGTGCGGTATTCGGCACCACCGCACAGTATCTTGCTGCCAGGGTGGGAATCCTGGAAGGGATGGGCATTATCGCCGCCACTGAAAAACACCTGGGTAAGCGTTGGGCATGGGTCCTCACTGTCGATGCTCTCCTGGCAACCTGGCTGGCGGCGATCGTCCTGATGAACGCGCTTTCAGGGATAACCTCGCTGGTTACCGGTGTTGACACCCCCTATTGGGGCATAATGTACGGGGTTCTGATCCGCCTTTTTCTGGTGCGTAAGGGCTACCGGAAATTTGAAACCCTCTGTAAACTCCTGGTTATTTTCGTGGTGGCTTGTTTTGTGGCGACCCTCTTCATGGCCGACCTGTCTCTGCCGGGTATCCTTGGGGGGCTGATTCCCAATCTTCCCGGCGGGATCGACGCGGCCCTGATGATGGCGGCAATCATGGGTGGTGCGGTGCATATCACTATTATCGGGATGCACACCTACAATACCAATGCCAGGGCATGGACACCGAAAGACCTGTCCCTGGCACGTTTCGACACCTTTTCTTCCATGGGACTGGCCTTCGGGCTCTACAGTGTGGCTATCTTTCTGGTGGCCGCGGCAGTGCTGCACCCCAACGGGATTGCCGTGCAAAAAGCAACGGATGCCGCTCTGGCCCTCAAGCCTCTCCTGGGCGACAACGCCATGAAAATATTTATGGTCGGTTTGTGGAGCGCGACCCTGTCTACCCTTGCTCCCACCTTTATGGCCGGGGCCTATTTTTTCGCAGACAAGATGGGCTGGGAACTGGATGTGAGAGATAAGCGTTTTGCGGTAGTAGTCTTTGCAGGATGCCTGGTGAGCATGCTCGGCCCTTTCGTCAAGGGCAGCTTTTTCCTGCTGCTTCCGCTGATGCTGGCCCTGGGCCTTACCGGTACCCCCCTGATTATCGCAATCATTCTTTACCTGCTCAACAGGACGCATGGCACGCTGCGCAATTCATTTCTCCTGAATTGCATGGGGGGCCTCACGTTTCTGGTTACCTCATTTCTGGCGATACGGTTTGTCCTGACAAAGTTGGGGATAATGTGATGACGAGTTGCGGTATCGAACCCTATCTCAACCGTCAGACGGTGGTTGCCGGAGATGTCAACTCCGGCAAGACCACCCTGACCACCTTGATTCTGGAACATTTCATAAAGGCCGGATACGGTCGGCAGATTGCGGTTCTGGATCTATCGCCGGACCCGGTTCGGGGGATCGGCGGCAAATTGTCCCTGGGGTCGGTCACGCCGGTTTTGTATCTGACGGCGCACATTATTGCTCCCCGCCTCATGGGCAGGGATGCAGCGCACACGCTTTGTCTGGCCAGCGAGAACGCACGCAAAATAGAAGCGCTGTTTGAAGAGTTCAAAAAACGGCGGCGGGACATTCTTTTCGTCAACGACGCAACGCTCTATCTGCAGTCCGGCAGTCTCGCTTTGTTTCTCGAGACGCTTTCGATGAGTTCGACCCAAATCATTAACGCCTACTATGGGAACACCTTTGCAGATTCAGAGTTGACTCAGCGAGAAAGACGTCTGACGGACGCCTTGATGGCGGTCAGTGACAAGGTGATTCGCAGCCCGGGTAAGTGTAGTGGCCCACAATAAGTGGCAATAAGGTGCAGATCTTCACCAAGCCTCACCGGTAATAGTTTGTTATTTCATTGCCCGCTTTAACCATGCCCCGATTTTGTTCAATAACCCAGGACCACCTCCTGCCTGTCTCACCAACCGAGCAGCGGTCCAGAATGGAACCCACAATTACTTATTGTCAGGGCAGTTGCCTGGTATTACAGAGCTCCTTCTAAATTCATGGTGCTTGGGCAACCACTGGCAAAGAACAAATAATGAAGAATTGTGGGTATCTATCGCTGCCGAATCATCGGTTTTTGCTATTTGACAACAGTCCTGTTTTTATGTGAAATAGAGCCCGCTGATGCATCATAGATACAAGATGAAATGGAATTCCAGGCGAGGGGCGAGGTGATGACAGACAGAGCAAAAAGAAGCCGATGGATCGAGAAAGACCTTTTTCTTCCGGTATTGGGACGTGCTGTCCGCTGGATTCTTGCCGGCATCTTCGTCTACTCCGGATCAGTCAAGCTTGTCGATCCTTCACGCTTCGCCGAGATCATCGCCGGATTTGGTCTGCTGCCCGAGGCATTTATCAACCCAATTGCCGTGCTGCTGCCGGTCATCGAACTGGTCGCTGGTATCGGGCTGGTCTTCGCCCTGCGTGGCAGCCTCCCGGCCATCGCTTTGATGCTGGTCATGTTCATCGCCGTTCTCCTGTATGGAATTCATCTTGGGCTGGATATCGATTGCGGCTGTTTCGGTCCGGAAGACCCGGAGCAGGCATACAAGGGGCTCAAGGCTGCTCTGGCTCGCGATGTGGTGATGATGGCGGCAGTAATATTTGTGTATTGGAGTCGCGGTCGTACCCACAGGCGGTTGATCGCGTGATAAATCATCTGCTTATAGAGGAGAATACGTAGTGAATACAAAAAAAATATTGTGCGGAATAATGGTTGGTTTATTCGTTGTCGGCATGAGTGGATCGGCTTTCGCCCTCTTCGGTCCCGACAAATTCAAAGCGGAGGTTGAAAAGGAACAGGGCGCAGTCAAACTGCTTCGTGAGGTGCAGCACGGGGGCTATGGCATTGTCACTACCGATGAACTGAAGGGAATGATCGATGCAAAAAAGGACATTCTGATTATTGATACCATGCCTTACGAGGATTCGTACAAAAAGAATCATGTTCCCGGGGCGAAGCAGTTTCTCTTTCCGATCGTCGATATGCCGCAGTGGAATATGAAAGAAACCGACGGCAAGACTGTTGAGGATTTCAAGGCTCTGCTCGGCCCGGACAAAGACAGGACGATTGTCGTCTATTGCGGCTTTGTCAAATGCACCCGTAGCCACAACGGCGCCGCCTGGGCAAGAAAGCTAGGCTTTACCCACGTCTTGCGTTATCCGGGCGGTATCTTTGCCTGGAAAGGGGCTGGCTATCCGGTCGATTCTGAGAAATGATCGTGAGCTCTGTCTTTGGGGCAAAGTCGTTGCCGTTGCCGAAGGCAGAGTTCTTCCTCGTTTGTGGTTGAGTAATTTTCTCATTTGATTTTGACTTCCTCCTCGCCATTACTTTCGGTTCTTCTCGATATCCGTGACAGGTGCAACGATTGTGGCGCCTGCGTGAAAAGCTGCGCGTTCTTGTCTCGATACGGCACACCTCGAACCATATCGATGTTGTTTGATTTCAGTTCTCTGCAGCACCGGCAGATGGCGTATCATTGCAGCCTTTGCGGCCTCTGTTCGGCGGTGTGTCCGGAAGAGGTCGATCCCTGTTCGCTGTTTCTGGAGATCCGGCGCTATCAGGTCGAATTCGGCTCTTTCGATACCAGATCCTACCGATCCCTGATATCGTATGAGACCATTGGAAGATCACGTCTCTTTTCCTGGTATGGGCTGCCTGATCACTGTGATACGGTTTTTTTTCCGGGATGTACCCTCTCGGGTACACGGCCGACAGTCACCAGTCAGCTCTATCAAGAACTTCGTCGTTTTGTCCCTTCGCTCGGGATTGTCCTGGCCTGTTGTGCAAAACCTTCCCACGATTTGGGATGCGTGGAACACTTTCAGTCTGTTTTTGGCGAACTGCTGCACCGACTCTCCGTTCGTGGGATCAAGACTGTGCTGACTGCTTGTCCCAGCTGTACGAAAATATTCCGCGATTATGGCGAGGGTCTCTCGGTTATGACCGTCTACGAGGTCTTGCATCGCCAGAGGGGAGTGAAGATCGGTACAGCAGGCCGCAACGGCGAGATCTCCGTGCACGATCCCTGTCAGCTGCGCGATTATCCTGAGGTGCAGTCGGCCGTCCGGAGCCTGCTGGTCGATCTGGGGTATACGGTGGTGGAAATATGCCATCGGGGAGAAACAACATTGTGCTGTGGTGAGGGCGGATCCGTAGGATCCATCGAATCCGGGTTCGCTTGCGGGTGGACGAAGATACGGCGGCAGGAAAGTGAAGGTCGCAGGCTGGCGACCTATTGCGCAGGTTGCACCGGTTCTCTTAGCCGCGTGATCCCAACCTTTCATATCCTGGATCTGCTGTTCCTTCCTTATGGTGCATCTGCCAGCCAAATTTCAGTTTCCAAGGGGCTGATGACCTATATAAACCGGCTTTTGTTGAAGCTGAAGATGGTGCGTATGAAGAAAATCTGCAGTTGATGTTTTCACCAGCAAGAAATAGACAGCGTAATCTGGCATCATGGCTTCAAATTTTTTCCTCAAAGTATTAATATCTTACCAACGTTAATACTGATAAAACTATGAATTATCAAATACATACTTTCTACAGATGCCAACGATGACCCATCGACTCGCTCCTTTGTTGCAACACGACTGCATCGAGCGAGAAAAAGTGGTTAAGGAACATACGTTGACCACATCCAGGACAACGGCATAATTAAAATAAGTGCCGGAATCATGTTGCCGACGGGGAGGTTTTTGATTCCACATAAACGCAACCCGATTGCCAACAGTATAATACCGCCGCACGCCGAGAAATCTCCCAACATGTCTGGATTGGTAAACGGTATGATAAGGACGGCCAGGCAGTACAGCAATACTTGAACAATGAATTGCGGGATCACCAGAATACCGATGGTGTAACCCATGGTTGAAGCAAAGATAAGGCTGGTGAAGATATCAAGAATGCCTTTGATGATCAAAAAGGTAGGATCGCCTGTCATCCCTTCATGCAACGAGCCGTAGATTCCCGTGCCGCTGAAACAGAACAACACCGTGAGAGCGACAAATTTATCGATAAATTCCTGCTGGTTGAGGTCTGCCGGTGGCTTGGTATGTTTTTCGAACAATTTCCCAGCGTAACCCACACCCTTTTGAATACCACTCTCTAAATGGATGACTTCACCTACAATAGTTCCCACGATTACCGCCAGAACTACTGGCGCAAGATATTTTTCCTTAACAATCATGGCGACGCTTATGCCTATCGCGGTGCAACCGAACACCATTGGCATGTGGAGCCGAAAATCCCTGCTGAACCTGGGGCCGATAAAACCACCCAATATACTGCCAATGAGCAATGCTGCTCCATTGACGTAAGGACCAATCATACTACCTCCTCTCGAAACAACAACCTAACCCGAAATATCACAAGCTTCCGGAGGTGTCAGGCAATTTCTTTTTTATTATAATATTTTTTTGATAAATTTGAGCTGTCTTGTGCGGAATACGGTGAATTTCCAATCTCACGTTATCAATAGAGGAAGAATACTTTGCTTTCTGTATCTCGGTATGAATGGTTCTTTTCTGTCAACTGTATCGCTCTGACGTCATGTAGCATGTTGCGATCTGCGAAAACCGGCAAACTCCAACTTATTTTACAAACGAGGGATATTCAAACAATCATTCTTCGCTGGTATACCCGAATTCTGCACGCACCTTCGTATAGAACATCCGGAGTTTGTTTTCCCTGATGCCCTGGAACAGTCTGTCGCACTCATCATAGGTGAGGGCCAATACGACCTGCTGCGGCCTGTCTTCCAGATCGAAATAGTTCCCAGAATGGAAACGACCGTCATGTCCGAAACCTTCCTGGCCTGAGAAAAGGGTCGCCCCACGGACTCCAAGGCTTTTCGCTTCTTCAATGATCCAGTTCGCCAGCGATGTTTTGTTGTGTTCCCTGTTTTCCTGGGTGAAAAATGTCACAAGGTAGCCTTCCATAGGTAACCTCCCTTATAGATGTTCAATCAAAGAACTCCATGATAAAGAATAATCGCCTGTTAACAACGAGCTGCAGCTCGTCCCGGCTGCGTTGAAAGTAATCTGTATCCTTTTAGATTGCGCCTGGAGCTTCCATTTCTACGTAATTTCCTAAATATTGTATTTTATATTAAATACATATGAGCTGATCTCTATCGAATTAAAACGACTCCAAACATACCACCGCAGAAATGCGTTTCAATAGATTTTTTGTAGTGAATAGTTTTCTTATATGGTGAGCAGGTCATCATGTGTAGTGCTATGCGTCTTTGCCATCCTGTCATGTGCCAAAATCGTCAAAGTAACAGGGCAGCGCTTTGAATCACCTCAGTCGGCAGACACTTTCTTCGCCGCTCAATATCTCTTCTATCCCCCACCTCTGTCCGTTCCATTTACGGCAATTTTCTTTACCCTCTTCAGAAACGAACGAAAAACCGTCAAATTGTCAGTAGTTACAAATATGTAATATTAGTTTGATTGAAATAAAAAAATATTACAAAAGTGATAATTTATTTTTGAAGTTAATAAGCGTAAGGAAAATGAATAATACAGCTATTGTTTAATTATGTCGGTGTAATAGATATAAATTTTATCGTTTTTCATAATGGCATGTTTGTTGAAAATGAATCTATTGATGATTTGCTAAACTTAGTTCATGTCTACGCGGGCTTTGCCTAAGCAAAGTATTTGAAACGCTTTCCGACGTCTCACAGTGGTCTCTGCGGGAGAAGGGGGCTGGCAAATGAAATAGTTGAATTCTGAGATGGAGGAGGCACACGGAATGAAAAAAATAGAGGTGATCAGTAAGTCGTTTAAACTCGATGCATTGAAAGAAGGCATTGGTTCTTTAAACATACATGGAATGACTCTCAGCGAAGTGAAGGGGTTCGGTCGGCAGAAAGGTCATAAAGAGATATATCGGGGGGCAGAATATAACGTGGATTTTGTACCAAAGTTAAAAGCTGAAATAGTCGTAAATGATGAACAGGTTGATAAGCTTATTGAAGTAATTGTGGGCGCTGTCAATACCGGCAGTATTGGCGATGGTAAAATTTTTGTTATACCTGTCGAAACAGTTTGTCGAATCAGGACCGGTGAGCGGGATAAGAATTCGATCTAACAAACAAAAAAATATAAGAAAATTTCAAGGAGGATGTAATGAAAAAAGTATTGGTAGTTGGTCTACTGTTCTGCCTTCCCGCATTGGCCTGGGCCGATGATGTAGTACCAACGGTTGCCTCGAATGCGGCGGCAATTGCCGGAGTGCAGTCGCATCTCGACTATGTATGGACCCTGATTGCCGCAGCCCTTGTCTTTTTTATGCAGGCCGGTTTTGCTATGGTGGAGTCTGGCTTTACCCGTGCAAAAAACGCGGTTAACATCATGATGAAAAACCTTATGGATTTTGCCGTCGGTTCTCTGGCCTTCTGGGCCATCGGTTTTGGCATTATGTTCGGGGCGACGACCACCGGTTGGTTTGGAACCACTGGTTTTTTTCTCAGTGACTATAAACCGGGCGGCGATCCATGGGTTTTGGCGTTCTGGATGTTCCAGGTCGTTTTTGCTGCTACTGCCGCCACCATCGTTTCCGGGGCAATGGCCGAGCGAACCAAGTTTGTTGGCTATCTTGTGTATAGTGCGGCCATTTCAGCCTTTATTTATCCGGTTTTCGGACAATGGGCATGGGGCAGCCTGTTCCATGGTGACGGTTGGCTTGG
>JBBRDD010000055.1:0-25106 GCA_038204235.1 Desulfobulbales bacterium
ATGACTGAGATAAAGACCAATTCCTGGAGGTATTATGTTTGTAGGCGAAAGAATGTCAAAAAATCTCATTACGGCTGGTCCTGAAATGACGATATTTGAGGCTAAAAATTTGATGGTGGAAAAAAATATCCGCCATTTGCCCATTATTGATGCGGCAGGAAAGCTTGTCGGTATCGTTTCTGACCGGGATATGCGAGATGCGATGCCGTCAACTTTGTTGAAAAAGCCGGATTATGAGATCACCCGAGGCAAAATAGGCAATCATCTTATCGGTGACATAATGACCCGAAACCCGATGACCATTTATGCCTATTATACTCTGCAGGATACTCTGCTGGTAATGCAGCAAAAAAAAGTAGGGGCATTGCCGGTTATTGACGAAGACGGGTACCTGAAGGGAATTTTGTCGACGCGGGATCTGCTTTCGGCGTTCGTCAACATCATGAATATCGATGAACCCGGCAGTCTGTTATGTATTCTCATCAAGGAGAAGCGGGGGCAGATGAAAAAAATCGTTGATATTATAACTGAAGAAAACATTTCTCTCGGCAGTGTGCTGGTGGCCAGAGTCTGGGACAAGGACAAACGGGCGATCTTTCCTTATCTGCTGACAAATAACGTTATCAATGTCAAAAAGAAGCTGCTTAGTGCCGGTTTTGAACTGATCGATCCCATGGAGTGGTATCTCAATCAGTTACCTAGTGTACAACGATAAGTGGCAATTTTGATCTGCCTGTTCACCTCTCTTGGCGGTTGATCCTTTGTGATAAACGAACAGAGAGATGCCGATAGCAACGCTATGGCTGTGGTTAAGATTACCACCTCTTCTATCGCGCCTGATTGATCGATATTTATGTTATGATTTCGATAATTTGGCCACTGGTGAGGAGGCGGCTATCTCTCCGCTGGTAGTATAGTTTTCATGGTTTTTTTCAATAGTGGCGAGGTTATAAAGATAATTGACCATGATGCCGCCGGATTGAGCGATGCCTTTCTCCGAGAGATCAGCTGCCCAGTTGATTCGCTCGATCCGCGCGCCGTTCGATAAATGGAAATGGCTCACCCTGTCAAATGCCTGTGCACCTTTTTTGGCGGTGAGCAGATACCGGGCGCAGAGGCGAAGGAGGATTGGGCCGAGTGGTGTCTCTTTGGCTACAGGCTGTTCCGCATCGATCGCTGTGATCTTTTCGATAAAGAGATCCTTGGGATCTTTTTCGTCTGGCGACTCTCCGAGGAGTTTTTTCTCCTTATCCGTGAAGTCCCAGTCATCACGGAATGTTTTGAGATAGTAAAGAAATCCGGGAATAGGAGACAGAGTGGAAAATGTTTTCAGGTTCGGCAGCTTGATGCTCAGGTCCTTAACCACATTCTTGATGAGAAAGTTGCCGAAACTGACTCCGGCCAAACCTTGCTGACAGTTGGATATAGAATAAAAAATAGCAGTGTCCGCCTTTTGGGGATCAATGGCCGGTTTGTCCTGGTTCAGCAGGTCATGGACATTAGACGAGATGCCATTGACCAGGGCAACCTCAACAAAGATAAGCGGCTCCTGTGGCATGCGGGGGTGAAAATAGGCATAGCAACGCCGATCGTCGCGTAATCTGTTTTTCATGTCGCGCCAGGACTTAATGGCATGTACCGCCTCGTATTCGATAAGTTTTTCAAGCAGTGCGGCTGGAGTATTCCAGGTAATACGCTGGAGATCAAGAAAGCCAACATCGAACCAGGAGCAGAGCAGCCGGTGGATATCCTGATCAAGTGGCATCAGTTCAGGGTTATTTCTGGCAATTGGCAGGAGCTCAGCCCGGAGGTCGACAAGAAATTTCACCCCTTCCTGCAGTTCATTAAATTGCCGGAGGAGTTTGGTGCGGGGAGAGACCAGAAGGTTGCGCAGTTGGAGATTCAATTTTCTGCACTCGTCTGTATCGGTACAATTCAAGCGTTGTTCAATTTTTTTTTCAACCGCGGTGTTGTCGACGTCATATTCCCCGGCGAGAAGCTCCAGGAAGCGTTTTCGACCCTCGCTGTTTAAGATGAGATAGGCTTCGCCAAGCTCTGCAGCCCTTGTCCTGGCTGAAACTTCACCGCCGCGGCTTTCAAGGCAGCCATTGATCCTCTGGCGTAATTTCTGCAAATCACTATTCGGGAGACTGGGGTCGACAGATTTTTTTAAGACCGCATTGTCGCCAAGAGGCCAGATGAGACGAATGCGGCGTAAAGTTCTATCCCACAAGGGTTCATCGCTGTCAAACATGTTTCCTCCTCTGGGGGTATGGTGCTGCTGCGGCAGCGTAACTCGATTGGGTTTTTGATTGAGAAAAAAGTTGAAATTGCAAAAATATATCCTATCATCTCTTGGAAACAACTACAATAAATTAACAATCTAACTGAATTTCAGCTGTGCTTGAACATCTCGATGTATGAAAGGAAAATTAACCGATTTATGAAGACAAAAACGATATTTCTGCTTTTGACAGGCATGCTTTCGATAGTTGTCCCTGCGTTGGGGCAAACAAGCTCTTCGCAGGAAAATCGACAGGAAGCGGTGAAAACCGAAGCCGGGGCAGGGGTGCCGCTTGCGCGGCTGTCTTCGGTTGATGTTGAAAACAACCGGGATCCGGAAAAGACAGAAATCTTCAATCGGTTTTTAACTGCCGCAGAAAAGGGATCTGTGGAGGCGCAGAGGCGAGTCGCCGAAATGTATGCTTTTGGCGATGGCACAGAGAAAGATTTGCAGAAGGCCTATTTCTGGCTCAGTAAACTTGCGCAAAAGGGCGATGATGTCGCCCAGAGCAATCTGGCCTGGATGTACTATCGCGGTGAAGGGGTTGAGGTCGACAAGGCCATAGCCTTTGAGTGGTTTCTCCTGGCGGCCAGAAACGGCAACCAGAACGCGCAGATCAAGGTGGCCAATATGTATTATCTCGGCGAGGGGGTGACCAAAGATGAGCAAAAGTCGTTCTATTGGACCAAAAAGGCTGCCGAGGCCGGAGTTGCGAGTGCCCAATATAACCTGGCGATGATGTTCGATAAGGGTTCAGGGACAAAACAATCGAGCACCCAGGCTTTTGAATGGTATGAAAAAGCTGCAGCCCTGGAATATGTTCTGGCTCAGAATACCGTAGCCTGGCGTTACAGCAAGGGGATCGGCGTTGAGCAAAATGATGCCAAGGCCGCGTACTGGTACCGGAAATCTGCAGAAAGCGGTGATCCTTTTGGTCAGTATAACATCGGCAGGATGCTGGCCAAGGGGGAAGGGGTTGAACAAAACGATAAGAAAGCTTTTACCTGGTGGATGCAATCCGCGCAGCGTGGCTTTATTCTTGCCCAGAGCAGACTGGGCTACTGTTACGCCAAGGGCGTGGGGGTTGAGAAAGACCTACGGCAAGCTTTCAGGTGGTGGACAATTGCCGCCAGTGGGGGGAATGAAGTAGCAAAGAGGAATTTGCAATTTTTGTGTCGAGAAAATCCACAAGTCTGTACACCCTCTGTGGTAACTCCTCCTACCCCCTGATGGTAATGTGCCGATAGCTGTGGTCTTAGTCGGCAGCTTTTTCTTTTGTCAGCTCTTCCGGACTCAAACTCCAGAAAGGTGTACCATCTTTGGTCAAACGGACCTTGAACACAAAGCTGTCTCCCTGCTTGACCTTGGCGGCCATCAGTACGTCTTTTCCGTCGATTACCGCCCAGCTTCCGCTTACTTTGGTTGGTACATTTTTGCGAATACCTGTTTCCTCAGGGCTGCTGAATGCTACAGGGCAAAGATGCACTATAATTTTTTCGCCACCTTCTTCCAGAATGAAGGCTGTTCCTGGATCCATGCCCGGCAGGGGGCTGACTTCCATCAATTGCAGAACTTTTCCCTTAAGGGAATCCCGTTCTTTGTAGTTGTAATATCCATTATATGCAGACCCTTTTTCCCATCCGGCATAGCCGGGGCTTTCGGTCGCTTCGGCGAGTGTGACCAGGCAGATAATGGTGACCACCAGCATGCAGGAAGACAGAGATCTGTAGAGTGGGAATGATCGCATGTTTTTCTCCTGAGAAAAAGAAGTGAAGTGAGACCGACTGTATTTTTTCGCAGTCTTCTAGCAAAGAGGAGTAATCATTTTTTTCTGTTCTGTCTGAAAAAATCCTCAAGAAAATGTTTACGCCAGCCGTCCGTCTGGCGTAATTGTTCCGGCTCATCTTTTTGCGTGGTGTTAAGTGTTTTTACCAGACGTTTGAGCTCGGAAACATTGCCGACAAGTCCAGGGGCAATACCCAGTAACTCACACTTCAGGGCGATCAGGTTGTTCAGCTTTTCCATACTGCTGTGGTCGTTTTTACTCAGTCGTATCATGTGATGCGGCTCGGGGTATGTCGATTCCGGTTGTGACAGGGTCGTTGCAATAATTGCTGCCAGGGTTTCACCATATTTTGCTGTTGCTTTTTCAGACAGTCCGGCTTGTTGTTTCAGATCAATGGCAATCACCGGCTTTAGTCTGGCGATCTCAACAAGAACTGTGTCTTTAATTACATGCCCGCGCGGCCGGTCTAGTTTTCTTGCTATCCCCTCTCGCCAGGTAGTCAGGTTCTTGAGAATGGCGAGTCCCTGCCTGTCGAGATGGGTGTTGCCGCGGATTTTGAGATATCGCTCGTTGTCGGGTGGCCCGGAATAGCAGGCCGGATTGTTGAGCAGGTTCAATTCTTCCTGGAGCCATGATTTTATTTTTGGGCCAATGATTCGTGTCAACAGAAGTATGCGCACTGCCCGGAGATAGCGAACGTCATCAAGGCCATATCGTGTCTGTTCAATGGTCAGTGGCCGTTGTAGCCAATTCGTCCTTGTCTCCTCTTTTGAAAGAGTTATATCGAGCAGCTCTTTTACCAGATGCACTAAGGAGAGAGTGGCGGACAGGTTGGAAAAACCGGCGGCCAAACGTGTATCGAATATGTTTTGGGGCGTTGTGCCCGTCGCCCGCTGCAGGATTGCCAGATCCTGCGGTGCGTCGTGGAAAATTTTGATGACTCCCCGGTCGGAAAGAAGTTTTCCCAGTGGCTGTAAATTTTTTATAGCGATAGGGTCGATGAGATAGCAGTCCTCGTCGGATAATGCGATTTGGATCAGGCCGAGTTGTGGGTAGTAGGTCCGTTCCCACACAAATTCTGTGTCCAGGGCGACGGCATCTGTTTTTCTGGCCCGATGCACCAATTTTTCCAGCTCTGTTTCACTTTCTATTAAGGGAGTACGTTTTTCCATGCCGTTTTCTGATGAGTAATTGAGTAATGATTGTCCGGTTTTTGAGAAAGACAATCATTTAATGAGGGATAAAAATCCCGGCTTTGAGGATGGAAAATGTTAATACCGGGCAATTTCCCCGGGGGGCTTGTGCATTTTCCTGACAGTCTTTTCCTAAAAAGACATAAAGGTTGATAAAAGACAAGAAATATTCTTCTTTTATGCTGTCTATTTGTATTATTTTTTCTTATTGTTGGAAAGCAATATTAAATGAAGCAAGGTCCCTGTGAGAATAAAATGATTGTATATATCCTGAAAAGAATCCTGCTGATGATACCGACCCTGTTCGGAGTAATGGTGGTCACCTTCACCATTACCCAGTTTGTCCCCGGTGGTCCGGTAGAGAAAATGATCGGCGAGATTGAGGGGATCGGTGGTGGAAGTGGTGAGGTGAGAGCAGGTTCTTCGAATCTTTATCGCGGCAATTCAGGACTGGATGAGGAGAAAATTGCCCGCCTGAAAAAACTCTATGGGTTCGATCAGCCGCCGGTTACTCGTTTTGTCAAGATGATGAAAAACTATCTGGTTTTCGATTTTGGTACGTCCTATTACTACCATCAAAGCGTCGCTGAACTGGTCGTTTCCCGGATGCCCGTCTCCATGTCCCTCGGTCTATGGGGGTTTTTGATTGTCTATGGGGTCTGCATTCCGCTTGGAATCAAAAAAGCGGTAAGCGACGGCTCGCGTTTTGATATAATCAGTTCCTCGGTCATTCTTGTAGGCTATGCCATACCCGGTTTTGTGTTGGGGGTTCTGTTAATTGTCCTGTTTGGCGGCGGTAGTTTCTGGTCTGTCTTTCCGCTTCGTGGTCTGGTATCGGATAACTGGCATGAGTTGAGTCTTGGCATGAAAGTGCTTGATTATCTCTGGCATATGGTGCTGCCAATTACCGCAACCGCCATCGGCAGTCTTGCGGTGATGACCATGCTGACTAAAAATTCATTTCTGGAAGAGATTCGCAAGCAATATGTACTGACTGCACGGGCCAAAGGCCTTTCCGAGAATCAGGTATTGTACAAGCATGTTTTTAGAAACGGTATCATTCCCATCATAACCGGTTTTCCCGGTTATTTTGTTGCTTCTTTTTTTACCGGCAGCCTGCTCATTGAAACTATTTTTTCATTAAACGGCATGGGACTGCTTGCCTATGAATCGGTTGTCAATCGCGACTACCCGGTAGTGCTGGGTACCCTTTATTTTTTCACCCTGATTGGATTAATCTCCCGCCTGCTGTCCGATCTGAGTTATGTGCTGGTTGATCCCCGCATCAGTTTTGAGGGATTAGATGAATAGAGCACATCCGGGAAGGCAACTGAAATTGGCCTTGTCAAAGCGCAGGACCAGAACCTGGCAACGGTTTAAGCGCAACAGGCGTGGATATTATAGTCTAATATTATTTGCTGTATTTTTTGGAATGAGCTTATTGGCTGAGGTGATCAGCAATGACTCGCCGTTGTTGGTTAAATATGACGGAAAATTTTACTTTCCGATTTTTGTGTCGTATCCGGAGGTGACTTTTGGTGGCGATTTTGAGACTGAAACAGATTATCGAGACCCGTTTATTCGCAAAAAATTACAGGAACCAGGTAATTTTGTTCTCTTTCCTCTGAATAAAAATAGTTACAATACTATCAATCAGGAGATTGTCGGTCCGGTTCCCTCGCCTCCGTCCATGGCCAATTTTCTTGGCACTGATGACCGGGGCAGAGACGTCCTGGCAAGAATTATCTACGGTTTCCGACTGAGTATCCTGTTTGGTCTGGCGCTCACCTTTACCGGGACCCTGGTGGGCATTGTTGCAGGGGCAATCCAGGGATATTTTGGTGGGAGGACCGATCTCTTGATGCAGAGATTCATCGAAATATGGGGCGCTATGCCGGAATTATACCTGCTGATAATTTTTGCCTCGATATTTCAACCGTCTATTCTGCTGCTGCTTATTTTGCTGTCTCTCTTTAGCTGGATGGGTTTGTCCGACTATGTGCGGGCAGAATTTCTGCGGGGCAGAAATCTTGAATACGTCAACGCGGCAAGGGCCCTGGGGGTAAAAAACGTGACAATTATGTGGCGACATCTCCTGCCCAATGGTTTAACACCGGTCATCACTTTTCTACCATTTCGGGTTTCGGCGGCGATACTTGCTCTGACCAGCCTTGATTTTCTGGGCCTTGGCGTTCCCCCGTCCACGCCAAGTCTTGGGGAATTGCTCGCGCAGGGTAAAGCAAATATCGAGGCATGGTGGCTCTCTTTATCCGCATTTGCCGTTCTTGTCGGGATGTTGATCCTGCTTATTTTTATAGGTGAAGCCTTGCGGGAAACATACGATCCGAGAAAAAGCTGATCCCGACACTCTCCCGGAAATTATGGTTGGATTGCGTGGGTTCTGCATCAATTCTGACGGTGCTGGATTGATTTGCTGTATTTTCTAGACATTGACTTCTTGTCAGTCTGTTAATATCTTACGGCCCGATGTGTTTAGTGACTTAGAAATAATTACCTTGTGTTTTTCACAAGGTAATTATTTCGTGAAGGAACTTATCCCGCAATGCTTTTGGGCGGGATTAGTGATTTCCTGGTAGGAACTACGGGGCATTGAAAAGAATTCCGCAAAGCTTTTGGGCGGGAATAGTGATTTAGTGAAAGGGACCACGGGGGATTGTAACGAACACCCTTGACTCAAGGGGTACTGAAAAGAATATCCGTCAAGCGAGTACTAAAAATAATCCCGCAATGCTTGTGGGCGGGGCTAATGACCGACTCAGCAAAGTCTTGCAGCAACATAATACAAAAATGAGAGTACCTTGAACATCAATACTTCGAATATACGACCAAGGCACTTATACCTCTCGAATAATCACGGACGCAAGGTTCATGAAAAGTAATTCAATCGTACGGCTCGGTGACACCGGACTTTATGTACTGACCGATCTCGGGAAAATGGCGATTTTTTTTCTGAAATCGATCCGAGGAGCATTCAGGCGACCATTCCGGTTCATAGAGCTGTTGCGTCAGGTCCACTTTATTGGTGCCGGATCTCTGGTGGTTATTTTTTTTACTGCCTTATCCACCGGGATGGTACTGGGACTTCAAGGCTACTATTCACTGAATAAATTTGGCGCAGACGGGATGCTCGGATCTGCTGTTTCTTTGACTCTTATTCTGGAGCTCGGGCCTGTGCTGACGGCTCTGATGGTCGCAGGACGTGCCGGTTCAGCTATGTGTGCTGAGATTGGTATAATGCGGATTTCCGAGCAGATTGATGCTTTGGACTGTATGGCCATTGATCCTTTTCGATATTTTATTACGCCGAAGTTTCTTGCCATGCTTATTGCAATGCCCCTGTTGACTGCGGTTTTTGATGTGGTCGGCATTGGTGGAGGCTACCTGGCAGGGGTTAAAATGATGGGGGTCAGTCCGGGCAGTTTTATTCAGGGCATGACGGCGAGTGTTACCAATCATGATCTCACGGTGGGCATAATTAAATCCTTTGTTTTTGGCCTGCTGGTTGTCTGGATCTGCTCAGGACGGGGGTTTTTTGTCCGGGAAATTCGAGGCGTAGGCTTCGGGGCGGAAAGTGTCAGCCGGGTTACCACTCAAGCTGTGGTCTATTCCTCTATATCCGTTCTCGTCTTCGATTATCTTTTGACAGCGGTGCTCCTCTAAAATGAAAGCTGCAATTGAATTTAAAAATGTCGTAAAGAGTTTTGCTAAAAGAGATGGCGGTGTACAGTACGTCCTCGACGGGGTGAATTTCTCAATTCCGGCCGGAAAAACGACGGTCATTGTCGGAGGAAGTGGTCAGGGAAAAAGCGTCACCCTGAAACTTGTTCTAGGACTTATGCAGGCTGATTCTGGGAAAATCTTTGTTCATGATAAGAATGTCACCGGGGCCAGAGGGGCGGAGCTTGAACAGCTCCGCACCCAATTCGGCGTGTTGTTTCAGGGATCGGCACTTTTCGATTCGCTGAGCGTATTTGAAAATGTTGCTCTGCCGCTGAGAGAGCTGACCGATAAAAGCGAAACGCAGATTGGGGAGCAGGTCGCCGCGACGCTCGCTCAGTTCGAGCTTACCGGGCACGAAGAAAAATATCCGGCGCAACTGAGTGGCGGTATGAAAAAAAGGGTTGGACTGGCCCGTGCCATGCAGCTTAAGCCTTCGATCATGCTGTATGATGAGCCGACCACCGGCCTTGACCCGGTCATGAGTCATGATATATATCATCTCTTTGCCAAGACCCAGGCTGAATTTGGCTTTACTTCAGTGATCGTCAGCCATGATGTACCGAAAATTTTTAACCTGGCCGATCAGGTTATTATATTGAACAATGGAAAAATGGATGTTTTTGACAGCCCTGAGAAAATTCAGTGGTCTGAGAAGGAGTACATCCAGGAATTCGTCCGTACAACGATGGGAGACATCTATCAGAGTCACCTAGTGGAATAATGATGGCGTTCAGCTCAAATCATAAGCTTTTGTGAGACCTTCAATGACGAAAAATAATACTTTAGAGATGGTTGTCGGGCTGTTTATACTCATTGGTTTTGCCGCCTTTGGTTATCTTGCCCTGCAACTGGGCGAGCTGCCTTTTTTAACCGCCGGTAAGACATATACTCTTAACGCCCAATTTAATAATGTCGCCGGAGTGAAAAAGGGTGCCTCTGTGCAGATAGCCGGTGTCGTCGTGGGGGAAGTGAGCGCAATTTCACTCGGTAAAGACGCATATGCCATTTTGTCCCTGCAGATAGATAACAGTGTGAAGGTGCCCAAGGATTCAATGGCTTCTGTTAAGTCGCAGGGGATCATCGGCGATAAATACATTCAGATCGGCCTAGGGGGCGATGAAAAGGTTTTTCAGCCTGGGGGAATGATCGTTGATACCGAGTCATCCTTGGATATAGAATCGCTTATAAGTAAATTTGCTTTTGGCAGCGTGAAGTCAAATTAATAATTAGAAAAAATGTTTTTTACCTTCCTTTAAAATTTTTGAATTGCTGAGATATAAAATGAAAAAGATACTTTTACTGTCTATTGTACTGTGTGGTTTGTCAGTAGGAATGGTTTGGGCCGCAGAGGTTAGCCCTACTGTTACTCTTAAGCCTGTTCTCAATGATTTGATGGCCGTTTTGGGAGATCAGAACTTGAAGGGCGATGAGCACAAGGTCGAGCGACGGGCAAAGATCATGTCACTTATTAAACGTGGTTTTGATTTTAGAGAGATGTCGCAGCGCGTGCTGGGACCGACCTGGCGGCAGATTGATGACCAGGAAAAAGATAATTTTACTACTCTTATGACCAAATTGCTGGAAAATGTATATATTGGAAAACTCGAGGGCTATTCGGGGCAGGCTATTGAGTTTGTTGGCGAAATAGTGAAAGAGGATAGGGCGCAGGTGACGACCCTCATTCAGAACGGCGACGCGAAAATTCCAGTCTATTATATTATGAAAAGAACTGATTCCGGTTGGATGGTTTACGATATCAATATTGAAGGAGTCAGCTTGGTTAGAAACTATCAGGAGCAGTTTAAATCTATCCTGCGCACGCAAAAATATGCGGGCCTCGTCAAGGTGCTGCAGGAAAAAAACCGCTCTTTTCTCGTCGGGGCGCAGTAGGCCTGGTTATGGTTGAATATAGCGCTGCATTGCAGGAGTGCTGCTTCAAGTTTCTTGAAAAAGCCGAGACAGAGAAACTGCTGACGGTCATGGAAAAGGTATCCTATGGGGCCGGCGCCGAGTTATTCCAGAAGGGAGACCCCGCTGAGTGTCTTTATTTTCTTGTGTCTGGACGGGTGGCGGTGCAAAATAAAACGGGTTTTGGGGAAAGGACACAAGTCGTTGCCCTGCTTGATCCCGGAGCTCCGGTTGGTGAAAAAGGATTGCTTGGCGGCAGCAATCGCGGCGCCACCCTTAATGCGGTAAAAGATTCCGAGCTGCTCGCCTTGTCATATGAATCGTTCGAGAGGTTGGTTGGCGATGATCCTTCTCTTGCAATTAAGTTGTTGAAATGGTTATTGAAAAGAGTTTCGTTGCGGTTGGAAAAAAATACTGAGCGCCTGGTTCACGTGCTCTAAGCCTGGTAGTCAAACGAGAAAAAAGCCGGAACATGTGCTTTAAGACAGATTGTATCTTGCGCAAAAACAAGAAAGTAACATTTATGAGACATATGCACTGAGAGAATAATTTTTTTTTAAGGTGCTGTGGTGCTATCAACATTTTGATATTCCATGATTATTTCACTTTCGCTGGATTGATTTTCTTTACTGTGATGTTTTTTTCTTTCCAATCCGTAATAAATTGATTATTTTTCATATTTTTTATTTTTCGATTCACGACAGATCGAGAACGTGTTTTTTATGATACTGCTTTTTGAAGAAATCACCGGAAAATCTCATGTCTTTACGATACCCGACACGAGCTGGTTCCCATCAGAAAATGAGGTTTTTCTCCTCAATGCTACAGCTCGTATCAGTGTTTCCAGGCGAGATAGTGAGACAGTGTTGCTGAAAGGAACGCTGGAGGGACATCGCCTGACTGCCTGTGACAGGTGTCGTGAACAGGTCAAAGAAGCATTATATTGTGAGTTTGAATATCTTGCCACAACCAGGGAAGAGCAGGTCACTGAATTACGTGAGACTGAGAGTAGTGACGAAGATGTCGTTACTCTTTACCTCAAAGAACCGGAAATTGATGTAGATGAGATCTTGCGGGAGCAGGCCTATCTGGCTTTCCCCTTGAAGACGCTCTGTAGTGAAGATTGTAAAGGTATCTGCGCAGGATGTGGGGTCGTGCTGAATAGTGAGGCTTGTCGTTGTACTTCGGATGGAGTGGGGTCGACGTTTGCTATTCTACAAAAACTCACCAATGATTGATAAAATTAATAAAACGGTATGAAACATACCTGATTCGGAGGATACAATGGCTTTACCTAAAAGAAGACACTCCCATTCCCGTACCCGGAAAAGACGGTCCCATGATTTTTTGACCGCCCCGGGGCTCTCTCTCTGTGCAGACTGTGGCGAGCCTAAACAGCCGCATCGTCTATGCGGCAGTTGCGGCAAGTATAAAGGGAGAACCGTTTACTCACTTGATACTGCAGTAGAATAGGAGAGTAGTGTGCAAATAGCCCTGGACGCCATGGGGGGAGACTATGGCTCAGAGGAGTTGATTGCCGGGGCTCTGCTTGCCGTCAGAAAGACGGATTTGCGTGTAACTCTGGTAGGCGACGAGGGTGTATTAAGTAAACACCTCGAGACTCTGGCTCCTGATATCAAAACAGCGAAGCTGATCAATATCGTTCATTCATCGCAAGTAATTGATATGAATGAACATCCTGTTGATGCGATTCGAAAGAAAAAAGACGCCTCGATACTGGTTGCTTTCGATCTTGTACGCCGAAAAGAGGCCGCAGCTGTCGTAAGCGCTGGTAATTCTGGAGCTACTTTGGCCGCAGCTTCCCGCAAGCTTGGTCGATTGGAGGGGATTTCTCGTCCCGGTATCGCGTCAATTTTTCCGACCCTTAAAAAACCAGTGGTGCTGATGGATATAGGGGCAAATGTTGATTGCCGCCCACAGCATCTATTTCAATTTGGCATAATGGCCTCGGCGTTTTCCCGTATCACCGGCGTGCAGAATCCCCGAGTGGGACTTCTGTCGATCGGCGAGGAAACCGGCAAGGGCAACAGCCTGATAAAAGAGACCTATCCTCTTTTAGAAAAAAGTTCTCTAAATTTCATCGGTAACGTTGAGGGGCGCGACGTCTTTCAGGGCGAAGTCGATGTTATAGTCTGTGATGGTTTTGTCGGCAACGTGTGTCTGAAAGTCAGTGAGGGCCTTGCCGAGGCTGCAATGCAGATGCTGAGAGATGAAATCTGTAAATCGCTGTGGGCTAAAATTGGCTATCTGCTGGCAAGGAATGCCTTTAAATCTTTTAAAAAGCGTGTCGATTATGCGGAATATGGTGGGGCACCGCTTCTTGGTATTGATGGCATAGGTATAATATGTCATGGCAAGTCTAGTTCGCACGCGATTAAAAATGCCATTCTTGAAGCTGCCAAAATGGCTCGAGGAAACATCAATAAGGATATTCTGGAAAGCCTTGCCACCAGTAATTTCGTTGAACAGAACATCGTAAATTCGGAGACGTAATGGGAACTGTTGTCTTAGGGACCGGTTCATGTTTACCCAAAAAGGTTCTTACCAATGTTGAACTCGAATCGATTGTCGATACGAGTGCTGATTGGATACAAACCAGAACCGGCATTGAATCGAGACGCATCGGCGGTAAGGGAGAAAAGACCTATCAACTTGCTACGAAGGCAGCCGAGAAGGCTCTTGCGGCTGCAGGTGTATCAGCCGAGGAACTTGACCTTGTTGTTGTCGGAACAATTAGCTCCCATATGCTTATGCCGTCCAGTGCCTGTTATGTTCAGAAGGAACTTGGCGCAACAAATGCTTTTGCTTTCGATTTGAATGCGGCATGCTCCGGGTTTCTTTACGGTCTGGATCTGGCTGATAAGTACATCCGGGACAATCATGAGATGAAAATTCTGGTTATAGGTGCAGAAACCCTTTCCAGTCGCCTGAACTGGCAGGACAGAAACACCTGTATTCTTTTCGGCGATGGAGCCGGGGCTGCAGTTTGTGGCTATTCTGACAGTGACCGTGGGGTGATTGGCTCAAGTATGCACTCCGACGGGAGTTTGTGGAAACTGCTGTATATGCATGCCCCTGAAAGCTCTAATCCTGATCTGATTGTCAAAGGAAACAATGGTGCTTATATCCAGATGGAGGGGCGGGAGGTTTTTAAACATGCGGTCCGGGCCATGGAAGATGCAGTATGCAGGCTTCTGGCCAAGGAGAACATCGACAAAGAATCTATAAGTCTTGTCATTCCGCATCAGGCCAATATGCGAATTCTTACTAAGTTGATTGATAGGCTTGATTTCCCAAAGAGTAAAGTATTTATAAACGTTTCCAAGTATGGTAATACATCCGCTGCATCGATTCCGATAGCCCTGGATGAAGCCAATAGCAGTGGTTTAATTACTCAAGGTGACACAATTTTGTTTTGTTCCTTCGGTGGTGGATTTACCTGGGGAGCAACCCTGATTAAGTGGTAAACAGGAGATATGAGAATGGATTATTTCTTATCCGAAGAACAGCAGATGATTGTCGATATCACCCGACAGATCACTGACGAGCGAATAATACCCATCCGGGCAGAACTCGATGAAAAACATCAATTTCCCCGGCAGATTCTCAATGAGATGGCCCAGGCCGATCTTTTTGGCGTGCCGATTCCCGAGGAGTATGGTGGCTTTGGTGGAGGGTGTCTGGACATTGCCCTAACGGTTGAGCAACTCGGGCGCGGTTGTATCGGCGTTGGGACTGCATTCGCCGCCAATTTTCTTGGTGTCTATCCCATTATTCTTGCAGGTTCTGAGGAGATGAAGCAGAAGTATCTTCCTGATGTGGCAACCGGCAAAAAATTCGGAGCTTTTGGTCTGACCGAGGCCAACGCCGGGTCAGATGCGTCCGGCATACAGACCACAGCCGTGCTTGATGGCGACGAATGGGTGCTGAATGGCACCAAACAGTGGATTACCAATGGCGGTGAGGCGCAGATTTATACTGTCGTGGCGATTACCGACAGAAGTCGCGGTCCGCGGGGGGCTTCTCTGTTTGTTGTGGAAGAAGGAGACCCAGGTTTTTCCTGTGGTCCTAAGGAAAAGAAAATGGGCATCAGGGCGTCTTCGACCACCGAGCTTATTTTTAAGGACTGTCGTATTCCAAAGGACCGGCTGATCGGTCGTGCCGGAACCGGTTTTATCACCGTTATGAAAACCCTCGATCTGTCAAGACCTGGCATTGCCGCTCTCGGAGTTGGCCTGGCGCAGGGAGCGCTAGATGAAGCGGTCAAGTATGCCAAGCAGCGACAACAATTTGGCAAACCGATTATTGCTTTTCAGGCAGTTCAGCATATGCTGGCTGATATGGCGATAGGTATCGAATCGGCTCGTGCTCTGGTCTACGCTGCGGCAAGGCATATTCAAGCGCATCCGAAGGATATGTCAAAGGCATCAGCGATGTGCAAGACATATGCAACCGATGTGGCGATGAAGGTTGCAACCGATGCCGTACAGGTTATGGGCGGCTATGGTTACATGTGTGAATATCCTGCCGAAAAAATGATGAGAGATGCAAAAATCTTACAGATTTATGAGGGAACTAATCAAATCCAGCGCAATGTAATCGGCCAGGAATTAAACAAAGAATATTCTTGATTCTCTTCTTACGGCAGCAGATCGACGCATAAGCAATTGTTTGCAGATGTCGAAAGACCCAGAATAAATCTGATTGCAGGATGGCTGCGGCGCGGTCTGATGCTGCTATTTTTATAATTACAGGTTGGTGCATGAAAATAATCGTATGTGTTAAACAGGTACCGGATGCAAGTGATGTGCGTCTTGATCCTGTTACTAATACGCTCGCTAGAGAAGGCGTGCAGTCGATCATGAATCCGTATGATCAACACGCCCTCGAAGAAGCTGTTCGCCTTAAAGAAAAACATGGCGGCGAAGTCATTGTGGTGACGATGGGTCCTCCGCAGGCGGAAGAAATACTCCGGCTGGCGATCAGTTGCGGGGCCGATAGCGTGGTTCTGGTTTCGGACAGATCTTTTGCCGGTGCAGATACCTGGGCGACATCCTATACTCTTGAACATGCTGTAAAAAAACTAGGCACCTTTGATCTGATCTTATGTGGCAAGCAGGCCATTGATGGTGACACCGCCCAGGTTGGTCCGGGCTTGGCGACTCGTCTCAATATACCTTATCTCACCTGTGTCCAAAAAGTAAGAGAGAGCAGTGATAAAGGACTTATTGTCGAAAGGATGATGGATGACGGTTACGATGTGGTTGCCGTTGATTATCCTGCGTTGCTGACAGTGGTCAAAAACATCAACGAACCCCGTGTACCTTCACTTAAAGGGAAAATGAAGGCGAAAAAAGCTGAAATTCTCCGGCTAAGTGCTGCAGACATCGGCGCTGATGCTGCCTGTATCGGCCTGCCCGGTTCTCCCACCAAGGTTGTCAAAGTTTTTCCGCCTGAGACCAGAGGTGGAAGAACGGTACTTACCGGTACACTGGACGAACAGCTCAATCAACTTGTTGACAAGTTGCTTCCATATCTGTGACAGGGCGGAGTATTAAAAATATGTTGAAAGTTAATAAAGAGCTTTGTATTGGCTGTGGAATCTGCGAAGACAACTGCCCCTTTGGCGCTATTACCATCGAAGACGGCCTGGCTGTGGTTGGCGACAGCTGTAGTCTGTGCGGCGCGTGTGTTGAAAGTTGTGAAGTTCAGGCGCTCAGCCTTGACGTGCAAAACAAGCAGGTTCAGGAAGATCTTACCGACTGGAAAGGAGTTCTGGTCTTTTGTGAGTACCGGCATGGTGAACTTGCTCCGGTGTCACTTGAACTCTTAGGTATCGGGAGACAACTTGCCGACCGGCGTGGAGTGCAGCTCAGTGCTCTGCTTGTCGGACACGAAACAGCAGAGACGGCCCAGTTGCTTATCGGTCACGGTGCGGATGTTGTCTACCTTGCTCAGCATGAAGCACTGGGAGAGTTTAGAGATGACTGTTACAGTGAGATAACCGCAGATGTTATTCGGCAGTACCGGCCGGAAATTGTTCTTGCTGGAGCCACCGCTATCGGGCGGTCTTTTATCCCTTGCGTGGCGACACTTGTCAATGCAGGGCTTACCGCCGACTGTACCAAACTGGAGATACGTGAGGAAGACGGTGCGCTGCTGCAGACCCGTCCCGCGTTTGGCGGCAATATCATGGCGACAATCGTCTGTGAATCAACTAGACCGCAGATGGCAACGGTACGCCCTAAAGTGATGAAGGAACTACCTTTTGATGGTGCTCGTAAGGGAACGGTTGTCGATGTAGTACTGACTGATCAGCAGTTGCAGAGTCGGGTTCAGGTGCTGGAATCTGTAGTGGAGGATGCTGGCAACGTCAATATTCAGGAAGCGGATATTCTGATCTCAGGTGGAAGGGGACTTGAAAATGCCAAGGGCTTTGAGCTGATCAGAGCACTCGCCAAAACGATGGGCGCAAAAGTATCCGCATCACGAGCCGTGGTTGATGCCGGATGGATTCCTTATCCACACCAGGTTGGCCAGACCGGTAAAACAGTCGCACCTAAATTGTATATAGCCTGTGGTATCTCTGGCGCAGTGCAGCATGTGGCTGGAATGCAGTCGGCGGAAACTATCGTAGCCATTAATAGGGATGCTCATGCGTCAATCTTTAATGTTGCCGATTTCGGGATCGTGGGTGACCTGTTTGAAATCATTCCTAAATTGATCCAAAAAATAGAGGAGCGCCGCTAGATCATGAGCCTGGAAGGGAAAATCGCCTTGGTGACGGGCGGGAGCCGTGGTATAGGCCGGGCCATCTGTATTCGCCTTGCTTCGATGGGATGCCTGGTTTATATCAACTATGTAAGCCGGTCTGCGGCCGCTGAAGAGACGCAGCAGATTATCCAGCAGGCAGGTGGTAAAGCGGAGATCATAGGTTTTGATGTAGCTGACGGCAATGCGGTTCAGGATGCCTGTAAAAAGATAATCACCGAGGCCGGATCAATTGACATCCTGGTAAATAATGCCGGGATCACCAGAGATGGGCTGATGGCCAGAATGAAAGAATCCGAGTGGGACGAGGTTATAAATACCAATCTCAAAGGCGCATTTCTGTGTGCTAAAGCCGCATCGCGTGCGATGATGAAGAAAAAATGGGGGCGGATTATTAACATCTCATCGGTTTCAGGTGTTGCCGGCAACCCAGGGCAGGTGAATTACTCTGCGGCCAAAGCAGGGCTGATCGGCCTTACCAAGTCGATGGCCAGGGAGTATGCATCTCGTAATATTACCGTCAACAGTGTAGCCCCTGGTTATATTGAGACTGAAATGACCAATCTTCTCGACGAGAAGACGCAACAACAGATTAAAGCGGAAATTCCCCTTGCCGCGTTTGGCAGAACAGAGGATATTGCCGGAGCCGTTGCCTATCTCGCATCTGAAGACGGGCGATATATCACCGGGCAAACCCTGCATGTCAATGGCGGTATGTATATGTAACAGGTTGTTCCAGTAAATGTAATTTTTTGGGTAAAGTAAAATCATTGCACATGGTTATTTTGAACTATGTCTAATTTCAAGTAAGGGAGTAGGACAATGGCAATCGAACAGGAAATGATAGATATAATCGTTGAGCAGTTAAGTGTCGAAAGTGATAAAGTTGTGCCAAATGCATCATTTGTTGATGATCTAGGCGCTGATTCTCTTGACCTTGTCGAACTGATAATGGCAATGGAAGAGGGCTTCGATATTGAAATTCCGGATGAAGACGCTGAAGGTATCACTACTGTTCAAGATGCTATAGATTACGTTAAAAAGTTGAAATAGCCTTCGACTGAACATACAGAGCAGCGAGAGCAGCAATTTTTATACCCCCCGTTTACACGGTGCGACAGTAATAATAAAAAAAGGAGTAATTATTGTGAAGCGAAGGGTAGTAGTTACAGGAGTAGGATTAGTGACACCTCTTGGTACTGGTGTCCGGAAGAGTTGGCAAAATATCTGTTCCGGTGTCAGTGGGATTGATCTGATAACTCGATTTGATACCAGTGATTACGCTGTAAAGATTGCTGCGGAAGTAAAAGATTTTCAGGCAGATGATTTTTTTGACAAAAAAGCGGCGAAGCACCTGGATCTTTTTGTGCAGTATGGCCTAGTCGCAGCTCAGATGGCGGTTGAGGACAGCGGATTCAAAGTAACCGAACATAACTGTGAAAGAGTTGGCGTGATCACCGGTTGCGGCATGGGTGGCTTACCGACCATTGAAAAATACCATAGTGTCTGCCTAGAAAAGGGGCCCAAACGAATTACGCCTTTTTTCATTCCCATGGTTATCCCCAATATGCCTTCCGGGCAAATCTCCATGGCAATCAATTCTAAAGGTCCAAATCTTACCCTTACGACGGCCTGTGCGGCAGGAACCCATTCCGTTGGCGAAGCCTATCGGCATATCAAGTATGGGATGTGCGACATGGTCGTGAGCGGTGGAACAGAGGCGGTTATCTGTGGTCTTGGAGTTGCCGGATTTTCAGCGATGAAGGCTCTGTCCGCGCGAAACGATGACCCTAAAAAGGCATCTCGTCCTTTCGATAAAGATCGTGACGGATTTGTTATGTCGGAAGGGGCAGGTATGCTGATCCTCGAAGATTACGAGCACGCACTGGCCCGTGGGGCGAAGATATACGCCGAAGTCTGCGGCTATGGCCTGAGCAGTGATGCCTATCATATCGCAGCGCCACCGGAAGATGGTGAAGGTGGGATGAGGGCTATGAAAATGGCTCTCGCCGACGCTGAGCTGGCACCTGAGGATATTGATTATATTAATGCCCATGGGACTTCAACGCCGTTAAATGATAAGTGTGAAACACAGGCCATAAAAACTGTGTTTCAGGACCATGCTAAAAAGCTGGCTGTCAGCTCGACCAAATCGATGACGGGACATATGCTTGGCGCTGCAGGAGGAATTGAGGCAGTTTTTACGGCACTGTCTCTTCATGAGCAGCTTGCTCCGCCGACCATTAATCTGGAAAATCCCAGCCCGGAATGTGATTTGGATTACGTTCCCAAAGTGGCTCGAAAAATGAATATCCGCGCAGCTCTGTCCAATTCTTTCGGTTTTGGCGGAACGAATGCGGTCGTTGCCATGAAAAGGTTCGATGGGTGAGCTTGAGAGGAAGGCTTCATGTATCTTCTTCAGGGGAGGAAAAAGTGAAAATAGTTGTTGCTGCCGACCATGGTGGTTTTCTCTTGAAAGAAATCATTAAGAAAAAGCTTCTCCAGTCGGGCCGTGCTGTCATTGACGTTGGTTGTGACTCGGTTGATTCTGTTGATTATCCGGATTATGCTGAGAAGGCTGTGTCGACTATAGTAACAGGGGAGTGTGAGAGAGGGATTTTAGTTTGCGGCACGGGTATCGGAATGTCTATTGCGGCAAACAGGCACCGACATATCAGGGCTGCGAACTGTTTTGATGTCCCTACGGCAATATTAAGCAGAGAACATAATAATGCCAATATCCTCTGCCTTGGTGCCAGGGTGCTTGATACGGACAATGCACTGCAGATGGTTATGACCTGGCTGGACACCGAATTTTCCGGGGGACGTCATCAGCAGCGAGTTGCCAAATTTAGTGAGTAACATGCGATACGCCAATTGTTGATCTTTTGTACAGCCGATTTTGCCCGAGCAAAATCGGCTGTACTGTTTTCTATGGTTCTCTCTTTTCTCTGTCATTACATTTTTTAGGCAGGATAGTCGGTTGGTGATGTAATATAAAAGATCAACGGGAGCAGGCAATTGTCGAGCCGTGAACATCCGGCAATTTGCGCCCAATATTTGTTTTGTGGGGAGGTGTTCGATGAAATGTCCGTATTGTGAGCATTTGGACAATCGAGTGATTGATTCGCGTCTTAATAAAGATGCGACGATCACCAGACGAAGAAGAGAGTGCCTGGCTTGTGATCAGCGATTCACGACCTATGAAAGGCTTGAGGTGATGTTGCCGGTGTTGGTTAAAAAAGATGGACGCAGAGAGGGATGGGATAGGCATAAACTGATTGTCGGGCTTGAAAAAGCTTGTGAAAAACGTTCTGTCAGCCGTGATAAGATTGATGAATTCGCCGATAATATCGAACATAAATTACAGGATTATGGCGTAAAAGAAATTCCATCCCAGGTGGTGGGGGAATGGGTCATGGAAGGGCTGCCTCTGCTCGATGAAGTTGCTTATGTGCGGTTTGCCTCAGTGTATCGTCAATTTAAAGATGTCAATGAGTTTATGGAAGAACTCAAGAGTCTCCTTGATTCCAGAGGGATAGATGAAGGGAAAACAGGATAAGCAGGATAAGCAGTTTATGCGTCTGGCCTTGAGAGAGGCCGCAAAAGGCCTGGGGCGAACATCACCTAATCCATGTGTCGGTGCGGTGATTGTCAAAGACGGGCAGGTACTTGGCAAAGGGTACCACAAAAAAGCGGGAACGCCGCATGCGGAAATACATGCCCTGCGAAACCCCACTGCGTCGGTGCAGGGTGCAACGCTTTATGTTACCCTTGAACCCTGCAATCATACCGGACGAACACCTCCGTGTAGTCGGGCAGTACTTGAGTCCGGGATAGCGCGGGTGGTTATCGGCATGACCGATCCCAACCCTCTGGTGAATGGCGGGGGCATTGAATTTCTAAGAAATAACCGTATTGAAGTGATCAGTGGGGTTTTGGAACAGGAATGTGCAGCGCTCAACTATCCATTTGTTAATTATATCACAAAAGGCACCCCCTGGGTGATCATGAAAGCCGGAGTCAGTCTTGATGGCCGGCTCAATTATCAGGCCGGCCAAAGTGGCTGGATTACCGGTGAGCAATCATTACGAGCGGTACACAAGCTTCGTAATACTGTCGATGCCATTCTGGTGGGCAGGAAAACAGTAGAGATAGATAACCCATCGCTTACCACCAGGTTAGGGCGCGGTTCGGCAAAAGATCCGATTAGAATTATCCTCGATACCGATCTGGCCAGCCCAATTGCCTCCAGGGTATATCATCTTGACTCGAAGGCACCTACCTGGATCGTTTGTGCAACAGATGCACCAGAAGCAAAAAAAGCGGCATTCCAGGAGATGGGGATCAGGTTGCTGATGCTTCCCCGTGTAGAAAAGGGTGTAAACCTGCGTTCCCTTTTAAAAGTGCTCGGACAGGAAAATATTTGCTCCCTTCTCGTTGAAGGGGGAGCAACAGTACATGGTGCGTTTCTCAGTGAAAAACTTTTTGATTACGCGTACCTTTTTTATGCACCGCTTTTTGCCGGCAGTCAGGGCGTTCCATTAATTGACGGATATCAGGTGCAGCATCGAGATGTTGCCCCGTATCTGACGGGCCTTAGCTATAAGCGTCTTGGTGACGATATAATGCTCTCCGGTAAGGTTTGCTATCGGTAGCAGGAAATCCGTAAGCTCTTATTTTTGTTTCTGATTGAGGTATCGGATACATTCTGCCAAATTTTTGAAAGTAATTGACAGGGTGACCTCGTCTTTTTCAAAAAACGGGGAGTGAGAAATCGAATAACTGGTCGGAAGCTGCAGGCCTTTGACTTGTAGTGCAAAGGCCTCTTCGGCCAGTCCAGAGGCAGGAGCAACTGCATGCTGGAACATGTTCCCAAGATGCTGTATTTTCTGCGGGATGTTCATCATTTTATGATCGAGTATTTCTACAACATCTGTTTTTTGAAGAAATACACTGATGGATAAATCCTCCCGGTAGGCGATATCACGGATAAGATTGAAAAATTTCTTCTGCTGTCCATCTCCCATTCTCAGATTCTTGAATAAGAGTGCCATGGCCAGTCTATCTCCATCTTTCGGCAGAGAAAGAAGTTCGGTTACCATTCGATCCTGGATCCGTCCGGCATGAATCTCCTGGATAATAATTGCATCCATATTCAGGATTTTCAGTAAATTCGGAATGGTTGACCGTCCACCTTTCAGTTGCAGCTTTTTCTGGAAAGCGCTCATTACATCTTCTTGAGCGGACAATCGGCAGGCTATCTCGATAAACCGGGCTTTTTCAGCAAGAGAGAGTGGACCCGCTGAGTTTTGTTCGGCGAGGAGGAGATCTAATATAAAGCTATGCGGGGCATCCTTGTCTATAACCAGACAATTAACCTGTGATAGCGCTGTGAATTTTTTAATGAATTCGATTCGTCTTACGCCGGAGACTATGGCAAAAGTCTTGTCGGAATCAGCAAGGACAAGCGGGGGATGAAGAACGCCGCAGCTCGTCAGGCTGGCTTGTAATTCCGCTGGGAGGATTCGACATTCCCAGGGATGAAGATTCCAATCAGTAATGGTCGGACTGATTGCCTCCAAGGGTATGGACTGTTGGGAGAGAAACATGATGTATACACTTGAAGGAGTTGGCGGCCAGGGGCTGGTGCAATTGGCAAAGTGGTGTTACAAATTACCCTGAGTGTGCTATTCACATTCAGGGTAATTGAGATATACACCAGAAGGAGGATACGAAATTTAGATTCTCAATATCAATGCTGGATCAACCTTCGTTGATTTTCTCGCGCAGAATGCCAGAAGGCTTAAACGTGACCACGCGGCGCGCGTCGAGGGTCAACTCATCACCGGTCTGTGGATTGCGGCCTCTTCTTGAATTCTTGCGCTTGACATTAAATTTGCCGAATCCACTTAAAAGGAGATCTGACCCGTTTATAAGTGAATTTTTTGAGATACGAAGAAAGGCCTCTACGGAGTCCGTTGCCTGAGCCTTCGTTAAGCCCTCATGATTTTTGTAGACCTGCTGCACTAAGTCTGCCTTGGTAAGAGTCATATTTCCCCCATAATTGTCTGTTTTAGTTGCGAATCTTTTTCTAATCATAAACTTTTGGTACAAAAAGTCAAACTTTCTGTAAAAAAACCAAACAATTCACCTGATCGTTCTTTACACAACAGAGGCGATTTTGAAAATAGGCAGATACATCGCGACCACAAGACCTCCAATCATTCCTCCGAGAAATACCATCATAAAAGGCTCAATCATGGCCGTGAGATTATCTACTGCCTGATCTACTTCCTCATCATAAAAATCGGCAATTTTTTCCAGCATGGTATCCAATGCACCTACTGTTTCACCGACGTTTATCATTTGTACAACCATATTGGGAAATACGCCACATTCCTCCAGGGGCTCGGCTATAGGACGTCCTTCAGCGATGGAATCACCGACCCGGAATACAGCATTTTCAATAACTTTGTTGCCTGCGGTCTTCGCGACAACCTGCAGGGCCTCAAGAATGGGCACGCCACTTTGCAGCATAGTGCTGAGAGTTCGGGTAAATTTGGCTACGGCCACTTTTCTGAGCAGAATCCCGACGACCGGAGCGCGCAGTAATCCTTTGTCTATCGCTAAGCGGCCTTTCGCTGTGCCATAAATTTTCTTAACAATCATCACTAGTATGAATAATGCTATTGTTATATAAATAAAATTATTTTTGAAAAAGTCGCTGAGATCTACAACAATTTGCGTCGGTAGTGGCAGAGACGAACCAAAATCTGCAAACATTGTGGTGAAGACAGGAACGACAAAAACCAGAATGATGACCAGTATGAGCAATGAGATGGCCAGACATATAGTGGGATAGGTCATGGCTCCTTTAACTTTCTTTTTCAGGAGCATCGATTTTTCCATAAACGTGGCGAGTCGTCCAAGAATGGTATCGAGGATACCGCCGGTCTCACCCGCCTCAATCATGTTGGTAAAAAGGTTATCGAAAACTTTTGGTTTTTTACGCATGGAATCGGCAAGAGTGGACCCAGCCTCGACATCCTGGCGAATGTCGGCAAGTGCTTTTTTAAAGGTTGAATTACTTTGCTGTTTTTCTAATATTTCAATGCCTTGGACCAAAGGCAAACCGGCGTTTATCATAGTTGACAACTGTCTGGTGAAAATCACTATGTCTTTGCCGGTCACATTTGGCTTAAAAAATGAAATGTTTTCTAAAAGATCTTTGGGTTTTTCCTTGATGACAGGATTGGCTATTCTTAATCTTTTTACCTGGGCTGTTGCTGCTGCCAAGTCAAGTGCTTCTACTTCTCCCTTTCTTTTTTCACCGTAGGAGTTTTTCCCTTTCCATACATAAACAGGCATTTTCGTCTCCGATTTTGCGGAACTCGTATTA